>PLZX01000006.1 GCA_003152325.1 Bryobacterales bacterium | reverse complement strand
CCCTCCGTTTGCATACTGCGGGCCACCCTGGTACTTGGCCACACCCATCGTTCCGTTCAGGTACAAACTCAGTCCGTGACCGATCACGATGTTGCCCTCTGCTTCGACACCCTTGGTGTTCGATGGACCGGTCTGATAGAAGAAGGACTCGCCGGTTGTGTCCAGGTACGAAGAGTAGGGGTTTTGGAAGTGGCTATAATAGGCGTCCACCCCGAGCGTCCACCGGTTGTACTTCACAACTGAGCCTACCTGGTAGGTCTTGACCGCTGTGGGCCTGGGCAGAACCGCCACCTGGGCGCCTTTCGAGTCAAACACACTGCTCGGCGGAATGTTGCTGCCCGTGCCGAACTGCGCGTACACCGTCAAGTTGGGCCTGATCCGATAGCGAGCATCCGCCGAAGGCATCCAGCTGTGGTAATTCGCAGAATGATACACGCTCGGCGCGCCGCCAAGACTACCCACGGTCTTGCCGTTATCGGCAAATTGCGTGAGGTCCATGATGTAATCGGCGAGCTTCACGCCGGCGGTCACGCTGAAATCGCGGGTGACCCGGTATTCATACTCGACGAACGGCTGCGTCGACTTGGTAACGAAGTTCTCATGGAAGTTCGGCAGTGCGGCGTCCACCCAAGTACGCGGATCGGTCGGGGTCTGGTAGCGGTCGGTATATGCCCATTCGAACCACAGGCCCGTACGAAGGGTGCCGCGGGTCGATTCCCAACTCAAGGTGCTGATGTCACCGACCTTGCGGTAGCCGTTCAACTTGTCGACCCCGCTGGTCGCGGTGATGCTGCCGGAGGTGCTGAACAGGCCATTCGACCCGAGGCTTGGATTGTTGTAGTTCTGCTTGTTCCAGTAGCGGTAAGTGTAAATCTTGTTATCTAACTTCCAGCCATGGCCGAAGTCCGAGGTGACCCCGATATATGAAAAATCGGTTTGCACGTGGTAGAAGTTATAGCCGTAATAATTCGGTTGAGAGGGATCGCCACTCAGCAAGTAGTTGTCTCCGAACAGAGCGATCTGGGCGCGCGAAGGACCCTTCAAGTTGGGGGTGTTGGTCCACAAGTCGACCAGGCCGGAGAACACCGTGAAGGTGGTCCGGCTGTTCAGCCGGTATTGATACTTGATGAACCCGGCGACGCGCTTCTGACGGTTATAGGTCTGATAGCCATCCGACAGCATCTGGTGCACGTTGATCGTCAAACTCGATTTCTTGTCCGGGCCAAACGTTCCGGAGTCGAAATCCAGGGCAAGCATACGGGTATTGAAGGAGCCGTACGAGCCGGTCACCCGAATATCGGGCGAGTACGACACGCTGCGCGACAACAGGTTTACGGTTCCGCCGAAATTCGTGGGGCCGATAGAAGAGGCCGACCCTGGGCTGCGGTCGAAATCGACGCCGGCAATGAACTGGCTCGGGAAGAATGCCCAGGAGTGGTGAGTGGGATCGTTGGTATCGTTGAAGGGGATGCCGTCAGCCTGCATGGTGTACTGACCATCCTTGAAGCCGCGGAAATAGGTCTTGCTATCGCCCAGTCCGACGCCATTCGGATTGACGCTGAAAGTGCCGGGCGAATTGTTGAGCAACTCGGTGTAGTCAGCGACCGGCGAAGCGAAATTCTGGATATACTCCGGGCTGATCTCTGACTTGGCGGAGCGGGCTTCCAGGGTGTTCTGCGACGGCGCCATTTCGGCCGCGATGGAAACCGAGCCTTCTACCGTGATGCTTTGCGCCAATTCGCTGACGTCAAGCGACATAGATATCGTTTCGGGCTTTCCCGCGGTAAGCTTCACGCCGGTTCGCCGGCTGATCGAAAAACTAGGTGCGGCGGCCACTACCATATAAGAACCTTCCGGCAGGCCGGTGATCGAAAATTTTCCTTCACCATCGGCAGTCGTCTGGTGGGCAGTCCCACCGGCTTCATTGGTGACCGAGATCGCGGCGTTTGCAATGGCCCGTCCGGTGACATCCAGAACGGACCCGCTCAAGGTTGCAGAGTTGTCGCCCGATTGCGCGTACAGGGTGGCTGAACCAAGAGCGCACAGAAAGACACACAGGCAGAGCGTGAACGCATGGCGGCGTGGATGCAAAGTCGTATTTTTCACGGTAGGCTCCCAGACAGACGTTGAGTTGATCCTCCAATATTAGCCGCCGATTTGTTACGGCTTAATTACTGAGGGGTCAACATTTCATATCTGATTTGACGCTTGCGCTCGACGTTCCTTGGAACGGAGCCGCAGCAGTTCCCCCGTGCGGATGCGTCAACGAACCACTCGCGCCCATCTCAAGCTGGTGAAACTGCCTCTAGGACCAGGCGATCACCAACAACCTTTTCAACAATCAGAACATTGTCGGCATATCGGCAGCCACAAAGCCGACGCTGGCTGTGCCCTTCGCGGCGAGTCCGAACGATCTGATCAATACGCTGCCTGGACGCAGCGTCATGGTTTCGCTGACGGTCGGTCTGGCGCCGAGGCGCTGGCTTTCACGCGGTTTTTTTCAGGGCCTGCGAGCGTCTTCGCTATTCAGTTGCCGCCGCCCGAACCGTCACTCGCACCGCTGGGTGCGCCGCGTGGATCCGGTTTGATAGTGACCGGCTGGCTATAGGTCTGGCCGTCCACGGTGAGGCGCAC
>PLZX01000217.1 GCA_003152325.1 Bryobacterales bacterium | reverse complement strand
AACATCGGCCACTTCGATAACGAAATCCAGATGGACCGCCTCAACGCCTCACCCGCAAAAAAGACCAACATCAAACCGCAGGTGGACATGTATACGTTCCCAAAGGGCCAGAGCATTTTCCTGCTGGCCGAGGGACGGCTGGTCAATCTGGGGTGCGCGACCGGCCATCCCAGCTTCGTGATGAGCAACAGCTTCTCCAACCAGACGCTGGCCCAGCTCGATCTCTGGAAGAACCGCGACGCTTACAAGGCCGGCGTTTACACGCTGCCCAAGAAGCTGGATGAGGAAGTGGCGCGGCTGCACCTGGAGAAGATTGGCGTGAAACTCACCACGCTCAGCGCCAAGCAGGCCGAGTATCTCGGCGTGCCGCCGGAAGGCCCCTACAAGGCCGATCACTATCGGTATTAGAATTGAATCACAAACGCACCAGGGAGGTTCACTTGCCAGATACTCAAAAGCATTTATTTACGTCGGAATCCGTAACCGAAGGCCATCCGGATAAGATCGCCGACCAGATTTCAGACGCCGTACTGGACGCGGTCCTGACGGACGATCCCACCGGCCGCGTGGCGTGCGAGGTCCTGGTCACCACCGGCACCTGCATCGTGGCGGGAGAAATCACGACCAACACTTACGTCGACGTTCCGCGCATCGCCCGCGGCACTATCGATTACGTCGGGTACAACGACGCCACTTACGGGTTCGACTGCAACACCTGCGGCGTGCACAACCTGATCCAATCGCAATCGCCCGATATTTCGATGGGTGTGGATACCGGCGGCGCCGGCGACCAGGGCATGATGTTCGGCTTTGCCTGCGACGAAACCCCGGAGTTGATGCCGCTCCCCATCATGATGGCGCACAAACTGGTGCAGCGTCTCTCGGAAGCGCGCCGTCAGGGCGTGCTCGAATTCCTCCGGCCGGACGGCAAGAGCCAGGTCAGCGTGGAATACGCCGGCAAGACTCCCAAGCGCATCGAAGCCGTGGTCATCTCCACGCAGCACAGTCCCGATGTTTCCACCGACGAACTGCGCCGCGAGGTGAAGAAGTACATCATCGATTGCGTGATTCCCTCCAATATGGTCGATTCGCAGACCAAGTATCACATCAACCCCACCGGCCGTTTCGTGGTGGGCGGACCGCACGGCGACACCGGACTGACCGGCCGTAAGATCATTGTCGACACCTACGGCGGCATGGGCCGTCACGGNNGCGCGTTCTCCGGCAAGGACCCGACCAAGGTGGATCGCTCGGCCTGCTACATGGCCCGCTACATTGCCAAGAACATCGTTGCCGCAAAGCTGGCCACCCGCTGCGAAGTGCAACTGGCCTACGCCATCGGCGTGGCTGAGCCGGTTTCGATCTATGTGGACACCTTCGGCACCGGCGTGATTCCGGACGCGCGTTTCACCGAATTGGTGCGCGAGAATTTTCAACTTACGCCGCGCGGCATCATCGACCACTTGAGACTGCGCCGCCCCATCTATCGCAAGACCGCCGCCTTCGGCCACTTCGGCCGCAGCGAGGACAGTTTCAGTTGGGAAGCCACCGACAAGGCCGGTGTGCTTAAAGAGCAGGCCGCGGTGGCGCAAGCCGCGGCGAAGTAAGAGCGCTTCAATCCATCAGCGCCGCGGCCTTCTCATCCAGGAACCAGGTGACGCCGCGGCCTTGATGAGTGGTAATCTGCGCAGGATACTTCATCGGATCGTACGGTTCCTCAAAGACTGCCCGCACTGCCTTCGCTTTATCCTTTCCGGCCACTAAGAACACCGTATGCTTTGCGGCCAGCAAGACCCCCGGCAGCAACGTGACACGCCACTGGTTGAACTGCGGAGCGAAGGTGGCGGCAGTGATTCCGTCGAGGTCATCAATCAGTGGGTCGCCCGGAAACAGGCTGGCGGAGTGCGCGTCAGGCCCCATCCCGCGGTGCACGATGTCGAACTGGGGCATCTCACCTAGCGCTAGTCCAAAGAAGTAAAGGATATCACCGGCATACGCCGCGGCAGCCGGTTCCGGGGCGATTTCTCCCTTGATCCGATGCACCTGTCCGGGGGGAATGTTCGCCGGGCGGATCAAATGATCATTCACTAGCTTGTAGTTGCTGGCATCGTCGGTGGGCGGCACGCAGCGCTCGTCCACCCAGAACAGGTGCACGCGATTCCATTCGAATTGCGCCGCTCCAAGCTCGTCGAACAAGAGCCGCGGGGTCGTCCCGCCTGAGACCGCGAGAGTCGCGAAGTTCTGCTCGGAAAGCGCCTTCTCAAGCAGACTCAGAATGTGCTGAGCGCACGCAGAGGCAGCCCATTGCGCATCCGCGGCGGTGAACCGATCGACGCTCATTTCGCCTCCGAAGGCAGCGCGAGCCCTGCCGCACGGGTCAGGGCTCTTTCGAAAACCGGGTCATGCCTCACGATTCCCAGTTCTTCGCGCATCAGCAGGTAGTCGGTGGGCTGGGACAGGCTGGTGCATTGCGAAAAACCATTCACCGTGACGACCATGCGATCTTCGCGGCGCGCCAGTTCCGCGGCGAAGCCCTCGCCCACCAGTTCCACGCGAAGAGAGACCCCTTCGGCTGCCGGGCCCACGGCGAATGACGCATGCACTCCCGCATCGGCCAAACAGTCCGTCAACCACACCGCCATGTACAACGCGGCAACGCCGAACCCCTCGCCGCGCTCCACTTTCACGCCAGATACCTTCACCAATTGCCCCAGGTATTGCTGATTCTCGAAGACCTGCGCCAGCATCTCCCGCCAGCGCGTCAGCCGCGTCCAGGAAAGATCGCCGAGCAACACGCCTTGCGCGGCCAGCGCCGCTATGAGCTTGAGCGCCGCGGCCGGGTCTTTCATGGCGCCACTGTCCATCACTACCTTCTGCGCCATGGCGGCGATCGGCAGGAACTCGGGCATCGCCGCCAATCGCGGGCTGCGGCACCAGAGAATCAACGGTAGGTCCGGCACGGCCAGCGGCAACACCACCGACGGCAAATCCGCCAGCGCCGCGTCGGAAACCGTAATCTCCACCTGCTCGCAACAAATCTGCTTCCTCTGCCCGAACGGCATCCAGCACTGGGAATACACGCGCTCCGTGAGCGAACGCTCACCCGGCCCGCTCATCCGCGCCACAATGGCGCGCGCCGGATGCTCCGGCATGAGTGCCGCAATCGTCTCGCCCAGGCCCTGCGAATCTTCGCTCTCCTCCGCCAGCACCAGCAGCGTCATCGAACAGGCCCGCAGCACTCCCGCGCCGCCTTCGGCCTGCCCTTGTTGCGCAGTGTTGACCCACAACTCCGCCAACTCCTTCAGGATTTTGTCCGGAGCCACTGTAGTGCTCATTACGGCTTCCTCCATGCGTGCCCGCAACGCGCCAGCATTTCATCCGAGGCCGCCGGCCCCCAAGTGCCCGACTCGTAGTTGGGGAAATCGAACTTGGTTTCCCGCCACACGTTTTGAATCGGCTCCACCACCGACCAACTGGCTTCCACCATGTCTTGCCGCGTGTATAACGTGGCGTCGCCGATGATCGCGTCGAGCAGCAGCGTCTCATAAGCCGAAGGCGAACGTTCGCCGAAGCTCGAGCCGTAATTAAAGTCCATCGACACCGGGCGCAGCATCATCCCCGAGCCCGGACGCTTCGAAAGGAACTTCAGCGAAATTCCCTCCTCCGGCTGGATGCGCACGATCAGGAGATTGGGCGCGCTGTCCAACCCATCCTGATCGAAGATGTGCAGCGGCGCGGGATTGAACTGAATCGCGATCTCCGTCACGCGCTTGGCGAGGCGTTTGCCGGTCCGTACGTAAAACGGCACTCCCGCCCACCTCCAGTTGTCGACGAACAGCGTGACGGCGGCGTAGGTATTGGTTTGGGCTTGCGGATCGACGCCTTGCTCCTGGCGGAATCCCGGCACGTCCTGCCCGCCGATGCGAGCCGGCCCATACTGCCCCGGCACGGTATTCCGGCGCACTTCGTCCGAAGTCATGGGGCGAATCGACCGCAGCAGTTTCGATCGCTCATCGCGCACGGAATTCGCCCGGAAACTGGCGCTGGGTTCCATGGCAATGGTGGCCATCACCTGCAGCAGATGATTCTGGATCATATCGTCCAGCGCGCCGGCTTCCTGGTAATAAGCGCCACGGCCTTCCACGCCGATGGATTCGGCCCCCGTGATTTGCACGTTGTTCACGTACCGGCGATTCCACAGCGGCTCGAAGATGCCGTTGCCGAAGCGAAACGCCAAGATGTTCTGGACGGTCTCTTTACCGAGATAGTGGTCGATGCGGTAGACTTCCGATTCATCGAACGATTCGTGCAGCCGGTTGCTCAACTCTCGGGCACTTGCCAGATCGTGCCCGAACGGCTTCTCCACGACCAGCCGCCGCCACCCGTTGCCCTTACCGAGGCCCGCGGCGCCCAGTCCCTGGGCAGCCCGCGCGTACTGGCTCGGCTGCGTCGAAAGATAGAACAGCACGTTCCCACCGGTGTGTTGCGCCGCTTCGATCTCCGCCAGCTTCTGGCCAAGACTTTGGTAAAGCGCCGCGTCACCGATATCGCCGGAAACATAATACAGTCCTTTGGCGAAGGCGCTCCATACGTCCGCATCGAAAGTGGTGTCTTCGGAGAACTGCTTCACCGCCTCCAACATCTTTTCGCGGAACGCGTCGTCGGTCATGGGCGTGCGCGAGATGCCCACAATGGCGAAGCCGGCCGAGAGGCGGCGATCATAGGCGAGGCGGTAAAGGGCTGGGATTAGTTTGCGCTTGGTGAGGTCCCCGTTGGCGCCTAAGATGACGATCGCGCACTCCGGCACGCGCCTTTCAAACCGCAGCGGATCCTGAAACGGATTCTCGATGGGCATCGAACCCAAAATACCATGGCCGTCCGGCTGAATTGAGATGACGGTACAACAGCGCGATGGGCAGGCCCACCACGTTGAAGTAGCAGCCGTCGATCCTGGTGATGAACTTGGAAGCGAGGCCCTGAATGGCGTAGGCGCCGGCCTTGTCTACAGGCTCAGCGCTGGCAGCGTAATCGGCTATTTCGCGTTCGCTCATCGGGGCGAACCAAACGGCGGTGACCGCGTGATCGACCATGCGCTCGGCGCCGCGGCGAAGGCAGATGCCGGTGATGACTTCGTGGCGGCGGCCGGAAAGCAGCGACAGCATGCGGCAGGCATCGGCGACGCCCGCGGGCTTGCCGAGCATGTCACCATCGATCACGACGGTAGTATCGGCGCCGATCACGATCTCGTCCGGAGCCGCGTCGACAGCCGCCGCCTTCAGCTCCGCCAGGCGCTCGACGTACTCGACGGGCGTCTCACCGGGAAGCGGCGTTTCGTCGACCTGCGCCACGCGAACCATGAACGAAATCCCCGCTTGGCGAAGAATCGCTGCGCGGCGCGGCGATTGGGAAGCGAGTACCAGCGTCACGTACCTACCATCCCATCTTTTATGGGAATGGGTCAACGCGCCTGCCGTACCCGGTAAAATAGCGGTATCAAATTGGAAAGCCCAGACACAGGCACGAAACCGCCGCCGGCAGTCCCCTGGTGGCAGCGCGAAATGTGGATCAGCGTACTGCTGGCGGTGGTCACGCTTGCCGTGTACCACCAGGTCCGGCACTTTGAGTTTGTCAACTTCGACGACCCCGAGTACGTTACCGAAAACAACCACGTACGCGCCGGTCTCACGTGGGACGGAACGGTTTGGGCCTTCAAGTCTTTAGAGGCCGCGAATTGGTTTCCGCTCACGTGGCTTTCGCATATGGCGGACTGCCAACTCTTCGGTTTGAGGAGCGGATGGCATCATTGGACCAACGTGCTGCTGCATACGCTCGCGGCGCTGGTGCTGTTTGCAGCGCTGAAACGCATGACAGGGGCCTTGTGGCGTAGCGCGTTCGTGGCCTTCCTGTTCGCGCTGCACCCGATGCATGTGGAATCCGTGGCGTGGGTGGCGGAGAGAAAAGACGTTTTGAGCGGTCTCTTCTGGTGCCTCGCTCTATGGTGCTATGCGCGCTATGCGGAGCGGCCTGGGCTGGAGCGGTACTGGCCGGTGGGGGCGGCATTCTGCCTGGGCCTGATGTCCAAGCCCATGACGGTCACGCTGCCTTTTGTGCTGCTGCTTCTGGACGTGTGGCCCCTTCGCCGCGCCAACCAGATGGTGATCCTTTGGGAAAAGATCCCCCTGTTTGTATTGGCGGCCGGCGAATCGGTGGTC
>PLZX01000037.1:17412-21833 GCA_003152325.1 Bryobacterales bacterium | reverse complement strand
GGATGCTGGTGTTCAGACTGACCAGAAGCCGCGTGCCCGCCCAGGCCAGCCCGAGGCCGATGGCTGCGCCGATCCCCGAAAGCAGCACGCTCTCCGTCAGCAACTGGCGGATCAGCCGGGCCCGCCCCGCGCCCAGCGAACTGCGGATGCCGATCTCCCGGCGCCGCGCCGATGAGCGCGAAAGCAGCAGGTTGGCCATGTTGACGCAAGCGATCAGCAGCACAAACCCCACCGCGCCAGAGAGCGTCAGCAGCGCCGGACGGACATCACCCACCGCAGCCTCCTGCAGAGAGCGCAGCGTGGTATCCCACCCCGCGTTGCTGTCGGGGTTTTCTTTTTCGGCGCGCGCCGCGATGGTGTTGAGGTCCGCCAGCGCACCAGCCATCGTCGCGCCGGACTTGAGCCTCCCGATGCCTCGCAGGTAGTGGCCGCCGCGCTGCTGCCAATTCTCCTGGTCCATCGCCAGCGGTGTCCAGATATCGGTGCGGTCCGGAGTGCGGAAATCGGCCGGCATCACACCTACCACGCTGTATGGCTCCTCATTCAGCTTGAGAACCGTCCCCAGCACGTCGCGGCTTCCGCCGAACCGCCGCTGCCACAGCCCATAGCCGAGGATGGCCACCCGGTGCGACCCCAGTTGCCCTTCCTGCGCCGTGAATGCCCGCCCCAGAATAGGCGCGCGGCCCAGCACGTCGAAGAAATCCACCGTCACGCGCGCCCCGCGCAGCCGCTCGGGCGCCGAGGCGCCGGACATATTTAGTCCCTGCCCGGCGAAGGCCGTGATTCCCGAGAAGCTGTGATTGTTGTCCCGGTAGCCCAGGTAATTGCCCGGCGAGATCGAGAAGTCCGGAAACCCGGCTTTGAGGTTGCGTTCCCGCAGCACTACCAGTTGCTCCGGTTTCGCCAGGTGCAGCGGCTGCAGCAGGACCGAGTTCACTACCGTGAAGATGGCGGTGTTGGCTCCAATCCCCAGCGCTAGCGCCAGCACCGACACACAGGCAAATCCGGGGTTGCGTGCCAGCGTCCGCAACGCATAGCGAAGATCGCGCAGAAGTGACGGGATCATAATACAGTATGGACGCTCTCCCTTTCAGACCGTTAGGCCCGGTGTAGTCCGCTAGAATGATTGGTTCGTGGCTCGAACCATAATTCTCATTCTCCTCCTAGCGTGCGTCATCAGTCTCTCCGGCTCCGGCGTTCCGCCGCCGCGCACTTTCGCCAACCCCCTCAACATCGACTACCGCTTCATGACCGAGCCACCCAGCCGCCGCGAAGCCGCCGACCCCGCCGTGGTCCTCTTCGGCGGCGACTATTACCTCTTCGCATCCAAATCCGGCGGCTACTGGTATTCCAAGGACGTGGCCGAGTGGACCTTCGTCACCCCCCACGGCCTGCCGATTGAAGCCTACGCGCCGGCAGTCATGGCGTACTCGGGCGCCCTCTACTACACCGCCTGCGACATCGGACTCTACCGCTCCACCGACCCCAAAAACGGCCGGTGGGAGCTGGTGAGCCAGGACTTCAAAGTGGGCGATCCCGATCTCTTCGCGGATGACGATGGCCGCATCTACCTGTATTACGGCCTCTCGCACAACGGCGCCATTTCCGGCATGGAGCTCGACCCCAAGAACAACTTCCGCCCGCTCGGCCAGCCCTTCGAGTGCTTCCGCGCCGACGCCGCGATCCACGGTTGGGAACGCCGCGGCGAAGACAACCTGGACGACGGCCCGTGGATCGAAGGGTCGTGGATGACCAAACACAAAGGCATCTACTTCCTGCAATACGCCGCGCCCGGCACGGAATATAAGACCTATGCCGACGGTGTCTACACCGCCCGATCGCCGCGCGGCCCGTTCACCTACGCGCCTTCCAGCCCGTTTTCACACAAGCCCACCGGCTTCATCGGCGGCGCCGGCCACAGCGCCACCTTCCAGGACAAGCAGGGCCGCTACTGGCACATAGCCACCATGACCATCTCGGTGACGCACCAGTTCGAGCGGCGGCTCGGACTCTTCCCGGCCGATTTCGATTCCGATGGCGTGCTGCACGCGAACACCCTGTTCGGCGACTATCCGCAACTGCTCCCTGATGCCCGCGCCGGCGCGGGCGCCGACAACTCCGCCGGCTGGATGCTGCTTTCCTTCGGTAAGCGGACGCAGTCCTCTTCCAGCCTGGACGGCTTCCCTCCCGAAAAGGCCTTCGACGAAGACATCCGCACGTGGTGGAGCGCGCGCACCGCCAATCGCGGTGAGTGGCTGAGCGTCGATCTGTCCAAACCCTGCCTCATCCACGCCGTGCAGGTGAACTACGCCGAGCAGGATTCCACCATCATCGGACGCCAACCCAACCAGTTCAGCCGCTACCTGCTCGAAGCCTCCGCCGACGGCCGCCGCTGGTCCACGCTCGCCGGCCGCAGCGCCGCGCGCAAAGACGCCCCGCACGATTACGTGGAACTGCCATCTCCGGTGAAAGCGCGCTACGTTCGCATCACCAACGTCGCCATGCCCGGCGGCGGCCCATTTTCCATTCGCGACCTGCGCGTCTTCGGCAACGGTGGTGGCAAACCGCCCGCCGCGCCGCCTTTCGAAGTCCACCGCTCGCCCGCCGACTCGCGTACCGCCGTCGTCCGCTGGCAGGCGGCCCCGGACGCCGACGGTTACGTCCTGCGCTACGGCATTTCTCCCGCCAAACTCTACCAGAACTATGAGGTGCGAGGCTCGACTGAGATCACCCTGCACAGCCTCAACGCGGACGTGGACTACAGTTTCACCGTGGACGCTTTCAACGATTCCGGCCGCACCCCCGGCTCAACCGTCCTCCCCGCATCCTCCAAACGTCGCTAGCAGCCGGCGATCCGCCAGTTCAATCTTTTTCCCCTTCAAAATCAACCACTTCCCGGAGATTGCTTGCTCCAGGCGCCTGCTAACCTCAAAACAGGTGAGAGCAGCTCGGAATCACGACGCGCTAGAGAAACCAATCATGAAAACAGACCGTACCGGAATCGTGGCTGCTGCCGCCGCCCACGAATTGAATAACGAACTGACCGTCATCCTAAGTAGCGTGACCGAATCCCTGCAAAGCCTGGAAGCCGGTCACCCGGCCCGCGCCTACCTGCTCGAGCTGCGAGCCGCGGCTCAGCGATGCACGTGGAAAGCCTCGGGCCTGTTGAACTTTTGTGCCCGGAACAACCACTGGCCCGTCCGGGCCTCTTTCGAAAGCCTCACGAAACCGTAACGCCGCCGCCGGGATCGGGCCGGTAATGAGAGAATGGCAAAGATGCCCGCGGTTGCCAGTTCCGTCGAAAGAGTGCCTCGCTCCCGAATCCGCGAGTTGGCCGAAATCGCCATGGGAATGGACGGTGTGCTGCGTCTCTATTTCGGCGAGTCCAATCTGCCGACCCCGGATTACATCAAGCAGGCCGCCGTACGTGCCATGCAGGATGGCTTCACGTTCTATACGGAAAACGCCGGTTTGCCGTCGCTGCGGCGGGCCATCGCGGAAAACTACCGGCGGCTGCAAGGCCTGGAACTCGATCCTGCAACGGAGATCGTGGTGACGGCTTCGGGCGTCCAGGCGTTGAACCTGGGCATCCGGTGCGCGCTCGATCCCGGCGACGAAGGGATCGTATTGACGCCCGCCTGGCCCAATGGCTCTTCGAGCGTCATGATGGCCAATGCGGCCGTCCGCCAGGTTCCGCACCCGCTCTGCGGCGCCCGCTACTCCGTCGATTTCGACGCCCTCACGGCCGCCGTAACGCCGCGCACGCGGCTGCTGCTCTACACGTCTCCTTCCAATCCGCTGGGATGGGTGGCCACCGGCGACGAGCAGCAGGGGCTACTTGATTTCGCGCGGCGCCACGGGCTTTGGCTGGTGGCCGACGAAGTCTACGACCGGCTCTATTACGGCGGCGCGTGCCTGGGCGAACCGGTGCCTTCGATTCTGCGCAGGGCCACGCGCGACGACGCCGTCATGGTGGTACATTCTTTTTCCAAGAGTTACTGCATGACCGGCTGGCGGGTGGGCTGGTTGGTGGCGCGGCGCGACCTGGCTGCCAAGGCCACCCAGTTGAACGAATTCGTCATCTCCCACGCTCCCACCATCGCGCAGAAGGCCGGCGAGACGGCCCTCGCCGAAGGCGAGAGCGAACTGGTGCGCATGCTGGGACGGCTGCGGGAGAATCGCGGCATCTGCATGGACGCGCTCTCGGGCATCTGCGGAGTGACCCTGCCCACACCCGACGGCGCTTTCTACGTCTTCCCGCGCATCGACGGGCTGGACGATTCTTTCGCCTTCTGTAAGCGCCTGCTGGAAGAGACTCGCGTGGGCCTGGCGCCGGGCGTCGCGTTCGGCGCCGGCGGGGAAGGCTCCATTCGCATTTGCTACGCGGCTGAGCCCGCGATTCTGGAGCCCGCCATGGAACG
>PLZX01000037.1:14978-17395 GCA_003152325.1 Bryobacterales bacterium | reverse complement strand
GCCGATATCATCATGCCCCTGATCGGCCCGGCAATTCCGGGCGGGAACTGGCGCACGGCCACCATCGAATTCGGCAAGCGGATTGGCGCCGACGGCAAGGAAGTCGTCAACACCATCAACATCGGCACGTTCTTCGGCAACGTGGTCGATTTTCTGATCATCGCGATCGTGGTGTACGTAATCACCAAGATGCTTTTGAAGGAAGTACCAGCCCCGCCGCCACCGCCCTCGAAGACCTGCCCCAGGTGCAAGGAAACCGTGGCCGCGGACGCAACCCGGTGCAAGTTCTGCACTTCGGATCTGTGAGACGGCTTCTCCTCCTGGCGGCCCTGGCCGCAATCGTCCGCGGCCAGGAACCGGAGGCCGCCGAGATTCGCGTCAATAGCGCACCCTACCGGCTCCGCCCGCAGTTTACCCTCAAGGTGGATGCGAAACTGGTGGAGGTCGGCGCAGTGGTGCGGGACGCGCGCGGCCACACCGTCGCGGGCCTGACGAAAGAAGACTTCGAGATCACCGACGAAGGCCGGAAGCGGTCCATCACGGCCTTTGCCGTGGAGACGTCGGTCCCCGTAGCCGCTGCCAGTACGCTGACGGGCGAGAGGCCGGCCGCGGTTCCCGCCAAAGTTTCCCAGCGGTATGTCGGCCTGCTCTTCGACGATCTCAGCATGGGGCCTCGCGAACTGCCCCAGGCGCAGTCGGCGGCCAAACGCTTCGTGAAGAGCGGCCTCACGGCGGGCGACCACGTGGCCCTTTTCACCACCTCGGAGCTGCAGAACCTCCCCTTCACCACCGACCCGGACAAACTGCTGGAGGCGATCGGAAAGCTCCACCTCAATAGCCGCACTCCCGATGGCGGCATGTGCCCCGGCATGACAGCCTATGAGGCCTACGTGATCGCCAACCGCATTGATGTGCAAACCTTCAACGCGAAACTGGCCGAAGCGGCCAATTGCCGCCATCAGGCCCCGCCTGCCGACGTTACCAACTTCGATGGAGGCGTCATGCGCGGCAACGGCCGTGCACGGCCCGGCCCGGCTCGCGACCTTCTCCAGTCGGTCAAATCGCAGGCCAGCGCCATCTGGGAGCAGGTCCGGCAGACCGCCGAAAATACCATGGGCGCCATCGCAGACGTGGTGGATCTCATGGCGCAGATGCCGGAAAAGCGGATGGTGCTGCTGGCCTCGTCCGGTTTCCTCTCGGGCACCCTGGAAGACCAGTTGGATGAGATCACGCGCCATGCGCTGCACGCTGGTGTGGTGATCAACGCCCTGGATGCCAAAGGGCTGTACGCTGACGAACCGGGGCAGACGCCCATGGGCGCCGATCCCCGGACTTTGACGCGCATGCAATCCATGGGCAGCATCGCCAAAGAGGCGGGCAACGATGCCGTGGCCAGTCTCGCTTACAACACCGGCGGCCTGTTCTTCCACAACAACAACGATCTCGATTTGGGCTTCCACGAGCTGGGCGTCCGGCCGGAGGTGAGTTACCTGCTCGGCTTTTCGCCCGAGGAGGCTCAGGATGGCAAGTATCACAAGCTGAAAGTGCGCTTAACCGCTTCGAGCCACAACACTGTGCAGGCGCGGCTCGGTTATATGGCTGTACCACCGGCGCCTGCGAAGCCAGCGGCCGAGCGCCGGATCGATACCGAAGCGCTAGCCACGGATACGTTGCAGGAAGTTCCGATCGCCATCTCCACCGCGCCCGCGAAAACGGAAACCGGAGAAACCGCCCTCAAGGCGGTCTTTCACCTCGATATTAAGAATCTGCGGTTCAACGAACAGTTTGGCATTCGCCAGCAGAAGATTCTGATGGTCGCCGTGCTGGCCGATGCCGACGGCAACTTCGTCACCGGGAAGGAAGGGACAATGACCCTGGCCGTCAAAGAACCCACCTTCAATCAGCTATCGGCCAACGGAATCAACGCCACCCTCACGCTAGTGGCGCCGCCCGGAACCTACCGGATGCGCGCCGTCCTGCAGGAGGATCTGGAAGGGAAAGTAACTGCGTCGACGCAGACAGTGGAGATTCGGTAAACCTACACTCCTAAGCCCCGAATCACTCCCAACGCCACTCCGGTCATGATCACTCCCGCACACACGATGACCACGGCCGATGCCACCGGCAGATAACGAAACGCCGGGTGGCTGGCCGCTTTCCCGCTGTCCGGAATCCAGTGCTTGGCGTAGACCACCGTCATCCCGATCGCCATCAGCACCACGGCGAGCCCGGCGGAAAATGCCACCAGCAGGGCCAGGCCGAGCGCGATGCGGCCCAGCGCTACCGCACTCAGCAACAGCACCAGCGCGGAAGGGCACGGAACCAGGCCGCCGCTCGCACCTAATGCCACCAGGCTCGCCATGCTGACTTCGCCTTCGGGCACGTGGCTGTGGACGGGGCCATCGCCGTGATGATGG
>PLZX01000037.1:0-14909 GCA_003152325.1 Bryobacterales bacterium | reverse complement strand
GTTCCCACCAGGTACGCTGCCACAATGGTCTTGCCGTGCCCCGGCGAAAGCGCGTGCACCGCTCCCATTCCGAAGGCCACCACCATGCCGATGAACAGCACGCCCCATCCCAGTTCGCCGCGCTGCAACAGGCGCGAGAGATAGTCGCGGGAAATGGCGGCCAGAAAAACCGACAGCAGCAGGCCTGATTTCATTACAATGGTCCTTACGAATTGTATACGACGAGCGGCTCTATGAAGCGAGTCATTACCGCGGAGGACGTGCCGGCCGCCGGGGACCTTCGCGTTCCCGTCGAGTCGATTGTCACGCCCTCGGCGCGTGAGGTGGCGGCGGCGCGCGGCGTGCGCATCCTCGAAGTTCCGGACGATCAGCTCTCTGGCGTCGCGCCTCCGAACCAGACCATCGCCATNNGTTGCCACGCGCGGCATCATCATCGATGGCGCGGGTATCGGTTCCTGCATGGCCGCCAACAAGGTTCCGGGTATTCGGGCGGCCCTGTGCTATGATAAAGCTTCCGCCAGAAACAGCCGTGAACATAATGATTCTAATGTGCTTACGCTTGGCGGCAGGCTGTTGACCCGGACCCAGGCGGAAGAGGTGGTCCGCACCTGGATCGCCACTTCATTCGGCGGGGGCCGGCACCAGGGTCGGGTCGACAAGATCATGGCTATCGAACAGCGGTATCTGAAAAAAGGAACGTTGTGACGCAAGCGGAACTCGACACCTTAGTTGCGCAAATCGGCGAAGAAATCCTGGCCCGTGTGGGCCGTCCGGATACCGCGCCTGCGGCCGCTCCCAAGAAGGGGGAAGGTCTCAACCTCCCGGACCAGGTCTGCCCGGGGTGCGTGCAGCGTTGCGCGCAGACCTGCTCGCGAAACACCAGGGAGATCATCGCCGTCGGAGCCACGCGTATCTCGGCCAGCGAGAGGCTGACCAAGATCGATCCCAGCATCGCGGCGTTGATTGACCACACCATCCTCAAACCCGAAGCCACGCGCGCCGACGTGATCAAGGTTTGCCGCGAGGCGCGCGAGTACAGTTTTGCCAGCGTGTGCGTGAATTCCTATTGGGTGCCGCTGGTGCGGAAGGAACTGGCGGGTTCGCCCGTCAAGGTCTGCACGGTGGTCGGTTTTCCCTTGGGCGCCGCCAGTACGGAGGCCAAAGCGGCCGAGGCATCTACGGCAGTCTGCGCCGGCGCGCAGGAAGTCGACATGGTGATCAACGTGGGCGCGCTCCGCTCCGGCGATCAGGAGGCCGTTAAGGCCGATATCGAAGAGGTGGTGCGGGTGTCCCATCGGGGCGGCGCGATCGTGAAAGTGATCCTCGAGACCGCGCTGCTCGATGACAACCAGAAGGCCGTGGCGTGCATGCTGGCGAAAGAGGCCGGGGCGGATTTTGTCAAGACATCTACTGGCTTTGGCCCATCCGGCGCCACCGCTCACGATATCGCGCTGATGCGCGAAGTAGTGGGGCCGCAAATGGGCGTGAAGGCCTCCGGCGGCATCCGCACGCTGCAGGATGTTCAGGCCATGACCGCGGCCGGCGCCACGCGCATCGGCGCCAGCGCCAGCGTAAAGATCGTCGAGGCCACCGCTGCCTGATCCGCGTCCGGCGCAGCCGTCCATGCAATCCACCCGCAAAGCTTCGATCCGGTTTCGCGAGCGGTCGGAGCTGCTGGACTACCTGCTGGAAGTCTCCGCGGCCACGGCTCAGACGCTCGATCTCGATCAGCTTCTGGCAAATGTGGCGGAGATCGTCCGCAAGGTGCTGCCCTACGACCTGTTCGCGATTCTGCTATTCAACGAGAAGCGCCAGGACCTGCGCATCCGCTACGGCGTGGGCCATCGCGAAGAAGTGATCCGCAACCTCTCGATCGCGCTGGGTGAAGGCATTACGGGCATAGCTGCGGCGCGGCGGGAGCCGGAGCTGGTGGGCGACGTGCGCAACGATCCGCGTTACCTTCCCACGGTGGATGCCGTCTGCACCGAACTGGCCGTTCCAATGGTGGCGCGCGGGCGCCTCGTGGGCGTGATCGATCTGCAATCCACTCGCCTCAATGCGTATACCGAGTATGACCGCGCCTTGCTGCGCCTCGTCACGGCGCGGGTTTCAATAGCCATCGACAACGCCCGCCTGTACCGGCGCGTGGATCGCCAGAATCGCACCCTCAAGACACTGGCCAATATTTCGCGCGAGTTCTCTTCGATTCTCGATCTCAACGAGCTGCTGGGAAAAATCGCTTCGACGGTGCGCGAATTGATCGCCTACGATGCCTTCAGCATCCTGGTGGTGGATCAGGACGCCAAGGCACTGAGGCATCTCTTCAGCATCCGCTACGACCAGCGCGTCAACACCGACAACGTTCCACTCGGCAAGGGCATCACCGGCGCGGCCGCCGAATCGCGCGAAGTAGTCCGCGTGCACGACACCGCCAAGGACCCGCGCTACATCGCTTCGCATGCCGATATCCGTTCCGAAGTGGCTGTGCCGCTGGCCGTCCAGGACCGCGTGGTGGGCGTGATGGACCTGGAAAGCGATCGCGTGGGTTACTTTACGGACGAACAAGTGCGTATGCTGACGTTGCTCGGTCCGCAGGTAGCGTCGAGTGTCGAGAACGCGCGGCTTTATCACGAAGTGGCCGTCCGCGAAAAGAGCCTGGAAGAGGACTTCAAAGCCGCGCGCGAATTGCAGCGCGTGCTGCTGCCCGACGCCGATCCGGAAATCGAAGGCCTGGATTCCGCCGTGCGCCTGCGGCCGGCGCGGGAAATCTCGGGCGACATTTACGACCTGTTTGAACGCCGCGACGGCCGCACGGTGATCGCGTTCGGCGATGTCAGCGGCAAGGGTGCGGCGGCAGCCCTATATGGCGGCCTGATGAGCGGCCTGCTGCGCACGCTGGCGCCGCGGCGCCATCGGCCGGCCGAACTCCTCAAGGCGGTTAACGACGCGCTCATCGAACGCAAAGTGGAAGCCCGCTACGCCACCTTGAGTGTGCTGCTGTGGGACCCCCCAACCCGCCAGATTGTGATGGCCAACGCCGGCGCGATTCCGCCCATGATCTGCCGCGGCACCGAGATTTTGAAAGTGCGGGCCGAAGGTGTGCCGGTCGGTTTGCTCGAATCCCGCGAATACGAGGAGGTAACTTTTCAGGCCCAGCCCGGTGACCTTATTCTGCTCTACTCCGACGGCATCACCGACCATTTGAGCGCCGCCGGTCTGGAATTCGGACGCGGCCGCCTGGCTCAGGTGGTGCGCGCCAACTGCCAAAAGCCGCCCATCGGCCTTATCCAGGCGATCTTCGAGGCGCTCGACCAGTTTTCCACTACCGCCTTCGACGATCAGACGCTTTTCGCGATGAAAGTGCGGGATGATGCGTAATCCCTGTATTATGAGCAGCTTTCGCGGAACCTGTGGAATAATGGTAGGGACCTCATGATGGTCTTTACGCAGAACGGTACGGGGCTTCGGGGGCCCGTTCGGGCTATGCGCAATTCCCCTCCCCACTTTGTAACCTGTCAACTTGCCGGTACGCCTATCCAAACGGAGCACTTGAAGCTTTTTTTGGACGCCGGCACGTATGGTGCCGAATGCTGGTTGATTTCGAGCTGATCAAGAGCGCACAGAAGGGCGATAGCGCTGCTTTCAACGGAATCGTGACGGCGTACCGGAAGCGGATTCTGGGCACGATCACCCGGTTGATCGCCCGTACGGAAGATGTCGAGGATGTCGCGCAGGAAGTTTTCTTGCGACTTTATTTTTCTCTCGACCAATTGCGGACGGCAGAGGTCTTTGAACCGTGGTTGTATCGGCTGACGGTCAACGCAGCTTACGATTATCTTCGCAAGCAGCGCCGCCGCCAGGAATTCCGGATGTCCGACCTCTCGGAGCAGCAGGTGATGATGGCCGATGCTCTGGCGGGTGGGAAAGCGGATCAGGAAGATCAGCACAAGAAGAAGCTCCGCGAATCCGTGGCATCGCTTCTGGGAGCGGTTTCGGAAGCGGATCGGATTCTGTTGATGTTGAAAGAAGTGGAAGGGCTTTCGTTGAAGGAGCTTGAAAAGATTTATAAAGTCAACGAAAATGCTCTTAAGGTCCGGTTATTCCGGGCTCGCCAACGGGTGCTGAAGGCCTTTGGCGCAGCGGAGAAGCGGGAGCAGGCCAGCTGAGGGCCGGCAGGTGGTTCGAGGTATTATTATGGACTTTATGCGCGGCAACGACGACGAAAGATTGGACGCCCTGTTCCGGGCGTATCGCGATGCTTGCCCCACACCGGAGGCAAGTGCGAATTTTATGCCGGCCCTGTGGGGGCGGATTGAATCGCGCCAGAGCTTCACGTTTTCCTTCCGTCGCATGGCGAATGGCTTTGTCACTGCGGCCGTGGCGCTGACCATCGCGCTCGGCGTGTATATGTCGATGCCGCATGCGAGCGCCATCACCTCCAGCGAGACTTACATCGAAGCCCTGGCGGAGGCCCATCCCCTGGATGCCCCCGATATCGTCACTCCAGCGCGCCTCGATCTCTCCGGCCGTTAGGCTGATTCATGGCGAACACGAAACTGTCCGCATTCTTTTCGCTGCTGCTGGTGTTTCTCAGTGGCGTGGTGGTGGGCGGCTTCGCATACCGTGTATACAGCACCACGGCAGTGGTCGCGCCTTCCAATCCCAAAGGCCCTGAAGAAAAGCGCGATCCGGAGGCCATCCGCAAGCACAATATCGATGAGATGACGCAGACAGTCCACCTGGACCCGCAGCAAGTGGTTCAGGCAGAGAAGATCTACGATCATACCCGAGAGCAGTTCGAGCAGGTTTTCCAGAAACGGGACACCGAATCTCGCGCGATTTTTGACGATCAGGTGGCGCAAATCAAGGCCATGCTTCGCCCCGACCAGCTTCCGTTGTACGAAGCGCTCCGCGCGAGGCACGACGCCGAACGCAAAGCGCGCAAAAAAGGATCAGGCAGCGGCGTAAGGAAGTAAGGCCGGCATCTGAACGGCGAGGAGTTAGCTGGACCTACAATGGACCATGCTCCCCTACGACGCCGCGCTCTTCGCCACCGTGCAGGCCGCTCCGCAGTCTATTCCGGATGTTCTCCAGATTCTTCAAACCATCGACACCACTTGTGTCGATACGGATGGCCTCAAATGGTTCAACTGGCTATACCGGCAGGTGACACAGGCCGTAGAGGCGCGGGTCTCTGCGGGCGGCTTCACCGATCCGGGATGGCTTGCCCAGCTCGACGTACAATTCGCACGTCTCTACTTCTCTGCCCTCAAATCCTGGTTTTCCGGACAGGCGACACCCGCCTGCTGGCAGACTTTGTTCAATAGCCGCAGCCAGACCGCCATTGCGCGCATCCAGTTCGCGCTGGCAGGCATCAACGCCCACATCAACCACGACCTTCCCGAAGCCATCGTGGCCACCTGTCAGGTCACCGGCACAACTCCGGATCACGGGGGAACGCACTACAACGATTACACCGCGCTGAACTCCACGCTGGACACCCTCATCGACTCCGCCAAACGCACGCTGAATGTCCGCCTTCCCGGTGGGGACCTCCCGCCGGTCTCTCATCTGCAAGACACGATCGCCGCCTGGGACGTGACCGCTGCCCGGGAGTCAGCCTGGCAAAACGCCGAGCATCTCTGGCAGCTTCGCCAAGTCCCGTCGCTGGCATCGAGCTTCCTGGACGTGCTGGACGGCTTCACGACCGTGATCGGCAAGACGCTCCTGGTGCCAGTGCCATGAGCGGGCGGCGCACATTACCGGGCTGTGAAAAGCGCAAGGGGCCGGACGACGTCCGGCCCCTTGCCATTTCCAAACTTGTTTTGCGGGTTACGCTACCGGTTGTGCCTTCTTGGCGGCACGCGATTCCTTGTACTTCCTCTCAAACTTGTCGATGCGGCCAGCGGTGTCCATCAGCTTCTGCTTGCCGGTATAGAACGGGTGGCAGGAAGAGCAGATTTCCACGCGGATATCGCCTTTGTGCGTCGACCGAGTCTTGAAGGTATGGCCGCAGGCGCAGATTACATTCAGTTCGTTATAAGCGGGGTGAATTCCGGCCTTCATGATGTTACGGGGATTCCTTTCGAGACCTTCAGTATACCATACGCTAAAAAGACGAATCCCCCGTGACCCGCTTTCGGGCCACGGGGGAGGTAGCCAGAGAATAAAACCTGAGGCTTAAGCTGACGCTTGAGGCAGCCGGTCCACAGGAACTTTGATTCCGATACTGGGCGGAATCGGCTACATTATCGGCTCGACTTTAACAGTCGGCCACCTCTCGCGGTCGTATGTTGCTTTCCATTATCTTGGACCACCTCCTTTTCCAGTGATGTTTACATGCTCTCACGGGATTTTCGGCTTGTCAATATTAAATTCAGGCAACAGGCTGCCTCTAAGCGCCATGTAATGTTTGAGTTACAGATTGCGGACGGCGAAGCGGCACATCGTCAAGCCGTCGATGAGGTTGAAGGGGAAACGCCCGGTGGTGTAATGGCCGCAAGGCAGCGTGAAAACTTCATGCGGCAACTGCATTTCGCGGAAGCGGGTGAGCACCTGCTGGGAATAGACGGGCAGGAACGTCGAGTCGTGCCGGGCCCAGATCAGCAGGTTGCGCATGTCGCGCCCCTCCAGGCGTTTCAGGTAGCTGGCCGGGCTGATCACAGACCAGTAAAGCCGCAGATCGTCCTGGCTAACCGCATCTCCGAAGCCTGTGCGAATGTGCCGCGACGATATTCCGGTCCAGACCGGGTCGGAAAAGTAGTTGGACACGTGGTTGAAAATGCCCACTTTCACGCGCGTGTCGTGGGCCGCGGCAATGAAGGCCACGCACGAACCCAGGCTGGTCCCCAACAACCCCACTCGCTGGTAGCCCTGTTGCGCCAGCCAGTCCAGGCAGGCGCGCGCGTCGATGACGGATTGGCGCGTGGCGTGAATGGTGCGCCCGATATTGCTGGAGACGTGGTAATCGGCGCGGGAGAGTTCCTCCGGCATGCGCTCCGCGTGGTACGCCATGGTCATGCGCAGCGCGCTGATTCCGAACCGGTTCAGCAGCCTTGCCAATCCCACGTGTCCGTCGGGACCGGAATTCCATTGGGGCAGCACGACGAGGGCGCGGCCGCGATCCCGCCTAGCGGGAAACCACGCCGCGTGGACGGTATTGTTCCTGGGATACGGGGATTCGACCGGGCTGGTGAAAGTCAGCCGGTCTTCCTGTAGACGGAAATCCTGGACCGGCGCGTAGGAATAAAAGCGCTCGGAGTGGGCGACGGCTTCGGTTGCGAAACGGGCTATACAGGCAGCTGCATCGCCGTTGGCATCCGCGGGGCAGGGCGGGAAGCCGATGCCGTGCAGCCATTTGGTGCCCCATTCAAACGGACGCACTACGCGGTTGGTATCCCGGGTGGCGAGTTTCCGCTCCCAGCGATCCATCCAGTAGGCATAAGGTCCCATTTGTAGTGAGAACCCCAGTTTAGCAGAACAAAAAAAAGCGCCCCGCTCCGGCAGATGGGACCGGGCGGGGCGGCGGCGTCGAGCCGGAACGGAGGCAACAACGCACCAAAGTGAAAATATCCTCTTAAAGAACCCTGCGGATCCTAAAGCAACCCGCGTGCCATACGTAACCGACTGATAACAAAAACTAGCCCCAGCGAGTCCTCCCGATTTCGGAACGACTGTCTACCGGATTCCGAATTCCGCCCGGTCAGGCGCTACAATCGGACCTGTGAGTTCTGCGCCGGCGCCAACCGAGGTTGCCTCCACGGCGGGTGGGAAAGCCCTGGCTGGATTCCTGCTATCGGGCTTCCTTCTGGCATTGCTGGGGGCCATCCTGCCGGCTTGGGGATACCACCGGGATCCGCCGGATTTTGTGGCTGTGGGGAACTACTTCCTGAGCCTGGCGGTGGGGATCGTAGCGGCTGCCGCTCTGGCGCGGCCCATCATCGTCCGGCGCGGGCTGACCTTCCTGCTGGTTTTTGCCTGCGCGCTTTCCTGCGTCGATCTGGCCTACCTGGCGGTGGTTTCGCCGCTGCTCTCCTCCTGGTGGCGGGTGGGCGGCCTCTTGACGCTGGGGACGGGCGCGGGGCTCCTGAATATGGCTCTGTTTTACGCCATCTCCCGAAGCTACCAAACGGACGCGGCACGCACGATCAATCAGGGCGGCATCTGGTATGGACTCGGTTGCCTTTCGGCCACACTGCTGGTGGGGGGCACCTTTTACGCATACGACGTGCCCACCATCCTGATGCTCATGGCGGTGGTGCCGGGGGTGTTTGCCGGGCTGTATTACAAGAGTTCCTACCAGGCGCCGCCGGCGGGTACGCATCCCAAGTTGCGGCAAGCTTTCCAGGATTTCCGCAGCATCGGGGCCGTCCTGTTCGCGCTGCTGCTGTTCTTTCAATTCGGCAACGAATGGTCGATTGCCGGGTGGCTGCCGCTGTTCCTGATCCGCCGGGTTGGGTTGAGCCCCAAAGCCGCACTGTTCGATCTGGCTCTTTACTGGGCGTTTCTCATGGGGGGGCGAATGGGCGCAGTGGCGATCCTGCAAAAAGTCAGCCACGCGCGGCTCCTGCTGGCAAGTGTGTCGGCGGCGCTGTTCGGCTGCCTGATTCTCTTTTTCACTGACAACCCGTTTGGGGCGGCCACCGGCGCGATATTCATCGGCGGAGGCTACGCCAGCGTGTATCCTCTGGTGGCGGAAGCCATCGGTCGCCGTTTTCCTTACTACCATCCCGGCTTCTTTAACGGCATCTTTTCGGTGGCACTGGTAGGCGGTTTGCTGGCGCCGGCTACCCTGGGCTACGCGGCCTCGGTGCTGGGCGTGGGCGTGGTGGTGGGGATCCCGCTTCTGGGCACGTGCCTGGTGATGATTCTGATCCCCCTAATCTGGCTGGAAGCCAAGGTCACCGGCCGATGAGATTGGTGCGTCTGCTCCCGGTGCTGATGCTGGCTGGAGGTTTATCGGCTGCTTCCCTGGCTGAAAACATCGAGCGCCTGATTGCTTCCTCGCCGGCGGCGCGGACTGCCTTCTGGGGCATCCGCATCGTCGATCTGGCGAGCGGAAAGACGCTCTACGAGGCGAACCCCGACCACTTCTTCGTTCCCGCGTCCAACGCCAAGCTGTTTACGACGGCCATGGCGCTGGCGCGGCTCGGGCCGGATTTTACCTTTCGGACGCGGGTAGTGGCGGATGGCCCGCCGGACGCCGAAGGGCGGATTCACGGCGCTCTNNCGGTGACCGGCAACCCTCTGGCGGCAATGGAAGACCTGGCCGATCAAGTGGCCGCGCGCGGCGTCAAGCGCATCGAGGGCGATGTGGTGGGCGACGATACCTGGTACGTTTGGGAGCCTTACGCGGTGGGCTGGTCGATTGACGATCCGCGCTCCGACGACGGGCCGGCGATCTCCGCTCTCACCCTCAACGACAATACCCTGACGCTCAACATCCGTCCGGGTGCGGCGGTGGGTGACCCGGCCGTGCTGTCGCTCAACCCTCCCGTGGAATACTACCTGCTGGAAAACCGCGTTCGCACGGTGGCCGCCGGCGGCGACCGCAGAGTCCGCATGGAGAGAATTCCCGGCAGCCGGGACGTGCGGTTATGGGGCACTCTGCCGTTGCGCGACCGCGGGCAGGAACTGCTGCTGGGCATCGAAGATCCGGCGCTCTATGCGGCGGCGGCGTTGCGGCAGGCTCTCGAAGAGCGCGGCATCGCAGTCACTGGAAGCGTTCGGGCCAGTCACCTTTACCCCGACCAGGCGCTAGAGCCGGCGCCGGCTTCCGATTCCGGGCTGGAGTTGGCATCGCGCACGTCGGCGCCGCTTCTGGAAGACCTGCGGATCACCGACAAAGTGAGCCAGAATCTGCACGCCGAGCTGGCGCTGCGGGCCGTGGGGCGCGCCCGCCGGGGCATCGGCAGCTTCGAAGCGGCGCGAGAAGAAGAGAAGGTCTTTCTGGCGGAAGCCGGCATCGAGCCCGGCGCCTATAATTTGCTGGATGGCTCCGGGCTCTCGCGGCTCGACCTGGTGACGCCTGCGGCGGTGGTCAAGCTGCTGCGCTACATGTACGATTCGCCGGCGCGCGACAACTGGATCTCACTGCTGCCGGTGGGTGGCCAGGATGGCACGCTGGCGACACGGTTCGGCGACGGCGCTGCCGCCGGACACATCCACGCCAAGACCGGTTCGCTCTCCCACGTGAGCGCGCTTTCGGGCTACGCGGAGAAGCCCGGCGGCCAGTGGGTGGCGTTTTCGATCCTGGTGAACAATTACAACGGGTCGGCGGCGGAAGTGCGCGGCGTCATGGATGGCATCGGTTCTCTTATAATGGAGTAAGCCAATATGCCGATCTTTGAATATCGCTGTGACGATTGCGGGACGAAGTTTGAGAAGCTGGTGCGCCGGGCCGACGATGCACCGGGCGTGGAGTGCCCCAAGTGCGGCGAAAAACATTTGACGCAAGAGCTTTCCACTTTCGCCGCGCATGTCCCGAGCGGTTCGAAGGCGCATGAGATGCCAAGGTGCCCGGGTGGGATGTGCGGGAATCCGGGCATGTGCGGGATGAACTAGGNNTCGTCCATGGCGTAGGAACCGGGGGCGAACGGACGGGTTCCATGCTGGTAGCAGTGGTTGACTACGCCGTCTACCTGGCTCTGTTCTTCGGGAGTCAGATCCGTGCCGAAGGCAAAGCCGCAACTTCGTTCGGGGATGGCTACGCGCCAGCCCTTCGGAAAAAGCCTCGATAGCGTTCCGCGAAAGAGCAGGCGCGAAGGACCCAGGCCGTCTTCATAGAAGAAGGCCACAGCGAAGACTTCGCCGTTGACGCGGCGCAGCATGCGCGGGCCGGGCTGGTTCTCGGTATGGCGCGAGAGGTTGGCTAATGCGAGGGCTTTCCAGTCGAGCCGCTGTTTTTCCCAATGGGACTGGATGGCCTGATTGACATAGCGCAGGCTTCCACCGGGCATGAGCACGGCCCAGGTCAGGCCGATTTCGGCGGCACGCAAGCGAGTGAAGGGGCCACCCCATTCGCCAGTCGAGAAGAACGAAGCGGGAAGCAACACGGGCAGCAGTTCCCGCGAGTCCAACTCCGCCGGGGATACGTCCATGCCGTCGACCATTTCCCGTAGTTGGGTTTGGATTTCCACGTCCATGCATTAGAAATATCATGCGTGGCGCGCCGCGATATAGCTATCGACCGGCCAAAAAACGGATACTACTGGCTGCCTAACAGGTTCTGGATGAATTCGCGGGGAATGGGCCAAACACCAGCCACGTGAGTGCCTTCCGCGTGGAAAGTGCCGGCAGCCAGGACGCCGCTTGCGTCGGCGGGGTTGGGCTTGAGGTTTTCGCGCGCGATCAGGCTCCTCAACAACTGGGTAGCTTCGGTGAGCCGCGCGGCGGCCGCGGAGGCCTCACGGTCGCTCTTCGAGCGCACGTCGAGGTGGGCCGACAAGTGGTCGCCCTCCGGTGCGAGTGAAATGGTCACACGCAGTGCATTTTCCATGCCGCGCGCGAAGAGGCTGGCGCCATCGGGCAGATTCTTGTTGGCCTTAAGCAAGGAACCGGGGAAGGCAAGCCACACGGGCGCATTCGGAACGGGAAGATCCGGCCCCGGGCTCGCGCTGGCCAGCCGTAACGCGGCCCACTCATCGGGGCTGGAAGCCATGGCCATCAGGTCGCGGTGAACCGGAAAAAAAGAAATGCGGCGGTCGGGTCCGCTTCCGCTCACGCGGCAGAGCGAGTTCAGACAGACGCCGTCCACCTGTTCCACGTAACTTCGGAGGCTCTTCCAGTCGAACCGGCCCTTCACCAGGAAGAAATTCCCGGTTGGGGCGAACGCCACCATAGCGGAATCCAGGTCGTGCATGTAGTCGAAGCGGGTCTGGCGGACGAAGGTCTGGTATTCGGGATCCTGTCCGGCTTTGGCGCCGTCGAGTAGCGGCAGAAGGCCAGTGGGGCGCAGCGCCGCGAAATCGATCCACAACACCAGCGTATCCTCCGTGGGCATGCGCCGGAGGCTCGCGGCGGGAGTGAGCGTGCGCGAGCGGTACCACACCATTCCTCCCACCGCAGCGCCGCATATCAGGGCGATCAGCAGGATGAGTTGCCAGGGCCGTGGTTTGTAGTCCACACCCGCAGTATCACACAGCAATGGCGGACGGGGCGACTTCCGAATCCCGCGCTTCCTTCCACAAACGAAGGTAAGGCGCGAGAGACCGCATCATCGCAGCGAAAGACTCCAGCGTCAAGGACTGCGCGCCATCGCTGGCGGCTTTCTCCGGGCAGGGATGCACTTCCACCACCAGGCCATCGGCGCCGATCGCGACGGCCGCGCGCGCCAAGGCCGGTACCAGGCTGCGCTTGCCAGTGGCATGGCTCGGGTCGAGCAGCACCGGCAGGTGTGTCAGTTCGTTTAGAACCGGCACGGCCGCGATATCGCAGGTGTTGCGCGTGGCGGTTTCAAACGTGCGGATGCCGCGCTCGCAGAGAATCACATTGGGGTTGCCGTGCGCCACGATATATTCGGCGGACATCAGCAGCTCCTTGATGGTGGAACTCATGCCGCGCTTGAGCAGCACGGGCCGGCCGCAAGCGCCCAGCGATTTCAACAATGCGAAGTTCTGCATGTTGCGCGCGCCCACCTGCATGACGTCGGTGTACTCGGCAACCATGTCCACGTCGCGGTCGCTCATGATTTCCGTGACGATTCCGAGGCCGGTGGCTTGCTTGGCTTTGCGCAACAGCTTGAGGCCTTCAAGTTCGAGCCCCTGAAAATCGTAGGGCGACGTGCGGGGCTTGAATGCGCCGCCGCGGAGCATCCGTGCGCCCGCCGCAGCCACGGCTTCGGCCGTCTGGAGGATCTGGTCTTCGCTCTCCACGGAGCACGGACCGGCGATCACGATGAATTCTCCGCCGCCGATCTGGAGGCCGTTGACCTGGATGGCGGAGCGTTCCTTCTTGAACTCTCTGCTGACGAACTTGTAGGGCGCCGAAATCCGCATGGCGCGCTCGACGCCGGGTGTGGCTTCGAGCGATTCCAGGCAGGCCGTAACGTCGCCCATTCCCACAACCCCGATCACCACCCGCTCTTCGCCCTCGATGGAGTGAACCTTGTAGCCGAATTCGCCGATCCGCTCACAAACGTGGTCGATTTCCTGCCGGGTAGCGTGAGGCCGCATTGAAATGATCATTTGGATTCTTTATACACTATTGCACTTCAGTATTTCAAGTTAACAGCTTTTAATTGTGTTGATTGAACATAACACTACTGAAATGTGGCTTCGACCGCAGCAGAGCGCCCGCTCTCATTCGGCGGGGTAGAGCGGTCGAAGGAGGTGATGGCGTAGCGGTAGGTCTTGCCATGCTCCAAAGCGCGGTCGGAGTAGCTGGGAATTTCGTTTGATTCAGCGAGCTTTTCAAAGGGGCCATCGCCGGTGGAGCGATAGATGCGGTAGCCGGCCAGATCCGGTTCGGTGTTGCGGTCCCAGACCAACTCGATGGAAGCCGGCGCCGCGTCGGCGCGCAAGCCGGTGGGAACGGCGGGCGGAAAGGAATCGACGGTAGTAAGGTCTTGGGGAGCCGAGAGATCGCTTTCCGCGAACTTCCGGTCCCCCACATCCACCAGGCTCTGCACTTCGTAGAAGTATGGCTTGCCGAATTCGGTGCTGGTGTCGGTCCACTCATGGCTGTCCAGGGTGGCCACGATTGCCCAGGTTTCGGCGGCGCTGCTGCGGCGGATGACACGAAACTGGTCGCCGCTCCCGGACCAACTCAGGTGCACGCCCTCCGCCCTGTTGTCGAGTTTCAGGTTGACGGGCACTGGGGGCGCGGGCACGACACGGATGGCCTGATAGTTCGACCAGCCCGCATCCTTTCCATTGGCGCCGACCACGCGCACGCCGAGGATGGCTTCCTGGCCGGTCCAGTCCGCGATGGGAATTTCACACGTGGCAAGTCCCTGGGCGACGCGAAGCCCGGTGAGTGGCTTGGCGTGGTCCAGCCATTGTGCGGAGTTGAACGGCTGGGGAGTCGAGCCGATGCGCAGATCGAACTGCAGCGGCTTGTCGATGGTCCGTTTCTCGGTAGTCAGTGGCGGGACCGTGAAATGGACCACGAGGAGGGATCCGCGCTGGACCGCCGCCAGGTCGGTTACCTTGTCGGGAACATTCGCCAGCGGCGTCAGAGGGCCGCCGACGTACCCGCAACCCGTGGAGAGAAGAAGAAGCGCCGCGGCGAGCGCGGCAGGAATTCGGCGCATCAAAGGACTAGCGTAGCAGGGAGGCACATGGCGCGTCGGGGACAGGTTACCAGTCGGCGTACGGCACGCCATCCAGGCCGGTTTTGTCGGACCCGCTGTGCACGTCCCAGATGCCGGGTTCCTGCTGGCTGACGCTTTGGCTGGCATCCTCCATCACGATCTTCCAGTCGGTGGAATTGGTCATGGGGTCGATGGGCACGGCTCGCAGGTAGCCTTCGCTCACCAGGTCCTGCAGGCTTTGGGGCGCCTTGGCCTTGTCGTAAGAGTAATTGTCGATGACGGTGCGGAGCGTGAACAGGTTGTTGTGCAGCACGCTCTCTTTGGAGCGGATAATGGCGCGGTTGTAGATGGGGATAGCCATCGAGATGAGGATGACAATGATGGTGACCACCACCATCATCTCGACGAATGTGAAACCGCTGCGCCGCTTGCGGCTACCACTCTGCATAGGGCGTTCCATCGGGTGCCTTCTCCTCGCTCTTGGTAAATACTTCGAATACCGCCTGGCCGCCCCAGCTCTTGGATTTGGGGTCGTCCTGGGTGCTGCGCATTCCCCATTCGAATTTGTTGGTGAAAGGATCGCGGGGAATGCGGCGCAGGAATTTCAGCTTGGTGCCGTTGGGGTCCTGCGCGAGTTTCATGCCTGCTACCAGAACGT
>PLZX01000086.1 GCA_003152325.1 Bryobacterales bacterium | reverse complement strand
CAGAGCAATCGTCCGAGCACGGCCCATACGGAGCACACTGCATCTGGCCGATGTAGTGGAGCGGGCCGTGCCCAGGACGGGCCGTTTGCATCCCGCCACGAAAACATTCATGGCGTTGCGAATGGCGGCGAACGATGAACCAGGCCAGTTGGACCGGCTGCTGGAAACCGGCCCCGGCCTGTTGGCGAGCGGCGGGCGTATGGTGGTGATCGCATTCATGTCCATCGACGACCGAAAGGTCAAAGAGAAATTCAGGGAGCTGGGACGCCTGGCGAGAGCGGCCGTTTTGACCAAGCATCCGCTTCAGCCGAGCGAGGAAGAAATTACCCAAAACGCGCCGTCGCGCAGCGCCAAGTTGCGCGCCGTCGAGATGAACTAGAGAGGTAACAAACAGCCATGGCAACGGTGCCACAGTTTTTCCGAAGAACAGCAATAGCGGCGGGCGCGGAGTCCCCCGTCAACCCGCGGGAAACCGCGCGCGTGGAACGGGACCCGTTCCTGTTGCGCACGCTGCCGCACGAAGACGTCTTTTTCTATTGCAAGAAAATCGACAATTCGCGGCTGGTGCGCGAAGCTGATCCCGAATCGCGCGGGGCCTGCTGGTCGGCCATCGGCGCCGCATGTCTGGCTCTGGCGCTGCTCACCGGTGTTCTGGCGCCCGGCGCAGCCAGCACGCTGGACGGTTACCGCATCGAAGTGCTGCGCGCCGAAGCGCACCGCCTGGCCGATGAGCGGCGCGCGCTGGAACTCCAGCAAGCCGAGCTCCAGAGCCCGCAGCGGCTGGAAAGACTGGCGCAGGGGCAGAACCTTGTGACCCCTTCGTCGAGCCAGGTTGTTCATCTCGACAACCAGTCCGACAGCGCGGTCGCGATGGTGAAAAAGTAAGCGAAGGAGGAGCGTGACCCGGTCACGCGGCGCGGCATGGTGGATCGACGTCTCGCATGGGTGGCCGGTCTTGTGTTCGTGTGGGGCGCGGCCATTTTTTACAACCTGATCAAGCTCCAGATAGTCCATCACCAGGACTACGTCCAAAAGGCCCGGGCTCGCCAGGAGCACCTCATCGATATTCCAGCCGCCCGCGGCCCCATCCTGGACCGCAGCGGCCGCCCGCTGGCCCTGAGCCTGGACACGCAATCGGTCACAGTCGATCCGCTGAAGCTGCCGGACCTCAAGCTCAATTCCAGCTTGCTGGCGAACCAACTCCACCTGGATGAAGCCGAGCTGTACAGCCGCATCCAAGCGACTTTTGACAGTCACCGCGGCTTCGCGTGGGTGAAGCGCGACATCACGCCGCAGGAGGCCCAGAACCTCCGAGGCCTGAACCTGGATTGGATCCACATCCAGACCGAGAGTCATCGCCACTACCCCAAGGGCACGCTGGCGGCGCACGTCCTGGGCGGCGTCGATTTCGCAGAGTTTGGCAACGCCGGTATCGAGAAGGCGCTCGATGCGGAGCTTCGCGGCGAGCGAAGCCAGGCGCGGCTGCTGACCGACGCGCACCATCGCGGCATCGACCAGCAACTGGCAAGCGAGGGGCGGGCCGGCGCCACCATCACCCTGACCATCGACGAGCGACTGCAATTCGTCGCGGAACGCGAGATTGCGGCGGCCGTTGAGGCGCACGGCGCGGTGAGCGGCAGCGTAGTGGTGATGAATCCGTACGACGGGCAGGTGCTGGCGCTGGCCAGTTACCCCACCTACGATCCCAACGAACCTCCCGCGTCGGTAAACGATCGCGGCCGCGAGAACCACGCGACCGGCGTTTCCTTCGAGCCCGGGTCGGTATTCAAGGTGATCACGCTTTCGGCCGCGCTCGAAACCACGTCTTTGGGGCCGGAGAGCATGATCAACTGCCATGGCGGCGTGCTTACGCTGTTCACCCGGACGATTCACGATTCGCACGGCGGCATGGGCATCGTCCATATGTGGGAGGTGCTGGCGCATTCGAGCAACATTGGCGCCATCGAAATCGGTCTGCAGGTGGGCCGCGAGAAGATGTACGAGTATGTTCGCCGCTTCGGCTTCGGGCAGAAGAGCGGTATCCCGCTGCCCGGCGAAGATAAGGGCCGTTTGCGCAGGCTGCCGCTGTGGGGCGCCACCTCGCTGGCTTCGATTTCGATGGGGCAGGAAATCAGCGTCACCACGCTGCAACTGGCGCAGGCCGCGTCGGTGGTGGCGAACGGTGGGCTGCTGGTGAAGCCGCGGCTGGTGCTGAAAGCCGCGGGCCAGACCACTGCGCCCGCCCCGCCGGTGCGCGTCATCCAGCCGGAGACCTCCATCAAGATGCGGCAGATGATGGAAGGCGTGGTGTTGGTCGGCACGGGGAAAGGCGCCAAGCTGGAGGGCTACACGGCGGGCGGCAAGACCGGCTCCGCGCAGATCTACGATTACGCCGGGCACCACTATACGCACACTTACAACGGATCGTTCATGGGCTTCGCGCCGCTGACGAATCCGGCGGTGGTGGTGGTGGTGACGCTCAACGGCACGCACGGGCAGGCCGGCTTTGGCGGAGCCGCGGCGGCCCCGGTGTTCCGGGCCGTCGCAACCGAAGCGCTGCGCATTCTGGATGTCCCCAAGGACCTGCCCGAGGTGCAGCGGGCTACCTCAACCCTGTCTGCGAAAAACGAAGCGATCGACGATCTGGCGATCGCCGACCTGGGCTCGAAACAGCCCAACATTCTGGAAGATCGCCAGGACGACGACGATCGTCCCGCGGCAGCAGCGCCAGTTCCGGCGACTGCGAAGCCCGCGGCGCCCGTTCCGGCGCAATCCGCGGTTCCCAACTTCCGGGGAATGACCCTCCGGGCGGTCTTGTCGGAAGCAGCGGCTCGAGGATTGACGATTCAACCCGACGGCAGCGGCATCGCGCGCGTCCAGGATCCGCCGGCGGGCACCGTCCTACACGCAGGAGAACGCATTCGCGTACAGTTCGCACGATGACCACGGGCGAGATACTCTCGGGCGTTCGGCTGAAGCAGCCCCTCGCGCCCGAGCTTGCCTCTCGACCGGTCGCCGGCCTGGCGTATGACTCCCGGCGGGTTGAGCCCGCATACCTGTTCTTCGCATTCCCCGGTAGCCGCACCGACGGCCGCCGCTTTGCCGAGGACGCGCTCGCCCGCGGCGCCGCCGCCGTGGTTTCCGAATCGGAAGCGCCGGAGGGAGTCTCGCGGTGGATTGCCGTGGAGCACGGCCGCCACGCTCTGGCGGTTGCCTCCCGCAATTTTTTCGGATGCCCCGACGAGCACATCTCGCTCACCGGCATCACCGGCACCAACGGCAAGACCACCACTTCGTACCTGCTCGATTCCATCCTGCGCGCCGCCGGCTACACTACGGCGCTGGTCGGCACCATCGAGTATCACCTGGCCGGGCGGGTGCTTCCGGCAGTCAACACGACGCCGGAATCGCTCGAACTGGTGAAGCTGTTCGCGGACCTGCGGCAGGCCGGCGGCACGCACGCCACCATGGAGGTTTCGTCGCACGCACTGGCACTCGGCCGCGTCTACGCGCTTCACTTTCATACCGCCGTGTTCACCAACCTGACGCGCGATCACCTGGATTTTCACGGCACCATGGAAGCCTACTTCGCCGCCAAGCAGATGTTGTTCGCGGGCGCCGGCGGCGCTCCGCCGCGCTTCGCGGTGCTGAATCGCGACGACGAATTCTCCCGCCGCATCCCGCTTCATCCGAAAACGGAAGTGTTGTGGTATGGCCTGGGTGCGGAGTCCGACCTCCGCGCGCACCACATCTCCTCGAGCTTCCAGGGGCTGCGCTTCGACGTGCAGTCCGGCAAGCTGCGTTTCGCGGTGGAATCGCCGCTCATCGGAAGAATCAACGTGTACAATATTCTCGCGGCCTGCGGCGCCGGCCTTTCCTATGGCATCCCGCCGGAGACGGTGGTGCGCGGCATCGCCGATCTCCCCGCCGTTCCCGGCCGCTTCGAGCGCGTCGACGAAGGACAGCCCTTCGTTGTCGTGGTGGATTACGCGCACACGGACGATGCGCTTCGCAACGTCATTGCCATGGCCCGCGGCCTCAATCCCAAACGCATCATCACCCTGTTCGGATGCGGTGGTGACCGCGACCGCGCCAAGCGTCCCCTCATGGGCTACGCCGCGGCCGAAGGCAGCGATCTGGTCGTCCTTACCAGCGATAACCCGCGCTCCGAAGATCCCCTGGCGATCATGAACGACGCCCTGGTGGGAATCCGCCGGACCGACGTCGCTCACGTGGTTGAGCCCGACCGCGCCGCCGCTATCGCGCGCGCCCTGAAGGAAGCTCTGGAAGGCGACATCGTCATCCTTGCCGGCAAGGGCCACGAGCCGTACCAGGTTCTGAAAGATCGTACCATCCCGTTCGACGATCGGGCGGTGGCGAGAGAAGTGCTGAAGGGTTATGGGTACAGCAAGACGCCGTGAACCATGACCCTGAATCTACAAGAGGTTGCGCGCGCCATGCGGGCTGCCGGGCGCGCTCCGAACATCCCCGTCGCCGGCTGGAGTGTGGACACCCGGACACAAAACCCCGGCGACGTATATTTTGCGCTTCACGGCCCCAACCACGATGGCCACGCCTTTCTGGCGGCGGCGGCGGAGAAGGGCGCGTCGGCGGTGGTGGTGGACCGGCCGGGCGGTTTGCCGGACGGCGAGCTGCTGGTGAGCGATACGTTGCGCGCCCTGCAGGAGTTGGGAGCCTGGGCGCGGCGTCAATGGGGCCAAACGGTGATTGGGGTAACGGGCAGCGCGGGCAAGACTACAACCAAGGACGCCATCGCGCATCTGCTCGAAGCGGAGTTTCCGGTGGGACGAACGGTGGATAATTTCAATAATCACGTGGGCGTGCCGATCTCCATCCTCCGGTTCCCAGACGGCTGCCGCGCCGCCGTTCTCGAAATGGGAATGAACCACGCCGGCGAGATTCGCGACCTGGCCGCCATGGCCGCCCCGCAGATTGGCGTGGTGACCAACGCCGGTTACGCCCACGTCGAGTTCTTCGATTCCATCGAAGGTGTGGCCGCCGCCAAGCGCGANNCGCGAAGTCCACCCCGGCCGCTCCGTCAGTTTCGGCTTTGCCGATAGCGCCGACGTGCGCGCCGAAGCCGTTGCATTCAGCGCCGCCGGCTCCCGTTTTCGCGCCTGCGGCGTGGACTACGAGACCGGCCTGGTGGGCCGCCACGCGGTGATGAACCTGCTGGCGGCGATTGCCGTGGCCCGCGAATTTGGGATTGACGCAGGGCGCCTGCGCGAGCCCGTGCGCACCTTCGCCATCGGCAAGATGCGCGGCGAAAAGACGGAACACAACGGCATCGTGATCTGGAACGACTGCTATAACTCGAACCCCGAGGCCGCCCGGTCGATGATCGACGTGCTCGGCGAAACACCCGCCGCACGCCGCATCGCCGTGCTCGGTGAGATGCTCGAGCTGGGCCACGCCGCGGACGACCTGCATCGCGCCGTGGGCCGGTATGCGGCCGAGCATGGAGTGGATCTGCTGATTGCGGTGCGCGGCCACGCCCGCGCCATGGCGGAAGCCGCCGTGGCCGCAGGGTTATCCGCCTCTTGCGCACATTTCTTCGAAGACGCCGCCGAGGCCGGCGACTTTGCGCGCCGGGCCGCCCGCCCTGGCGACGCGGTCTTGTTCAAAGGTTCGAGAGGCGTGCACGTAGAGCGCGCTCTGGAAAGGTTTCTGGTCTAATCCACCATGCTCTACTACCTTCTCTACGAACAGCTCTACAGATTCGCGAGCCCGCTCCGGGTCTTCCGCTACACTACTTTTCGCACGGCCTTTGCCAGTCTTACGGCGCTGTTCCTGTGCATCGCGCTGGGCCCGTGGCTCATCGCCAAGTTGCGCGAATTCCAGATTGGCCAGTACATTCGCGCGGAGGGCCCCGAGTCGCATCAAAAGAAAGCCGGCACTCCCACCATGGGCGGCGTGCTCATCATCATCTCGATCGTCATCCCCACCCTGCTGTGGGCCGACCTTCGCTATCCCTACGTGTGGATCGCCATCACCGCGCTGGTGGGCTTCGGCTGGATTGGCTTTCTCGATGACTATGCCAAGGTGACCAACCGCCGCAACCTGGGCCTCACCGGCAGGCGCAAGCTGATTTACCAGTTCGCGACGGGCTTCGCCCTGGCGGCGGCGCTGCTCGTAATGCGCGCTTACGGCGATTTCTCCACCGCCATGAACATCCCGTTCATGAAGCAGTACCAGCCCACTTTGCTCATCGAACCTTGGCTCCATAACCCGTGGACGTTTGCCCTCGGCGCCGCGCCGTTCTGCATCTTCGTTTGCCTGGTGGTGGTCTTCACGTCCAACGCCGTCAACCTGACCGACGGCCTCGACGGCCTCGCCATCGGCCTGATGGTGATTGCCGCCGGCGCGCTCACCATGCTCGCCTATGCCGGCGGCCACGCGCAGCTCGCCGAATATTTGCAGCTCGCACGCAACCCGCGCACCTCCGAGCTCACCATCTTCTGCGGTTCCATGACCGGAGCCAGTCTGGGCTTTCTCTGGTACAACGCGCATCCCGCGGANNGGCGTCTTCGTGCTGGAAGCGCTTTCGGTGATCCTCCAGGTGGGCAGTTACAAATTGCGCGGAGGCAAGCGCATTTTCCGGATGGCGCCGCTGCACCATCACTTCGAGAAAGTCGGCTGGACCGAATCGAAGATCATCGTGCGCTTCTGGATCGCCGGTCTGGTGCTGGCCCTGCTCGCGCTCTCGACGTTGAAATTGAGATAGACATGGATTACAAGGGCACAAGAGCGCTGGTTGTCGGGCTGAAGAAATCCGGGATGGCATCCGCCGAGCTGTTGGTGCGCCACGGCGCGCAGGTGCGCGTCACGGATCTCAAGGGTCTCGATCAGCTTCCTGGAGGGTATGCACTGGTTTCGCGGCTCGACATTCCCTTCCGGATGCAGGCCCACGAAAACTTCGAAGACTGCGACCTCATTGTTCTCTCGCCGGACGTGCCGGCCGATCTCGCGCCCCTGGTGGAAGCCCGCCGCCGCGGTGTACGCGTTATCGGCGAAGTCGAGTTGGCCGCGCCGTTCCTTCAGGGCAAGACCATCGGCATCACCGGCTCGAACGGCAAAACCACCACCACCAGCCTCATCGGTCACATCCTGCAGGAAGCCGGCATCGCCGCGCAGGTGGGCGGCAACATCGGCACGCCGGTCACCGCCATGGTGGAAAGCTCGCGCCCGGATACGTGGAATGTGCTCGAGCTCTCCAGTTTCCAGCTCGAGACCATTTTCGAATTCCGCGCGCACATCGGGCTGGCGCTCAACGTCACGCAGAATCACCTGGACCGCCATCACACTTTCGAGAATTACGCCGCCGCCAAGGGACGGCTGTTTGAAACGCAGNNAAATTGCTGATGACGGCCGGCGAGATCCCCATTCGCGGCCGGCACAATGTCGAAAATGTGCTGGCGGCATCAGTGGCCGCCGCGCGGGCCGGTGTGGACGGCGCTGCGATCGCCGCGGCCGTCCGCACGTTCCATGCCGTGGAGCACCGCCTCGAATTCGTTCGCAAGGCCGGTGGCATCGATTTCTACAACGATTCCAAGGCCACCAGCGTCGACGCCACGCTCAAAGCCATCGATGCGTTTCCGGGCGGCCTTTGGGTGATCCTCGGCGGCAAAGACAAGGGCCTCGATTACGCCGCTCTGCGCGATCCGCTGGCCGACCGGGCGCACGCCGCGCTGCTGGTGGGCGCCGCCGCGGCGAAGATTGCCTCCCAGTTGGAGGGCGCCGTTCCGTTGGTCGATTCCCAAACCATCGAAGCGGCGGTCGTGTACGCCTACGCCCACGGCCACGCCGGCGATACCGTCCTGCTCGCGCCCGCCTGCGCCAGCTTCGACCAGTTTGAAGACTACGAACATCGCGGCCGCACGTTCAAACAGATCGTCCAGCAGTTACCGGAGAAAAGCTGATATGGGTCAAAGACTCAAAACCGATTGGATTCTGTTCGGCACCGTAGTGGCGATGGTGGCATTCGGGCTGCTGATTCTCTACAGCGCCTCCTCTATCATGTCCCCCATGGACCCGCGGCCCGGATCGAGCTGGCATTTCGTGCTGCGCCAACTCGAATGGGCGGCCGTTGCGGTCACGGTCATGATGGCCCTCAAGCGCACGCCATACCGCCGCTTCCAGACCCCCGCCGTGGCCTTTACTGCCATCGGCATCGCTATCATGCTATTGATCGCGGTCTATATTCTGGACACCAAGAGCCACCGTTGGCTGCGGGTCGGCGACTCGTTCGGCGTGCAGCCCTCCGAACTGGCCAAGCCCGCGCTCGTCATTTTCCTGGCATTCTTCGTGACGTGGCGCGCCCGCGCCATCAATAACCCGCGCAACACGCTGCTGCCGGCGGCGCTCTCCGTGGGCCTGGTCATCCTGCTGGTGGTGGTGCCAGATCTCGGAACCGCCGTGGTGCTGGGCGCCGCCGTCGCGGTGGTCTTCCTGGTCGCCGGGCTGGAGTGGCGCTTCGTCATGATCGCCGCCGCCGTGGCATCTGTCGGCGTGCTGCTCTCCATCGCCATGTCGCCCTACCGGCTGGCCCGCGTTGTGAAATACTTCGATCCCCAGTTTCACTTCACCGACCG
>PLZX01000375.1 GCA_003152325.1 Bryobacterales bacterium | reverse complement strand
GGTAACCGAGATCATAAAGTAGGAGTAGAGCAATGGCTCGCGACATCATTACGTTTCAGTGCACCGAGTGCAAAAACCGGAACTATTCCGGGACGAAGAACAAGAAAACCACGACCGAGCGCCTGGAGATGAAGAAATTCTGCCGGCACTGCCGGAAACACCAGCCACACAAGGAAATCAAGTAGAATGGTTGGATGGCACCCCGCTTGGGGGGTGCGACCCAGGGGCGTAGGTTTAACGGCAGACCAGCGGTCTCCAAAACCGCGAGTGGGGGTTCGAATCCCTCCGCCCCTGCCAGCTATCCCGCTTACAATTGGGAGTCAGCAAGGTAAGGATTTATGGCCGACGGAACGAACTGGTGGCACAGCACGAAGGATTACGTGAACGACTTGAAGCTTGAGATGCGTCGCGTGACCTGGCCGAACCGCAAGCAGGTGGAAGGCACCACCGCGGTGGTGATTTTCTCGGTGTTTGCCTTTGCCACTTACTTCTTTATGGTGGACTTTGTGCTGCAACGGGGCGTAGCCGGAGTGCTGAAGTTTTTTTCGAAGTAGCGCATATGGAATCTGAAGAGAACGTACCCTTGGAGGAAGAGCGGGAAGAATCCGCCGAGGCGGAGCCGGCCGGCGAAGTCTCCGCGGAATCCGCGGCGCAACCCGATGAAGCCGCCGTCGAGGAGCCCGTTGCGGTAGAGGCCGATCCAATCGAAGCTCCGGAAGCGGCCGCCGAGGCAGCGCCGGAACCGGCGCCCGCAAGCGAGGAAGCCGCGGTGGAAGCCGTACCGCCCGCGCCGGTGTATGACGAGTCCTCTCCGAAGAAGTGGTATATCATCCACACTTACTCGGGGTTTGAGAACAAGGTGGCGGAATCGTTGCGCACGCGTTCCGAAGCCTTCGGTTTCGCGGACAAGATCGGGCAAGTGCTGATCCCCACCGAGGAAGTGGTGGAACTGCGCAACGGCAAGAAGGTCACGAGCAAACGCCTGGTTTATCCCGGTTACGTGCTGGTGGAAATGGAAATGAGCGACGCGCTGTGGCATGAAGTGAAGAATACGCCGCGCGTGACGGGTTTTGTGGGCGGCGGGAATTCGCCGGTGCCGCTGAGCCCGGAAGAAGTGAACCAGATTTTGTACCGGCAGGCGTCCTCGGCGGAACGGCCGCGGCCGAAGATGACGTTCGAGAAGAACGATTCGGTGCGCATCGTCGAGGGACCGTTCGCGAATTTCTCCGGAAAAGTGGACGAGGTCAATGCGGAGCGCGGAACGCTGCGCGTGATGGTGACAATTTTCGGACGCGCCACACCGGTGGAGCTGGAGTTCCTGCAAGTGGAAAAGGGTTGATATGGCAAAGAAGATTACCGCATCGGTGAAATTGCAGATTCCGGCCGGCAAGGCCACTCCGGCGCCGCCGGTTGGAACCGCGCTCGGTCCGCAGGGCGTCAACATCATGGATTTCTGCAAGGCGTTCAACGCCAAGACATCCGCCAAGGACCAGGAAGGCCTGATCATCCCCGTGGTGATCACGATTTTTTCGGACCGCTCTTTCACGTTCATCACCAAGACGCCGCCGGTGCCGGTGCTGATTAAGCGCGCCTGCAATTTGGCGAAGGGGTCGCCCGAGCCGCACAAGACGAAGGTCGGCCAGATTACGCAGGAGCAGATTAAAGAGATTGCCAAGATCAAGATGCCGGACCTGAACTGCTTCGATCTCGAAGCGGCCATGCGTTCGGTGGCCGGCACCGCGCGCAGCATGGGCGTGGACGTAGTTTAGGGCCGCGCCGGGCACGCCGCGAAAAAGTTGACTCCCGCTTCGCGGTCTGAAAAAATGGAGTTTCCATCCAACGTGCGGATGTGGCGGAATTGGCAGACGCGCATGGTTCAGGTCCATGTACCCGCAAGGGTGTGGAGGTTCAAGTCCTCTCATCCGCACCAACTCATCGAAACCAAGCTGGTTATTTGATTTTGCGCTTTTGGTTTGCATTCCAGTTTGCATTACTTGGAACCTGCGCTACAACGAAACGACGAACACGGTGTCAGTTTGTATAGATTACGACACCGCGGACCCGCAGAAAATCCACCCAATTAACTTCGTGCTCCATTCTTCGGCTCCGTGACATCTGTAGCGAACAAAAAAGCGAATCTGCCAAAAATCCGGCCGCCCGGAATCCGGAAGCCATTTCTGAACCGGGAACAACTCTCTGAGTTCACTCGCCGTTTGCAGATGTTCAGCATGGATGGCGTGGAGAAAATTTACCAGACGGCGTATGCGGACTGCCACTATGACGGAAAGCGACTCCCACTCGTCGCCACAGTTCAACAACTCGTTGCGACGTGGAAGGTGCTGCGTAGAATGCATAGGGCCAAGTGAGTGCACCACAGCATCCCGCCCCACCCACGCCACCCGCTTTCACCGTTTCGCCGACTTCTTCCTTTCGGCCTCTATGAGTTTTTCAACGTGCCTCTTGAACGGAGATCGCATCGCCGCCGACCATCCGAGTTCTCCCTCCAGACGGGTTGTGGTGATTTCGTCCAGGCCGTCCGAGCCATGGACCACGAAGCCGCGTGTCACACCGAGCGTCGCCAGGGCCGCGGCGATCAGGCCGGCCGTGCGTTCCGAACGCGCGCCGGCCCATGGAAACGCGAGGTTCAGCCATTTATAATAATCCCTTTATATCTTATTTCACGTGAGGGATTGAGGAATTTGATTATGGACGTTCACCACGCACCAGGCGCGCGGTGATGCTGTCCACCACCGGAATCAGATTGGCGGTGCTGTCGATGATGTAGTGAGGGCCCTTTGCGGCGAGGCGGCCACGTGCGTGGCTCATGCGCTGGTCCCATTCGGCGGGCGAAAGCTGGCTCAGGGCCTCGCGGGACAATCCGACTTCATTGCCGTGCCGCAGCACCGAGACAGCCCACATCCCTGCCGCATGTGCTTCCTGAACGTCTGCCAGAGTGTCTCCAACCTTGACGAAGGTTGACATGGGGTATATGTCGAGTTGCCTGGCGGCGTGGAAGGCCATCCAAGGTGCGGGACGCCCTATGCCGACGTGGTCCGGGCACACCCACAGATCGGGCGTATAGCCGCCCTCGGCGGCAAGGCGGATGAGGTCAACCATCATGGCGGAATCGAAGCCGGTGGTATTGGCGATCTTGATGCCGCGAGCGCGCAGTTCTCGCACCACTTCCGGCACGCCCGGAATCACGTCGCAGTGACGCTTCAGCACCTCCACCAGCAGCGACGTAAATTCCGCGTAGAGGCGATCGAGGTCCTCAAGTGCCGGGGCCGCGCCAGCGACTCGCTTCCAGCGCTCTGCGATTGAGGCATCCGTGAGCATGGCCCAGATGTGATCCTTCTTGTGGATGCCCATGGGAGCGCGAGCTTCCGCCTCCGTGACGGCTACCCCGTGCCGGCCGAAGAGTTCCACGAAGGCCACGACGGGCCCGCGACTGCCGAAGTCAAGAGTGGTGCCGGATATGTCGAAGATGACGGCGCGGACACCGTGCGATTGCATATTCTGACTCATTCCTGCTCCGCAAAAAGCGGCCTCATGATTTTGTGCTCAAGGGACAAGGGCGACGCGCGTTGGGCGCTCTCTCTCGGCAAACGCGATGGCGGCATTGACCTCGCGAAGCGGATAGTTGGCCTCCACCAGTTCCTGAAAAGGATAGCGGTCCACAGCGCCGGACAGAAAGGCAAGGGCGTTTTCCAAATCCTCCGGGGAGTAGTTATAGACGCCAGTGAGCCGCAACATGCGCCGCACGATATGTTCGGCGGAGAGTTGTACCGGAGGCGTGGGAAACGTGGCGCCGGCGATTACGAACCTGCCGCCGGGGCGAAGGAGCTGGACGCCGAGTTCGACCGATTCCGGATAGCCGGCGAATTCCAAAGCCGCATCGGCTCCTCGTCCGGAGCTCAATTCGAGTACATGCTCGACGATTGTAGCGGGCGGCTGCGCACTGTCGAGCGCCACGTCGGCGCCGAATCGCAACGCACGCTGGCGTCGACCTGGGTCTGGCTCGATGACGACTACGTGGGCGGCGCCCGCGGTGGCTGCCATCGCGCATGCCGTCAGTCCCAGCATTCCCGCGCCATGGATTATTACTACTTCGCCTGTCACCGGACCGGCATGGCGAAACACGGCCACCACTGTTGCGGTGGCGCAATTGGCCGGGCAGGCCACTGAATCCGGCACGTTCGACGGGACACGGAAGATCGCGGTCCCTGGAGGCAAATGACAGTATTCAGCCATGCCGCCCGTCAAGGCGCGACCCGGGATAAGTTTCTCATGACCGAATTTCATCAAGCGATCGCACTTCGGCCGCAATCCGTGGCGGCAATAGAAGCATTGGCCGCAACTCCACACCATGGACCATGTGACGCGATCTGCGAGTTGGAGCGGCGTGCCGCGATAATCCAGGCCACCGCCAGGGCCAATGCCGGCGATCTCGCCCACCATTTCGTGGCCCAGGATGCCTGGTGTGGGCGAGGGGCGGCGTCCGAAACAGGAATGCAGATCGCTGCCGCAAATGGTGGCGCAGCGCACGCGAACGAGCAATTCACCGGCCGCCAACGCGGGAATAGGAAACTGCTCAAGCGTGAGCGGCTCACCCGCGGCACGAAACACGGCCGCAAGCGAGGCGGTGCCGGTCTTCAGGCAAGGACCCCGTTCTGTTCTTCGTACAACTGCGGGAGGAAGGACCCGAGGTTGGTGTATTCGCATACGTTGTGAATGGCCAGGCCGCGAGAAACAAACTCCGGAATCCTCACGCCTCCGGGCAACAGGAACCACGGTTTGCGGTTCAGGATATGATAGCCGAGCCAGAAGCGCGTCCGATATTCGATGCCGCGAGGGACTTCGCGGATGAAATGAATCATGAAGGCCGGCGCCTTGAAATTCGGAACGCCGGGTGGCGGGTTCAACATCAGGGAGACGCCGTTCGCCGCCACGATGGTCCCGACATTGGGGGCGTGGAACCTGGCCATGTCGAAGCCGACGTCTTCCGGGGACATGAAACTGATTGCGATCTTCTCGGCGCTAGGGCCGCCGACGTTCTCGATGACAAAGTGAGTGACACCCGATAGCTTCCGCGCCATCGGGCGGTTTGGATTGAGGATTTTAGCTCGGTCTTTCTCGCTCATGGAAACGCCGTAGTGCCCCGCCGGGAACCAGATCCTGTAACGGAGATCTTCCAGGCCGTGCCACGCCATCCACCAGTCGATCATGTCTACCGTGACGCCGGGCATGACGGTGTGATTGGCCACGTAGCCGGCGCCATTGGGCAGGACACACCATCCCGACTCCGCCTCGAAATACCCCGGATTGAGCAGATCGTTGATGCGCTCGACGGGCAACGCCTTGGATGGATCCATGGGCTTATCCATCACCGCCAACCTTTCCGGTACGGGTTGGGCGGGCGGACGATAGAAATACTTGGAGTAGGGTTTCGCCTTTTCGGCGGCAGTCAAGTCTGTCTGAATAGCGGTCATCACTTCACCTCATGTCCCACGAGTGCGCTTCAGCGCACCGCTGTCACTACTTCCGGCTTCGTCTTATAACGCTCTATGGGTATCCTATGCGTGGAAATTGCGGTCTTACCGTCGTTCTGCTTCAAATCAATCCAGCGGAGCCACTTTTCGTCGTCGCGAGCCGGGAAGTCCTCTCTGTAGTGCCAGCCCCGGCTTTCTGTGCGAGCAAGGCAGGCTGTGTAATAGAGGTCGGCACACTGGGTCATGTTCCTGAGGTCCGAACACAGACCCAGCATGTGCCAGTCTTTGGCCGCGGTGACTTCGGTTTCGGCCTGGTGCCAGACCTCGCGCACTCGGACTAGCGCTTCCTCGATGCGTTCCTTGCTTTTGCGCACGCCGAATCTGGGAGGCGTCAGCACTTCCTGCAATCGGCGGATGGCGTCCCTGGGCGAAAGGCCGCCTTCCCGCTTCATCGGAGTATAGATCTGTTCCTTGAAGGCGCTCACCTGTTCGGGGTCGATCTTAGGCTCGGCAGCCTCTTTGGCATACTGTACCAGGGACTTCTCGCTGAGGAGCGCCGAAACGGCGGCCCACGTTAGCCCCGACCCTCTGAGTCCGGATGGGTGCGGCCGCGCTCCGGACCAGCCTGATCCCGTGCGGTTGGTGTCACCGAGAGCCCACGCACCTTCCAAAGTGGTGCGCATATCGTGATCGGTCTTCATCGCAGCGAACTCACCGATAAACATAGGGATGACTTCCGGCCTCCACGCGGTATCCGAGTTATACTTAGCCTGCTTCTCCATGAGCCTGTGCCAGAATGCGTCGGCCACCGGCCGCTTCCACCGGAAGAGAAGCCCGCTGGCGCCGATCGCATTGTTGGCGAAGAATTCCGATTCTTCAAATACGATCGGGCCTCTTCCTTCCATCACCTCTTTTTCCATACCCAGCAGGATGCCGATATCGATGTCCACTTCGGAGTCCCCACAGTACTTAGCAGCAAGATACTCGCCTTCGCTGTTGTAGAGCGCGAACTGGCCGCCCACCAGGGCTTCCATGCTGCCGCGGACGCCGAGGTTGTAAAAATTGGAGAACTCGGCGTTGCGCAGTTCAGCGCCGGCGCGGTATGCGGCTGCGATGCCGTCTCCGCGCCCGGAGAACCACATGTTGCTTACCATCCAATTGCAGGATCCAGTGGCGAGTACAACGGCTTTGCTCTTGAAGATGCGGTAAGTGCCATCGATCAGGTCGAAACCGACGGCGCCCACCACGCGATTCGCTTCGGTCAGCAGCTCGACCGACTGGGTTTTATCGAGGGTCTTCACCCCGAGTTGGACGGCCCTTGCCTTCAACTTGTTCAAAATGTCCAGATCGTACGCGCAGAGCGACCATAGGGGAAGGGCCTCCAGCCTAGCCAACCGGCCGTCAGCTTCCCGCTTAATATCGATCCCCCATCGCTCCAGATGTCTCACCATTTCGAGCGTGGAACCGCAGAGCTTTTCGAGCAGTTCCTGATCACACAGGTCGTGCCCGTGGACTTTGCAGTAATACTCGCGGAATGCATCCACATCGTCGGTCTCATCCATGACCCACATCACACCGGCGCCCTTGTTGGCCTTGCCGCCAGCAGAACCCGCCGTGGATTTCTCAACCACCAGCACATCAGTGTCGCCGTTGGTCTCCTTGATCCTGCAGGCTACGATGAGCCCGGCCAGGCCGCCGCCGAGGATCAGGACATCCGTCTGAAACACCTCTCCGAGGTTTGTCAAATCAGGCATAACTCTATCTCCTTCTACTTCCGCGGCGATCGCTCAAGAAGTGACGTATGAGGCCGGGTAGGCGAACTTCGGGTAGGGTTCGGGGTAGGGAACTGGATTGACGGGGATTACTTCAACGGCTTCGTTGCAGCAGGACAACTCACACCAGTTGCAGGTAGCGCACTCTTCGGGGTAGGCCACCACCGGCCGGTCTTGCGCGTCATCCCAGCGGATGACATCCACGAAGCAAGCCCAGTAGCATTCCTTACAGCCAATACACTTTTCCAGATCGATCTTGATGATATGCATACCGAAGCTCCTTGAACGCGGCATCGGGTTCGTGCCGGCCATGACGTGGGCGAAGGGCTGCAGGCGGAGCCTGAATGGACAAAAGATGCTCTTGTCTTATGTACTGCAATGCAGTACTATCGTATCACGAAATACGGAGCGTGCCATGGCTGAGAAGTTGATTATTACTTCGGCGCTGACGGGCGCCATTACCATCCCGACGCAGTCGCCCCATTTGCCGTTCACGCCGGAGCACCTGATTGCGGATGCGATTGCCTGCCGCAAGGCCGGAGCCGCCGCGGTTCACGTGCACGCCCGAGATCCGCAAAACGGCAGGCCGCTGTCGGACCCGGATCTTTTCGAACCCATCTTGCGAGGCATCAACGCAGGCTGCGATGCGGTGATTGGCATCACCACTGGCGGCGGCATGGGAATGTCTCCACAGGACCGGTTGCGCGTGATTCCGCGTTACCAGCCGGAGCTGGCGTCGTTCAACTTGGGGAGCATCAATTTCTCGATTCATCCGGTTGCCCGCCGGTATAAGCCGGAAGACTACAAATATGATTGGGAGCAGGCATACGCCGCCGGCACCAAGGACTTCATCTTCCGCAACACCTTCGGCGACATGGAAACCTATAGCGCTGCGTTTGCGCAACACGGGGTCCGTCCGGAGTTCGAGGCATACGATGTGGGCCACCTATATAACCTGCGGTTCCTGATGAAGAACGGCATTGCGAAGCCTCCGTTCTGGATTCAATTCGTCCTAGGCGTTCTGGGCGGGCTGGCCGCCACGCCGGAAGACCTGATGGTGATGAAGCAGACCGCCGACCGGCTGTTCGGCACAGAGAACTACCGCTGGTCGGTGATCGGCGTCGGGTATCCGGCCGAATTCAACATGGCTGCCATGGCGATCATGATGGGAGGGCATGTCCGCGTCGGATTGGAGGACAACATCTTTGTCGGACGAGGTCGCCTGGCCACCAATGCGGAACTGGTCGAGAAAGTGGTGCGGCTGGCGCGCGAATTCGACAGGGAGATCGCAACGCCGGACGAGATGCGTCAAATCCTGGGTCTAAAGGGCGTTGCCGCGACTGCCTTCTAAGAAACGGATGCCAATGAATAAGTCCCTAAGCTGTGCCAGGGCAGTCGAGATGATCCCGGACGGATCCTCGTTGATGATCGGCGGGTTCATGGGCGTGGGATCGCCACATCGCGTCATCGCTGAGATTGTCCTGCAAGGACGTCGCGATCTGACGGTGATCGCCAACGACGCGGGGTTGCCGGATTACGGAATAGGCAGGTTGATTCGGGCACGGCTGATACGCAGGCTGGTCTCGACGCATATCGGATTGAATCCGGAGGCACAGCAGCAGATGCTGGCCGGCGAAATCGAAGTTGAACTTTCTCCGCAAGGAACACTCGCCGAGCGGATTCGAGCCGGCGGATTTGGTCTTGGAGGCGTGCTCACGCCCACGGGCATCGGAACCCTGGCAGCCGAGAACAAACCGACGGTGGAGATCGACGGTAGATATTTTCTGCTGGAGCGACCGATGACGGCCGACTTCGCGATTATCGCGGCTCACCGCTCGGACTATCACGGCAACCTGGAGTATTCTCTCACGGCACGCAATTTCAATCCTGTGATGGCCCTGGCCGGACGGACGGTAATCGCGGAACCGGAGCACATCGTTCCCATAGGGGTCATTCCGCCAGACATGGTGGCGACTCCTTTTGTCTGCGTCGACTACATCATTGAGAGGTGTGGAACCAATGGACGATAAGGTCCTCATTGCGAAACGGGTGGCCCTGGAATTGAAAGACGGCGATCTGGTCAATCTCGGCATCGGCCTCCCGACCACGGTTCCACACTACCTTCGACCTGGCGTGCAGATTTATTTCCAGTCGGAAAACGGCATTATTGGTATGGCGCCGCTGCCGGGAGCGGGTATGGCGGATCCATCACTGACCGACGCAGGCGGCGGCTACACCGGCGCGATTCCAGGGGCCGCCAGCATCGATAGCTGTCTCTCTTTCGGATTAATTCGCGGAGGCCACCTCGATCTCACGGTGCTGGGCGGCATGGAAGTTGATGAACAGGGCCACCTGGCGAACTGGATGGTACCCGGCAGGATGGTGGCTGGGATGGGCGGAGCCATGGACCTGGTGACCGGAGCCAGGCGGGTGATCGTCGCCATGACTCACACCGTAAAGGGTAAGCCGAAAATCCTGAAGTGCTGCACATTGCCGCTGACGTCGGTGCGGCGGGTGGACCTTATCGTGACGGAGATGGCCGTAATCGAGCCGGTCGAAGAAGGGCTGGTGCTGCGCGAGACGGCTCCGGGCGTGAGTGTGGAGCAGGTGGTGGCGAGCACCGGAGCCTGGCTCATTATTCCGTACAACGTGGCAGAGATGCCGATCCACTAAGGATCTTGCAATTTAGGAAGGAGTCCGATACATGCCGATCAAACTCATGGCAGCCTCGCGGCGACGTCCCGGGCTGACACGGGCGGAATATTTTCGTTACATCGAGTATTACCATGGCACGATTGCCCGCCAGGAGCGCTTCAAGATCTCTTCGTATATTCAAAACCATGTGATCGACGGCGCCTTTGGCGCCCTGTCCGATCGTACGCACCAGCAGGTTTCCGATCGGGAAGCCGTGGTGGAGCTGGTCTTCGAGAACTTCCAGGACATGCTGGCCACGCTGGAGCCGGCGGTACCTTCAGCGGCGTCGAAGGACGGGAAATTCTTTGCGGACGAGCCGACCAACATCATCGTCATGGCTGAGGAAGAAGAAATCCCGGTTCCCAATCCTATGACGGTCTTCAATCCCGGACTTGGAATCGTGCAGTCCGTGGGCGCTCTCAAGGTCCTGCAGTACATCATGCGGGACGACGAAGTCTACCGCGAAGATTATTACCAGCTTTGGCGAGAAGCGCATGACGCGGCCATGGCGAAATCGCCGTACGCGTCTGAGCAGATGCGCCGCTGCGTGATGAACAAGCGCTGCCGGGTGAATGACAACGACGGCGCCGCCAGAAAACACTTCCAGATGGTGGATCCGCCTGTCTTCGACATGATTGTGAGCTTCTGGTTCGACTCCATGGAGCAAGCCGGCGCATTCCGTCAATACAATGAGGCGCTGCAAGCCTATCCGAAGAAGTTTGCGAACTGGTCCAAGTCGTTCTTCCTTTACACGCGCCAGGTCCCCATCGTTCGGGATACACCCAGAAGTTGATTTCGCCGAGAACAGGTTGAAAAGGAGACGCCATGACTACGACTGCGAATGGAATGGAAGTAATCCCTGAGTGGAAGGCACAGAAGAACTACAAGGATTGGTACGCTTCGACCGCCAAAAAGGCGGAACGGCCGCCTCTCACTCCGGAAGAACAGGCGCGGCCATTTGCCAAGTACTACCGTGACCCGGTGCCGGCGGATCCCGCTCATCTGGCGATGATGGATACGCCCTGTGACCCGGCGAAGGCTATTTTTCCAGAGCAGATGAACGACCTGCTCAACCCGGGTGACCTGGAAATCGAGATCGGATGGTGCAACCTGCCCAACGGCGCCGGGTTCATCGCGAACCGTTATCAGTACAGCGGCGTAACGGCGGAGATGATCGATTGGTGGTTTGCCTGGCACCCGCTTGAAGACCTTCGCTACCGGATCTGGTATCCGCCTCAGCATGGGGGCATCATGATCAGCCCGGAGGCCCGCAAGCGCATTCTCAATCCGAACATCCCCATCCGCGAGAAGAACTGGGGTGTCACCCATCATGTTACCGAGAATTGTGATTGCGGCATGGAGAATATAGACATCAGTTTCATGTCGCCGAAAGATTTCGGCTTCGACATGACCCGGTGGAAGGAGCCCAATGTCTCCACATTCGCGGGCGGTTCAGGCTGGGCCTGCACGGTATTCAAAACCGATGAATCGATCACTGCGCCGGCATTAATGTGCCACATTTTCCGCCAGGTCCCGGGCGGTCTGGAGCACCGCACACGGTTCTGGATGGGATATCGGATGTCGAATGGCAAGCCTGAACTGTGCCTGCCCCCTGGGATTTCGGTGCCGACCGCAGCCATCCAGGGACTCGCCCGGCACAACGTCCGGGAGTTCAAGAACTTTGGAGCCTTCCTTCCCGAGATCTACAAGGAACTCGGCGGCGGGATGATTGCGTAGGGAACACGATGGCACATGAAGATCTGGAGTCACGGCTTGCCGGACTGGAAGCCTTTCGGGATATCTGCAATCTGCAAGGGAGATACAACCATTACCTGGCTACCGGCCAGCTACCTGGGAAACTGCCCGAGCTATTCGCCATGAAGACGCCGGGGCTGAAGGCTGAGATGGCCGACAGCGGCCTGTGGCAAGGGCCGGATGGTGTCGGCAAGTTGTTTCAGCATCTGGGAACGAAATATCACATGAAGGGCGGACTGTTCGTCCACATGTTACTGACGCCGGTGCTGGAAGTTAGCCGGGATTGCACGCGGGCGCACGGAATGTGGAACTCTCTGGGCGCCAATACTTACATGACGGACAGCGGCGCTTTGGAGGCCATGTGGCAAGCCGGCAAGTATGACAATGTGTTCGTGAAAGAGGACGGCAAGTGGAAGTTCCTGGAATTCAAGTGGTACGTCATTTTCCGAACGCCCTATCAAGACGGTTGGGTTAAGCAGCCGATTGTCGAAGGGCTCCACGAGGCCGGGTTTCCGCCTGTCAGCTCAATCTACAATCCGTATAACCCGGCCGAAGACAACGTGTTCCTGCCGTTTCCTCCGGAGCCCGGGAGTTAAGCGGCGCGCTGTACGGTGAAGAGATTTGAAGATGCCAAAGTGGAATGGATTCGGTCGCCGCAAGTTCCTGGGAATGGGGCTTGCGGCCAGCGGCGCGGCGACGCTGGTATCTTGCGGACGGGTCAAAGGCCCGTCATGGCGGTTCTTTACCGACGACCAGTCACTAACCATCCAGGCGATCTGCGAGCAGTTGATCCCTCCGGGTCGCGGTCCAGGCGCCGCCGAGGCCGGCGTTCCGAACTACATCGATCGGCAGTTGACGCTGCATCTGAAGCGCCACCAGCAGGCATATCGCCAGGGACTCGCCACAGTGGACAACCTGAGCCGCCAGAGATTTGGCGGACGCTTCGTGCAACTCTCCTGGGTGCAACAGACGCAAGTACTGATGGATCTTGAGAAGCGCGCGACGCCGTTTTTCAATCTCATCGTGGCCCATACGATGCAGGGATTCTATGGCGATCCACGTCATGGCGGAAATCGAGACGGAGCGAGCTGGAAGATGCTCGGGCTGCCTTTCCCACCGGTGCGTGGGCGGATCAAATACGAGTCGAAGGCATCCTGACATGGCGCTGAAGCATGTCAACGCAGTGATTGTGGGAGCTGGCGCCGGAGGCGGTGTCGCAGCGAAGGAGTTGGCTTCGGCCGGGCTGAGCACGGTTCTGCTGGAGCGCGGGCAGTGGTACTCGGCTGCAGATTGCCGCAAGGATGACTTGCTCAATCAGCGAACCTGCGTACTGGGCAACGCTTTCGGTCCAGATGAAGCACGGAACCCGCGAGTGCACGTCGATGATGACGGTCGTGAACAGGTGGTCCTGGCAAGGGAATTCGGTTACAGCAACGTGGCGGCGTGCGTGGGCGGCGGGACCTTCAGTTATGGCGCTCAAGCCTGGCGCTACATGGAAAAAGACTTCCGCATGCGATCGACGTACGGCGCGGTGGCTGGATCCACACTAGAGGATTGGCCGATCACTTACGACGACCTGGAGCCCTATTACGAGAAGGCCGAGTGGGAGATGGGGGTTTCCGGCGATGACTCCGGCAACATATTCAAGGCACCCCGCCGGAGGCCGCTTCCCATGCCGCCTCTGTCGCCGAATCTGGAGTATCGAATCCTGGAGCCGGCGGCCCGGCGCCTGGGTCTTCATCCGTTCGATATTCCGATGCTGCGGAATACCGTGCAATACAACGGCCGGTCCGCCTGTATGCGTTGTCGATGGTGCGCTGGTTTCGCCTGTGAAGTAAACGCGCGCACCGGCACGCACAACACGGTGATCCCCGTTGCGCTGGCGACAGGCAATTGCGAGCTGCGCACCGGCTGCATGGTCAAAGAGATTCTCCTGGACGATCGCGGCCGGGCAACCGGTGTCGCATATTTCGATGGGCGCGATGAGTTGCGCCGGCAAACGGCGGACGTGGTGGTGGTGTCCGGCTCCGCTGTGGAATCGGCGCGCCTGCTCCTGAACACGAAGCACCGGCTGTTTCCGAATGGTTTGGGCAATCGCTACGACTGGGTCGGCCGGAACCTGCAAAGTCATGCGTACCCGGCGGCCATGGGTCTGTTCGACCATGACACTTACGACGATCTGGGCCCCGGCGCACAGCTTGCCGTCTCCGATTACAACCATGGCAATCCCGGCCTGGCAGGCGGCGCCATGCTGGCCAACGAGTTCATCCGGCTTCCGTACCAGTTTCTTGACCGGATTCCACCATCGGTGCCGCGCTGGGGAGCGGCGCACAAGGAATTCGTTCGCAAAGCATACAAGCGCACGGTGGTGGTGACTGGTCCGGTGCAAGAGATGCCGGTTTTCAATATCAGGGTCCAGGCGGATCCAAAAGTGAAAGACTACTGGGGCGTTCCGGTGGCACGGATTTCAGGCCGGAAACATCCGCACACCATGGAGATCCAGCGATATATTGCGACGAAAGCCGAGGCGTGGATGAAAGAGGCCGGCGCGAATCTCACCTGGACCACGCTGCATCCTCCGATGGCGGTGGGAGGCCAGCATCAGGCGGGCACCTGCCGGATGGGCGACGATCCGAAGACTTCGGTGGTGAACCGGTTTTGCCAGTTGCATGACGTAGACAACGTGTTTGTGATGGATGGGAGCGTACACGTGACGAACGGCGGTTTCAATCCGGCGCTGACTATTCTGGCGATGGCGTATTACTCATCCGACAACTTGATCAAGAAATGGAAAGGCACACGTCTGAGGTGATAATCCGGATCCTGGCGACGGGCGCCCTGGTGGCCATCGCGCTGCTCCTGCTGGTACCGGGAGCAAGCCTCTATTACGAATCGAGCGGCGGCGTCACCTGCACTCGCTGTCATGAGATGACCCCCTTCTACGACACCTGGCACCTTTCGAGTCACCGCGAAGTGAAATGCCAGGAATGCCACGGTGGAGCGATGACCATGGACCCGTCGTTCCATTGGAACAACGTGAATCGACTCTACCAGCATGTGAAGGGGGACCTGCCGGAGAACACCCGCCTGCGGAACGTGGACGTCCAAAACATGATGGCGCGATGTGCCGCCTGCCATCGGCAGGAGTTTGCCCAGTGGCAGTCCGGCCCTCACAGTTCGACTTATGCGCGGATATTTCTCGACCGGAAGCACAACAGCGGCACGCAATTGATGGACGACTGCCTGCGGTGCCACGGTATGCATTTCGAAGGCGGCATCGGCGACTTAGTCACGCCCCTGGACCGGAAGGGACCGTGGAAGGTGCTGCCGGCCGAATTGGCCGATCGGCCCGTGATGCCGTGCCTCACTTGCCACCAGATGCATCGACTCGGTTCGCCCATGACCAAAGCGGACTTGCAGGCGCGAGTGCCGGGGCGTTCGCAGGAGACCAATCGCCCGTCGCTGGCACTTTTCGATCGCCGCACCCAACAATATGTCGCCGTCGAATTCCTGCCCTTGCCCACCATGCTCGACCAGGACCGAACGGTGAAGATGAGCCCGGACCGGCGCCAGGCGCTCTGCTACCAATGCCATGCGCCCGATTCCAGCATGCGCGTCGGCACTGGCGACGACCGCACCGCGATCGGCGTGCATGAGGGCATCAGTTGTCTGGCGTGCCACTCGAAACACGGCCAGAAGACCCGTGCATCGTGCGCGGACTGCCATCCGAAGATGTCCAACTGTGGCTTGGATGTCGAGATGATGGATACCACTTTCCTTGCCACCGGCAGCAAGCACAACATCCACTTCGTGAAATGCCTTGACTGTCATCCAAAAGGTGTTCCGAGGAAGGGCCAACACAATACCGAGTCTCCGCGCGAACAAGAGCAGGCCGAAAGCATCCTGAGGTGAAAGACATGCATCAATTCCATAAGAACGCAATTTGCCGGCGCAGTCTGTTCAAGATGATCGCGGCGGGAGCAATCTCTGGCACGGCGGCGATGGCGGCAGCCGAACGTGGGCGCGTTGACGTCCACCATCACATGCTGCCGTCCTTCATGCCGAACCTGCCGAATTCGGACTGGACGCCCCAGCAGTCACTGGACGCCATGGGCCAGTACGGATGTGAGACGGCGATCCTGTCGTTTGTCGTGCCTCCGGAATATATTTATGACGGATCGGAAAAGGCCGCGGCGCTGGTGCGGCGGGCAAATGAGTTCGGCGCGAGAGTGGTGGCCGATCACCCGCGGCGCTTTGGATTCTTTGCGGCTCTGCCGCTGCTGGATGTCGCCGCGAGCCTCAAGGAAATTGCGTACGCCTTCGACAGCCTCCTTTGCGACGGCGTCGTACTCATGACCAATGCGGGCGCGAAATGGCCCGGCGATCCGCTGTTTGCGCCCGTCTTCGACGAATTGAGCCGGCGCAAGTCGGCGGTCTTCTTCCACCCTGCTGTCCCGACATGCTGCATGAATCTGGTCCCTGGCATCGGCGATGCGACGCTGGAATATGAATTTGATACCACCCGCGCCATTACCAGCCTGCTGGTAAGCGGTACGTTGTCGCGCTGCCAGGACATCCACTGGATTGTCAACCACTCGGGAGCTGCCCTGCCGGCGCTCTCGGCCCGTATCCGAAACTCCATAGGCCGGGGACGCGGCGCCACGGGCCTGCAGGCCAATGCGGGTATTACCGACAAGACTCCGAAAGGCGTGTTTTACGAATTGCAGCGGCTCTATTATGAGTGTGCGACTGCAACTTCGGCGGCGCCTATGGCGGCTTTGCGGGCCTTCGCACCGCCGACACAATACCTGTTTGGAACCGATTTCCCGGTGGTGAACTACGCGGCTACAATGGGTCCGATGCCAGATCTCAAATTGTCGCCCGATGTGCAATACGCTCTGGATCGTGGCAACGCCGAACGCCTCTGGCCGCGATTGAAATAATTAAGGCCAAAGCAGCGAGCAGCCGTCCTTCCAGGCAAAGAGCCACGGCTGCTCGCAGCGTAAGCGTCGCAGACTTCCTTATACTTCCAGCTTCCACGGTGCACGGTAAGGGCGACTCATGTACTGCTGCGCCTCCTTTTGCACCGCCTTCCCGGTGGCTGCCTGGTAGTCTACGCTGGTCTGGGCGCGGGTCGCGACGTTCCCAAGCAGGCAGGCAATGGACGACCGCGTGACATACTCCAGATCACCCACCGGCTTCTGCCGCGTCTTCACGCACTCCAGGAAATCGCGCCAGTGTGCCTCGTAATCGGGCGAGGGTTTATCCGCCTTGACCCGCGTCACTTCCACGTCCGGTGGTTTCTCTCCGCGAATGATCCGCTCAAAGGAATCCTTGAACAAGAAACTGACCGGTTGGTTCTCCGGAATGAATTGAAATCCGCCCTGGTCTAACTGCAGCGTGCCCTTGTCGCCATGGATGCTCATCGCCATCATCGGCATGAACGCATCCTTCACCAGCGTCTGCGCGTTGCCATAACGGTACTCGAGCGACGAAATGAAATTAGGATACTCAATGGTGACCATGCCGGTGTCCGGTGTCTCGCGATTGTCTTTCAGGTAATACTTGGTGCCGAAGCCGGTTACGGATTTCGCCACGGGCTCACCCATCAGCATGTGCACTAGGTCGTGCATGTGGATTACGTTGTCCGTCATCTGCCCGCCGGCATAGTCCCAGAAGTAGCGGAAAGAGGCCCACATGCGGTCCGGCAAAACGCCAAAGCGGTTCGGATTGTATTTCCTCAGGGGCGCCGGTCCCAGCCACATATCCCAGTCGAGCCCTTCCGGCGGAGGTCCGTCCGGCGGATTGCCGATGCACTCGGGCGGCTCCAGGCCAAATACCCACGCGCGCGTGAAACTGACCTGACCCAACGCGCCGCTCTGCACCAACTCCATCGCCCGCTTCACGTGTGCGCAGGAACGTCTGGCCGTCCCCACCTGCACCACGCGCGAGTATTTCCGCGCGGCCTCCAGCATTTTATTCGCTTCGTCGACGGTCGCGGAGACCGGCTTCTCCACGTACACATCCTTCTTGGCTTTGCAGGCCTCCACCATCATGTACGCGTGCCAGTGGTCGGGTGTGGAGATGCACACCGCGTCAATCGACGGGCCCGCGATAATCTGGCGGAAATCCTTCACGGCCTTCACCTGCCTGCCTTGGCTGCCAGGGCAACGCATTTGTCCAGGTTCGGCTGGTAAACATCGCAGACCGCGGTCGGCTCCGCCCCCGCCGCGATCGCGGCTGACAGGTTGCCCGTCCCCATGGCACCAACCCCAATGAATCCCATTCGCACGCGATCCGGTGCGCCTTGGACGTTCGTGGTCAACAACGAACTGGTGAGCGCCGCGCCTGCCGCCGCGATGAATCGCCTTCGATCCATAATTAGTGTCGCCCTTTCTGCCAGGCACAACCGCCAAGCCTTGAGCCACCGCCTGTCTGGCCGGATAGCAATACAGGTGTATCGTTTGTTATAGCGCCGTTGTTTGTGAAGAGGTCTGTTCGCGTTTGACGTTCGACCGAGCTGAGAAACTTCGCGCTCGCGTTGGGCGGCCAGCATAACTCACCCCAGGTGTGTTCGGCATTGAAGATCCCCCTTAGAGCCATTTCCCTTTGTTTTCAATGGCGGCGTCTGAGTATCGCCTGTCGATACAGTAGAAGAAGATGCTTAAATAGGATTTATTTTCTGATTTGTGTTTACAGGGGCGACGAGTCGCCATATAGTAATAACAGTGCAGATGTACCGTATCGCAGAACACTATCCGCAGATCAGGTAGCGATCTCTGGATGGCTGATGAAAGTAGTTGCAATGGGGCGCACCCGTGGAAGCGTTGGCTTGGATCCCGGGTGAGCAGGGAGGTTAGCCGTGAGTCGTTCTCGAACCCTTGTCTGGTTTATTGCGGCATGCATGTTCATGCTCGTGGCCGCTACTGCGATGGCGCAAATCACGACCGCTGATATCGTGGGCACCGTCGTCGATAATTCCGGGGGTGTCATGCCCCATGCAAATGTTACAATCACGCACGCCAGCACCGGCGTGAAGCGCACCATGGAAACGAATTCGGCTGGCGACTACGTTTTCACACAACTGCCGATGGGAAACTATTCCGTGGTTGTCGAAGCGACGGGATTCAAGAAATTCGTCACTTCGAACGTCACTCTGACGGCCGGCGACCGGGCCCGCATCGACGCGAAGATGCAAGTCGGCGAAGTGAACCAGGTGCTGGAAGTTACCGGACAGACTGCTGCCCTCCAGACCGATAGCGCCACGGTGGGCGCTTCGGTAACCGGTACCGGCGTGCAGGATCTGCCTACCAATGGACGCAATTTCATCACGTTGGTGCAAGTGGGCGCGGGCATGAATGAGTCCAACCAGAGTTCGCTTGGTGGCGGCGGCCGTCCCGATGACCGGCGCGCCACTTCCACGGTTTCCGCTAACGGCCAGAACGATTCGGCTAACAATTTCATGCTCGACGGCATGGACAACAACGAGCGAGCCATTGGCACGGTCGTCGTGAAGCCGTCGATTGACGCGTTGGCTGAAGTGCAGGTGCAGACCAGTCTGTATCCGGCATCGGTCGGACGGGCAGGCGGCGCTGTGATCAACGAGATCACCAAGTCCGGTGGAAATCAGATCCATGGAAGTGTGTATGAGTTCGTGCGCAACGACAAGTTCGATGCCAAGAACTTCTTCAACACTCCCCAGATCGGCAATCCTCTCGCCGGAGTAAAGCCGGAATACCGGCAAAATCAGTTCGGCGCCAGTGTGGGCGGCGCGATTAAGAAGGATAAGCTGTTCTTCTTTATTGATTACGAGGGCTTCCGCAAGATTGAGGGAACCACCAATTCGGCGCTGATTCCGACGGCGTGCGAACTGGGCCGGGCCAGCTGCAATGGCGTCACCCAGATCGGGAACTTCTCCGACCTGACCAGCGGGACGATCGGTTCCAACGGCACTCCCTTTCCCAAGAACATCATTCCCTTGACGATGATCAACCAGGTTTCGCAGAATTATGCGGCGCTGTATCCCACGCTGCCGGCCTCCGGTTGCCAGGGAACCACGTGCTTGTTCACCTCCAGTCCGAACGCCACCCAGTTCGCCCATACGGCTGACGCCCGCATCGACTACCACATTGGCGATAAAAATGCGTTCTTCGGACGGTACTCCATCAACCAGACCACAACCTTCACACCCCCTCTGATTCCGGCAGTCGATGTCGCCGGTCTGAAGGGAGTACAGGGGACCGGCGCGAACTTTAACGCCCAGTTCCCGGGCACGGCGGAACAGCGCCAGCAGAGTCTGACGCTGGGCTATACGCACATCTTCGGTTCTAGCCTGGTATTGCAGCTCGGCGGGCAAGTCTCCCGCTACGTGACCGATTCAGAGGCGCTCAACAATGGCGTGAACGTGAACACTGCATTTGGCGGCCCGAATAACATCAACACGTCCCAGGCTGGGAGTAGCGGCTTGGCGATGGCGTGGTTCCTGGACGGCGACTATAACGATGTTGGCGATCAGTTCGCCCTCCCGACCATTTATTACGACACCACTTACCAGTATTCAGGCAATATGAACTGGACCAGAGGGGCGCACTCCATTAAGTTCGGTGCAAGTCTGATCCACCGTGACTGGAGCGTCAACCAGCAACTGTTCAAGGCCGCCTACATGTTTACCGGCGGCACCGGAACGGGGAATGACTTTGCGGCGATGCTGGACGGCAATCCATTCATATTCATGCGCAACATGAGTCTGACCGCGCCCCAGTACAGGGCAAACGAAATCGGCATGTTTGTCCAGGACGACTGGCGTGCCACTAAGTGGCTCACTCTGAATCTCGGCATCCGCTGGGACGTCTTCACGCCGATGACGGAAAAGCACAACGCTCTTTCCGATTTCGATCCGACCAATGCGGCCATGCTCGCGAGCGGGCAGATCCAGGTGGCCGGCAAGGGCGGCGTCAGCGCCACCGACGGATTCAATACTCAGTGGGGCGACTTCCAGCCTCGTCTCGGTTTTGCCGCGACCTTGGGCCACGGAACCGTGCTGCGTGGCGGCTTCGGAATGTCGTTCTTCCCGGATACGCAAGCCTCTCCGGCGTACCAGAAGAACGCGCCCATCACGTCCAGTGCGACGGCCGTCTTCCCGGGGTGGACCTCCGCTCCGCCGACCACACCCGACTCCACTTGCCTCACTGCCAAATGCGGATTGACCGGCACCGGTTCCGTGCCTAGCGCTACCGCTCTGAATTTCAAGTGGCCTGTAGTCTATATGGTGAACGTCACGCTGGAGAAGGAAATTGCCAGCAACGTCATCAGCGCCAGCTACGTCGGCCAATTCACCCGTAGCCTGGGCCGCGTCATTCCAAACATCGACATGCCTCTGCCGCCGAACGGCCCCGGAGGTTGTGGAGTTCAGACCACTATGAGTCTCCCCAGCCCCTGCCAGCCGTACTACAGTTCCGTCCCGCTGGTGAGCAGCATTCAGTTGCTGGAAAGCAATGGGATTGTCAACTACAATGCGCTCGAAGTGCAATTCTTGCGGCACTTGAGCAAGGGCTTGACGATCTCGTCCAACTACACCTACACCAGCAATCTGGCCGATACCGGCGGACCGGGCGGCACCTGCCCCTCCTGCTCGGGAGTAGTCGGAGACTGGGGACGCGATTACGGCGCTAACATGTATATGGTCCGCCATCGGTTCACCATCTCTTCCAGCTATGAATTGCCGTTCGGCAGTACCCTTAAGGGTGTTGCCGGAATGTTTGGCAAGGGCTGGCAGCTGAACGGAATTTATGTTTATTCCACCGGCATTCCGTTCACTGTCGTGGACGGTATTGACACCCAGAACACTGCCCTCTCCGCCGGCAATAATGAGCGCATGAACGTAGTGCCGGTCTCCAGCAGCTTCCAACGAAGTACCAGCCAATGGATTGACACCACGCAGTTCCGGCAACAGAAGTTCGGTACAGCCGGCAATGAAGGAGAGAATGACTTCTTCATGCCGCCGTTCCGCCACTTGGACCTCTCGGTCTTCAAAGATTTCCAGATCAAGGAAAACGTGAAGCTGCAGTTCCGCGCTGAGAGTTTCAACATCAGCAACACGCCGAATTTCGGCACGCCCAACTTGACGGTAGCTTCCTTTGACTCTAACGGTGTTGCAACCAAAGCCGGGCTCTTTGGCGCCATCACAAGCACGAACACCTTTTCCAAGCCGCGCGAAATCCAGTTTGCTCTGAAGCTGATTTTCTAGCTGCAAGCGCTAGCGCTAGACGTTTGTTTGAAGATGATTGATCCCGCGCATTTCCTATGCGCGGGATCAATTTGTGTGAACCGAATCAGGAGTCACATCGAATGGAACAACAGAATCATCCCCAAGGGGCCATTGGGAGGCGGTCGCTCATAACGGCCACCGGCGCGGCACTCGTGGGCGGGCTGGTGGGCTGTTCGGCGGCAAAGGTCACGCCACCGTCAACCGGTGGGGTCAACGCTGGTGTTCCCACCGCCTAGCTGGAAAAAGAGGAACCCCTCAAGAGAGACGCGCAAGTCACCGGGGGCCCGGGAGGGGCTCAACACCGCCTCACCAATCTCATCAATCTGGAGGAAGGGCTCAAAGAGGCAGTGCTCGACGGCGGGAAGGGCTTTGAAGTGCAGATCAAGCCCACTGGCTATCGCGGAATCCCACTCTGGGCAGTCAAAGGCATAGATCTCACGGTAGATGGGAAGGCAATCTCCCAAGACGATATTGTCTTCACGCTCGATCATCACCGATACAAAGTGGCGGAACTACAAAAGCAGGTTGGAGTAGGGTGGTGGGTGTTCGACTGGGCTACGGTGTTCGTTCCCAAAACCGGCGGTTTGAACCAGGGCGAGCATGATGTCGAGGTCCGCCTGACGTATACGAACCTTTACGGGAGAGCGGCCGCCGATCTGGCTGTGGTCGCTGCCAAGGAACGGCTGACGTTGAAACCTGCCGCTCCCTATAGGGAGGCCTGAAAACCATGGCAAAGACATTTCAAATCGGCACGACCCTCTATAGCTTTCAGCTGGAATACCTCACGTGCCGCTGGTCGTTTGAAGATTGCATGGAACTGGCGGCGCAGACCGGCGGGGATCGAGGCGTGGAGATCGTCGGCGTCATGGACCACCGCTGTTGGCCGGGGCTCTCAAGGGAATTTGAACGAGTTTTCAAGAGTTCCGTGGCGCGATGGCAGTTGATCCCGACACACTACGATGCCTATGCGGACATGACGGTATACCCGAACCTGGATGACCGCTTTCAATTCCACGTCACCCAGCTTGAAACCGCCAAGCGATTGGGCTTCCCCCTGGTTCGCATACAGTCCCCCGGCGCCGATCCGATCGTGGAGAAACTCACGCGCGTCGCGGAGAAGATGAAGCTCAAATTGGCCATCGAAATCCACACGCCTCTGATGTTTGAAAATCCCGAATGCCAAGCCTTGATCGAAATGGTCAAGAAGGTGTCTTCGGAATCCCTCGGGCTGCTGCCGGACTGTTCCATCTTTGAAGATATGGCGGGCGTACGTCAGGCGCAGGGCACGGTGGCGGGAGCGGGCCAGAAAACTGAGTATCCGCCGTCCGATCCGGCGAAGCTCGCCGGCATCATGCCGCTCATCATGGGCATCCACGGCAAGTTCCACCGCGTCGTGAACGGCGAAATCCCCGAGGTTCCCTTCGCTAAGATCGCGAAGGTCCTTACGGAAGGTGGATTCAAAGGCTGGATGTCGACTGAGTTCGAGGGAGGCGTGTTGGGTGATTATCCGAACTCCTTCGAGGTCGTAAAAGCACATCACGCCCTGATGAAGCGCCTGCTGGCACAGTCCGCGGCGTAGGTAATCCACAAGCATGGGTTCGACGATTGCTCACACCGATGCCGGCGGCTCGGGGAGGCTCGCTGGTATCGGTGTTTTTGAGAACTAGCCCCGCAATACGTCAGGTTTGCGATCTACCGCTTTCGGCCACCATGCCTGCGGCACAAAGAAATCCTGCCAGACCAATTTGCATTCATCCACCAGTCCCAGGGCATATTCGCAGCGGCCCAGGTCGCTTGGTCCGGCGTTGTTCGTCCCCATGGTGAACTTACATCCGGCGGCCTTGGCGCGTTTGATGAAGGTGGCGCTGGGGATCTTGTAGCGGTTGTTGATCTCAATCGCAACGTGGTTCTTCACCGCGGCTCCGATCACCTTGTCCATACGCTCCGGACTCCACAAGCGGTCGTAGTCTTTGGCGATCACGTCCGGCAGGAACGTAGGATTCACATAAATGTCGATGGGTTCCCGCTCCAGTATCCCGACGGTTCGCGACACCAACTGTTCCATGAACGCCTGGGGATCGGCGATGGTTCCCACTTCCTCGGGAATCCATAGGCGCATGCGCTTTCCGCTGTCATCGGTCCACGTCATCGAATCCGTGAATACGTAATCGAACAGTGCGGCGATGGGTTGGGAGAACATCTTGGTCCACTCGCGGCCTTCTGCCTGCATGGCGATGAAGATCGGCTGTCCCTTCATGCTTTCGTAAAACTTCCGTACCCCCTCGTCGTTCTCGATCGGAAAACCCTTGCCACCGTTAATCGCAATCCCGTAAAAGATTCCGTCCCGGCGGGATTTGGCCAGTGCCTGCTCCAGCGTCAAACCTTCCTTCAAGTGAACGTGAAAATCGACCATCGGGATATTGTGCCGGCCGTTCTGGATGATCTTGCGATAGACGTCGTCCGCAATCACAGCCGGGCCGGCGGCCGTAAGGTCGTCAGGCAATGGACGCACCGTTACGCTGCGGTAAGAGACGGAAGGCCCCGGGTTGTGACATTGCAGCGCGAAGGTGCCACGATCGAGAAAACGACCGTTCTCCGGCCCGTCCGGAATCACAGGCGGTGTGGGTTCGACGTAATCGACTATCAACGTCCCGTTCAAGAGGATCTGCACATTCTTGCCGTGCACGGAGATCTGCATGGTGGACCATTGATCGTCCGGGACCAGTTGTTTGTAGACGTTCCTCAGGCCGTACAATGAGCCCGTCTTGGCGCGCTCACGATAGGTATCCGACCCGATGTAGGTGTTGTCCACCTGGACTTCAAAGCCTTTGGTGGGAAACCCGCTCTCTTGCCAGGCCGTGTGGAAGTAGATACCGGAGTTGCACTGCGCGGTGGTCTTGAGTTCCGCCACCAGGTCGAAATTCCGAAAGGCGGCGTTATGCACTTTCCCGTCATAAAACAGATGGGACGCCGGCCCTGAGCCGACCAGCAAGCCGTCGGAAACCTTCCAGGAATCCGAGTTGCCATTAGGCCGCCAACCTTCGAGGCTTCGGCCGTTGAAGAGTTCGATCCACTCGTCGCCGGCCGCTGCCATCGCCAGCGCCGTGGCGGAGATGGAACTCACAAAGGCTCTTCGCGTGATGTCCAACATCGATTTCAGTTACCTCCTGCTTCTCCATTCTAGTACGCCATTGTGATATATTCGTATCGCATTGTGGGCGATTTTCCGCCGCTCGCTAGAGGTTGAGAACGATGACCAACGTGACAGACCGTTACTACGCAGCCGTTGTGCTCCCGCTGACAGAGTCCTTGCATGTGGATGAAACTGCCTACCGCCGCTTTCTTCGCTACTTCATTCGGAACGACCGGTTCGCTGCCAAAGGAGGTCTGTGCATCAATCCGGAGGCCGGCGAAATTTTCTATCTGACGCGCGCAGAGAAACGGCGTATTCTTGAGATCGCCATGGAGGAAGTCCAGGGCAGAGTGCCGGTCATCGCCGGCACTTGGGCGCTCACCACCCAGGAGACCGTGGAAACCGCGAAGGACGTCAAGGCACTGGGAGCCGACGGCATTTTTGTGACTCCTCCCGGGGGCGCGCAGGACGTCACGTCTTGCTGGGATGCCGACGCCTATCCCGAAATCTGGGTGGATCAGATCAAGGCGCAGGACCGCGCCGTCGATCTCCCAATCGTCACCCATCCGGTCTCCGGCTCACGACCGCCATACAGCCCGGGCCTGCCTTTGAACGCCACCCTGGCTATATGCCGTGAGATCCCCAACGTGGTGGGGTGGAAGATGACCTACGGGTACGATGGCTTCCGAATCGTTGCCAACGGCTTGCGTTCCCTGAACCGGCACGTTGCTGTGATGGGCGCTTTGGCGTCACGCTTCCACGAATACAGAGCCACTGGTCTGTTCGACGGCACGTTGAGCGGCTTCTGGAATTTCGCGCTGGAGCCGATGCTCGATCATCTGGAAGCCTGGGATCGCCACGACATCGATGAAGCATGCCGGATCTGGAACGGTGGCCTGGTCCAGTTGCAGGAATACGTGGCGGATATGGGACGCCTGCATATCCGCTATAAGACTGCGACCTGGCTGCGCGGGCTGATCCCCAGCCCCTTCATGCGACCGCCGATGCCCCAGCCCAAACAGGCCGAGATCGACACTCTGTGGGAACTGCTCAACAACCTGGGACTATCGCTCATCGACCGCGCGGAGACGAAACTCGAGTCGCAGCCGGCCTACAGCGCCCGCTAACGCTTACTCCACCGGGAAATCGACGAACTGGCCATCCTTTAGATACCCGGCCAATTGGTAGAGGTCGAACTGTGGCGGTGAGGCGCAGCCGCTTGAGTTCATCGGGCCACGCTGGCCCTCGCGGCAAGCCGTTCCGTGCCGCACCAGCGCGGGAGCGTACAGGATGTCGCCTTCCGAGCACTCAATCCAGCGGCTCTCCAGATAGGCCATCCCTTCGCCGTCCCAAAACATCACCGCGTCTTCAGCGATGGGATGAACGTGCGGTTTGAACGCAATGCCCGGTTTGTGGCAGGCGTTGTGCAACCCGCAGTGCTTGGCCCCTACGCCCGGCCAAACAATGAACTTCATCGCCCCGCCATAGGCGCCAAACGGCGCGCCCCGATAGATATTGAAGATGCCGCCGCTACGGGCCACTTCGGCGTAACCTTTCACTTCGGCCCGGTCGGCTCCGCCGAGTTCGTTGGGCTTCATGACGCACTGTTTCGGAATGGAGTCGCGCCGCGCGTTGAGAAGCAGGAGATCGATCTTCGTGGTGTCGAATTCACCATTCGCCATGAGGCCGATCTCCTGGTAATACTCGAGCAAAGGAGGGCAGGTATAGGACAACCCGACGAAGTCCTCCTTGGAGGACGGATCGCAGCGCGTCGCGTGGGCGCAACCGATGGGTACGAAAACCACGTTGCCGGCTTCCACCTTCTCCCAGCCGTTGCCCAGATTGACTTCGCCCTTGCCTCGAATGCAGGTGATGCACTCTTCGGAAATCGGATGGCTCTCCATGGCAAAGCTGCCGCCGGGCTTATGGATGAGAAGGTGGAACGCCACCATGCGGGTGCCCACGCCGGGCCAGCCGATCAGGCGGGTGATGCAGTCCTGGCCGTTATCGATGTCGATGCCTTCGTTGATATTGAAAATGGCTCCGCGGGTGCGAATTTCCTCGCGGGTCCGATTCTGCGCTCGTGCGGGATCAGTCATTGAACTAAACCTTCACCTTCAGAAATCGCTCTGCATTGCCATGGTAGATCTTTCCGCGATCGGAGGCGCTCATCGGCGTCTGCTCGAACATCTTGATCGCGAGAGATGCATCCACCCACGGATAGTCGGTTGCGAACATGATGCGGTCGGCCCCCATCGCGCTGATGGCGCAGACCAGAGCTTCCGGCTGATACCAGCCGCTGGTGGTGATCATGATGTTCTCTTTGATGTAGGCCGAGAGCACCTTCTTGATTCCCTTGGATTCGGGTTTCACGGAAGACAGCCCCTCATCAAAGCGGCCCAGCAACGAGGGGAGCGATTCGCCCAAATGTCCCAAGATGATCTGCGCCCTGGGGTAAGCGTCGAACATGCCGCTGGCAATCACACGCAGCGCGTGGGTGGCGGTCTCAACGCCCCATACCCAGGTGTTCCCGTAGAGCACGGGCCGTGACGCGTAGGGCTCAAGAACGTCCGGAGTCGGGTCCGAAGGATGGATGTAGATTGGCGCTTCAAGAGCCGCTGCGCGCTCCCATAGCACGCGATACTTATCCAGGTCGAGGAACTCGCCGTTCGCCCGGCCCCCGACCATGGCGCCCTTGAAGCCGAGTTGCTTCACGGCGCGCTCCAGTTCGTCAGCTGCGGCCTTCGGGTCCTGTGTCGGAATCGAAGCGAAGGCGGCGAACCGGCTGGGGTGCTTCTCGATCAGGGCGGCCTGAACGTCGTTGCTCTTCTTGGCTAATTCGATGGCTTTGGCAGTGTCGGTGATGGCCTGCAGTGAGGTGCCGCCGATAACCTGCATCGCAATTCCGTCGCGGTCCATGTCGGACAACCGTAGATCCCCAAGATCCCCGATGCGGCGAACCCGCTCGGGAGTGGTTCCCAGCCGCGTTTCCGTTAGCCAGGTTCTTGGCCTTTGTGACCCGCCCATGTCCGGGTTGGTCCAATGTTCCTCGACGGAGATTCGCTTTGGGGATGGCTGCGGGCTGTCTGCGATGCCTTCGCGGGCGACCAGAGGCAAGGCTGCGACGGCGGCGGCTTTACCTAAGAAGTTCCTTCGGCCAATTCGTTTTTCCACATTCACCTCGACATGGGCGATGATGACGCACACCATCGGAAACGGCGTTGTTTTGCTTGCGCATCCGGATGGATTCAGATATAATGTATCATATAACAGTACTGATGTACCGTTATTGTTCAGCGCTACACGACGAGCTTTTCGCAGTTGTGCGATGACACTGCCAGCCCGCCGGACGGACTCGTCCAGATCTTCGTGTGGGATCTGCATTATTGGATCTCTTTAAGGAGTGCCACGTCTAACCCGAGGTTTGTCCAGGAATTTCGAATCAGCGCCACCTTCAATGCCGCTCCACTACAGTCTGTTCTGGATGTCTGGGCGAGAGCCCACGACACTGTATCCGATGTCGCGTTCGCCCCTTACAACCAACCCCTGCAGACGCTGCTTGACCTGACCAGTGTGTTCGCGCAAAACCACGATGGCATCAACATCCTGCTGGTTCGCTGGGAGGACCTCGGCCAGATTGAAAAGTACGGCGAGGCGGGGCTTTCGCAGATCGAGGCAAACGCCCAGGAACTGGTTCGCGCGGTGCGCGCCATATCTTCCCAAATGGCAGTTCCCTTGATTTTCTGCGTTTGTCCGCCGTCGCCGAAAAGCGGCGAAGTTCATCAGACCTTTTTCGACCGGCTCAATGACCAGATGTCGGCGTGTGCCGAGGAAGCAAGCAGCGTTCAGTACCTCGATTACAGGACGATTGTCGAAGCCTACCCGATTGAGTCTTGGGACAATCCGCAAGGCCACGAACGCGGCCGCGTGCCGTATACTGACTCCTATTTCGCGGCGCTCGGCTCTGCTCTCCTGCGAATGTCACTCCGGCTCAACCATCGACCGGCCGAAGCGATTTCCTCTCGATAGCCTCCCATTTCCACCCGCCCGGCGGCACCCATCAGTAAAACTCAAGAAACCATGCAGCATACCTCAATGATTTGCGTGCATCGCGATTAGATACACTAATAGGGAAATGGAAAAAGACCAAGCAAGATCGGCAGGGCGGTCTCCGCGCGCCACGTCTGCAGGTGCGAGACCGGGAATCCAGGTAATTGCCAGGGCCGCCGACATTCTGCGTGCCCTTGAGGGAAAGAACCAGGGGCTGAGCCTCGGCCAACTGGCGAAGGAATTGAGTTTGCCGCGTTCCACCGTTCAGCGAATTGTAGGAGCGCTGGACGATGAGAACTTCCTGATTGCCGCTTCTCCCACCGCGCGTGTACGGTTGGGCCCGGCGCTGGTGCAGATTGCCAAGTCCGTGCGGTTTGAGCTGGCGCAGCTAGCCCGGCCCTACTTGGAAGAACTATCGCGTGAGACGGGGGAGACGGTAGATCTCGCGCTGCTCGATGGCGTGAAAGCCGTGTTCGTCGACCAGGTCCAGGGAACGCATCGTCTTCGGGCGGTATCTGCGGTGGGGGTTTCCTTTCCGCTGCACTGCACCGCCAACGGCAAAGCGATGCTGGCGGCTCTCGATCCCGAATCGTTTGCCCGTCTCAAACTCCGCATCCGTCTGACGGCGAGCGACGGCACAGCCGCGCGCACCTGGCCGCAACTTGATGCGGAACTGGCCCAAATACGCAAGACCGGTATTGCGTATGACCGGGAGGATCATTCGGAGGGAATTAGCGCGATCGGAGCTGCAGTGATGGGACTTGAAGGCGAACTGGCCGCCATCTCGATTCCAGTACCGACAGTACGCTTCGACGTGATTGAGAATGAGTTGGTCGCATCCTTACGGCGATGCGCCGGGGATTTACAGCAACTGCTGTCGGTGAAGGGCCGGTCCGCTCCCGTGGCCGGTTGAGTTCGGTCTCCCTACTCCAGTCTACGCTTCGCCCAACAAGCGCTTCAGCATGACGTGGTGCCTGCGGACCTGTTCGCACTCGTCAGTGGTTGACACATCTTGCGTGGAGCGCTGTCCCTCGTATTCACTGGAGAGAGACGCCTCAACGCCTCCCTCTAGCAGCACGGGGATCACCTGTTCGTAGGGGATGCAATACTCGTGATAATCCTCGGTCATCTCCCAGAACTTGGTGTGCATGTTCTGAATGTATCCCTTGAGTTGGACGACCATCTTCGGGTCCTCCATGTGAATGTTGTAAATCGAAGTGACATACTGCGTGTCGCCCGGCTTCGGGTTCCGCTTGGCCACTTCCGCCGCCACCGCCTGCTTTGGGGTCTTCTTTGCCCACTCTTCTTCGACGTAATGGGCGATACTTTCGGTTAGCAGGCCATCCCGAATCGACCGGTCACGCTGGACGCGTGAAGGCTTGCTCTGAAATATGCCGAAATCGGGCAGCAGTCCCAGGTGCTTGGTCTTATTACGGTCGGCAATTTCGATCCAGCGGTGAACCAGCTTGGAGTCCAGCTTGGCTGGTGCGTGAATTTCAAAACCCATCCACACGTTGTACTTTTCCGCTAAGGGAATAGCTTTCTCGGCTACGGTAAGATCGGTCCCGATCAACAGTCGCATTTTGGTCAGGCCCATGCGATTGGCAAGTTTCAGATCCCTCTCCAGCATCGCCAATCCGTCGTCCAGCGACTGATCAACACCCTTCATGAGCACTGTATCTTGGAACTGGCAATACGTGTCGGGAACCAGGTGATACTTGGCCATCCAATCTTTCCACTGGCCCAGCCATCGGTCGGACGGATTGGGGAAATCGGGGACCATCTCTTCGGGGAGGATTTGAATGTGGGTGGCGCCGATGGTCGAAGCCTCCGAAAGACAATCCTCCAGAGACATCTCGTGCGTATAATACGCCTCCTGGTAACTGTACAGAGTGACTCCGCGCTTGAGTAGCGCGTTTGCAGAAGCGGCAACCGCGGAGTTAAAGGATGACGAGACGGCAGCAGTTATGGCCGAGGCGCCAACAGTTTTCAAGAAATCTTTTCGTGTCACGGTTTGTATGTCTCCTTTTCTCGCTACACAAGGCTCATTCTCTTACTGGCCACCAGGGGCAGCGGGTTGGGCGGAATGCCGTAACCCGTTGCGCCATTCGCGCCGCGCTCTCCGCCGCCAAAGAAGGAGAACAGGCCTTCCGGATCGAACCGGGGCACGTAGGAGTTGCGGATGAAGAGGCCCAGTTGCAGGTTGTGCATACCTGTCGAGAGCCCGCCGGGTTTCTCAACGGTAAGCGTAGCGGCATCCCCAAAGAACCATCTGACAGCAGTTGCCTTGGCCAATTCAGCGAATGTATAGACCTTTGCCGGGCTGGTGACATTCGGGCCGTGTTCGGGAACCGAAAACATCATATGACTGGTTGGGTACTCCTGTCCGTCGACAACCAATCGGAGCGTATCGATCATAGACAGGTAGCACCCGCGGTAGTAGTTGATGCGAATCTTCACCTGGAAACCGGTTACTTGTCCATTGCTGGACACATTGCCAAAGTCCCGGGTACAAATCATGTACTTTTCGAACATCGTTTTCTCCCAAAGGACAGGCAAGGATGTCGAAAGTCCCTTGCCTCGCTGGTAACTGGTAGAGGCAGCCGTGTGCACACGGCTACCTTACTCTTTCAAGCGTGCTCCCTCTAATCCGGGGATTTCCATCCTGGCATCCGGAAGATGGCATGCCAGCCTGGTTGTAGCTATTGCTGGGCCCAATATGCGGCGTTCCCCACCCAGGCCTGGTCCGGCAGATTGGCGAGGATCGCCCGGCGCAAGGCGAGTAGGTTCACCTCGCCTTCTTCGCGATAGATCACTTTGCCATCCGGGGCAAGGACCATCGTAAAGGGGACGCCCGATTCCCACTTTGGATCAAAGGCTGCCTGCAGTCCGTAGATGTCGTCGGAGGCGAACTGGTAGTTGCGGACGGCTGAGTGCTCCTTCTCAAGAAACTTCTGGACAGTGGCCTTCGCATCCGGCGAATCAGTGGATACAGTGACGAGTTCGAAATCACGGCTGCGATACCAGAGGAATGTCGTCAGCAGGTCGTGAAATTCCGAGACGCAGGGACCGCACCAGGTGGCCCAGAGATTAATCATCAGTACCTTGCCTGTAGGATTCGTGCGCAGTTTCTTGAGCAATTCCTCGGTGGCCAGTTCCAGGGTCACCGGCAATGCGGCAAATTCTTTCGCTTCGCGCTGCTTTCCCTCCACCTGCGATTTCCATTTGGTCGCGCAGCCGAACACGGCCGTATGCGCCACGGGAACCGGCCGGCCCGCCACCATGGCATCCAGGGCGTTGCGGGCATCGGTGGTCTTCACCAGCGCTTCGCGCATGTTGTCGTCCACGCGGCCTTCGTATTGAAGTTTCCGGTCCTTGTCGAACAGGAATAAGTGCGGCGTCGCCTTCGGCCCAAACTTTTCCGCCACCGCCTGCGTTTCGCCGTCGTAAACGTAGGGAAAATTGAAATGGCGGAATTGCGCGCGGATGATCATGCCTTCCAGGGTGTCTTCGACATCCGTGTAGTTCATTTCGCGTGGCCCGGCCGCGGCCGGGGCATTGGGTTGAATGGCAACAATGGCAACGCCCTTCGGCCCGTATTCCTTCACCATGCCTTTGATCCGTGCCTCATACATCTGGGCCGCCGGGCAGTGGTTGCAGGTAAACAGAATCGCAAGGATAGGACTGTCTTTATATTCGCCGAGCGTGTGTGTCTTACCGTCGATCCCTGGTAGCTGGAAATCCGGGGCGGGCGAGCCGAGAGTCAAGGTCGGGTGAGCCCTCCACTGCCGCTCTAATTCCGCCTGGTACGCCGCGTTGGCGGGAGGCTCCTGCCCGTACGCAGTGATGCAAAAGGCCAGGGCCGTGAGGATCGATCCGAGGGCGACCCGCTTTTGGTATTGCATAGAGTGCTCTCCTGTTGTTGGAACAGCCATGGTCAAGCTTAATCGCTCACCAGGACGCGATGGACACGCTCAGCGTTGTCTCTCACCTGTTCTTTGATTCGCGGAAACATGCCGACGAAAACGCCGTCGGTTGGCTTGATGCTTGCAAATGCCGTTTTGAATGCCTGGTCCAGGCCCTCCGCCGTGTCGATGCGTCCGGCGGCGAGGATCTTGAACGCGAAACAAGGCTTGCTAGTTTGACGTAGCACCGCGTACATGCGCGGCGGGTCGGTATCCAGATACACATCGGGCGGCGCGAGTGGCACGTGCCCGTTCAGCAGCTTGCGAAGTTCGTCCGGCGTGCGCGAGCGATTGTATACGCAGCCGGCGAAAAAGTCGACATCCCAGCCTTCTTCCTGTACCTGCGCGATGACTTCCGGCTTGTGCGATCCCACGCCCACCAGCACGCCGGCTTGCCGCAGCTTCTTGCAGTATTCGCGGACGGTATCCAGTTTGCCGGCTAGGAAAGCGCGGTCCGTCATTTCGCCGTGATGATAAATGGCAAGCGGCTTGAGCGCCTGGATCACTGGTTGTGGATCACCCACTCCCTGGACAATCAAGTGCATGTGTCCGCCTTCGGCGCGGAATCGTTCGAAGTCCGCCAGCGCGCGGCCGATGTGCAGGTAATTGAACGCGGTAATGCCGAAACGATTACACTGGTGCAGCACATCGCAGACGCGGTCCTGCGTGTACCATTCCTTCATCACCGTGTCCAGGGTGCTGTTGAAGTGCGACCAGCCGTAGAAGGGATTGCAGCCGACCACAACCCGGCTCACCTCCACGTTTCCGAACTTGATCTTCGGAACTTGCAGGGCGGAGGCTGGTGGGATGGGCGGCAGGATTTCGGGCGGCTTGAAGAAGCTGGGATCCTGCTGTGGCGCAGCCATCGACGATGACGATGCGGAGATCGCAGCGGCGAGTGCCGTGCCGGATCGCAAGAACAACCTGCGTGAACTATCCACGTGACCTCCTTTGCTTCAGCTTTGCAGCTTCTTAAAGACCGCCAAGCCTCGCTTCACAGCGTCCATCGGCTCGAAATCGCATTCTTCCTGTTCCAGGATGTAGTACTCCACTCCACCGACGCTTTCCGCCGCGGCGAGAAGATTGCTCCACGGTGTGACGCCATCGTCTCCCAGAACTGCCCGATAGCCTCGCGTCGGAGTCCACTCTTTCAGGTGAACCGATTTGGTGCGGCCAGGGTTTCTTTCAATCCAGGCAATCGGATCGTTGCCGGTTTTCAAACACGTGCCGGCGTCCAGCTGCATCATCACGTCGGCGGGCGTGTTGCTCGCGATGACCTGCAGCGGCAGCTTGCCCTGGATGGGCAGCCATTCCTGTTCGTGATTATGATAGGCCGCATGCATCTCGTGCTGGTTCAGCGTGTTGTTGGCGGCGGTCAGCACATCGGCGACGTCGCGTTTCCAGGCATCCATACTATCGATCGGCTCGCGGCGGACCATCACTATGTAATGAGCGCCCAGAATCCTGTTCAATTCGATGGTTTTCGGTAGGCTTGCGGGCGTAAAGGCCGCAACATCGTTGTGAGTGGAGAGGCACCGGACGTTCAAGTCATCCATGAGCTTCCGAACGTCCTTGGCTTGCGCAGGTGTCCACTGGTAATAAGGACCGAAGAACTCGAGGATCGGGAAACCCATCGCTACCACGCGGCGGATAGTACCATTCAGATCTTTTGCCAGATCGTTGCGCACGGAAAAGAGTTCAAGCCCGATCGGTATCTTGCTGTCGGAAGGAACGGGAGAGGCGCCGGACGCTCCGAGCGCCGAGAGCGGTCTGGCTGCCGCTGCGACTAGCCCGGCAAGCAACGTGCCGGATAGGTATGACCGCCGTGAGAGGTTACTCTTATCCAACATCGAACCTTCTCCGATCCGCCAGAGCTCGAGCCCTAGCGCTGAACCACAATACGATACAGTCGTCCTAAAATAAGAGTATACAGCCGGTGGGATAAGATAACAAGGGTCGCCAGGGCCACGCCGGCAAAGGTTCCGCATTGCGCCTGTATTACTCTGCAGCATTTTTGATACGCTTGTATCGTAAATTTAGGCGCTACATGGAGCACAAATGCATACCCACCATCGAAACGGCAGCGGCAGAAGAGATTTCCTGAGAGCTTTCGCAGCCGCGGGAGTTTGTGCGGCGTCCGGCGCGGTTGGATCGATGCGGGGACAGACCGCCAAGCGCGGCAGGATTGACGTGCACCATCACATGCTACCGGCGTTCCAGCCAAACATCCAGAACAGCCAGTGGACACCGGAAACATCCCTCGCCGTGATGGACAAATACGGCACGGAGACCTCCATTCTCTCGTTCGTCGTTCCGTCGGAATACATCTACGATGGTTCGGAGAAGGCCCGCAGCCTCGCACGGAAAGCCAACGACTATGGGGCGAAGGTGGTGAGCGATTTTCCAAAGCGGTTTGGCTTTTTCGCAAGCCTGCCGCTGCGTGA
>PLZX01000351.1 GCA_003152325.1 Bryobacterales bacterium | reverse complement strand
AGTTCGAGTCTGGGCGGGCCCACCACTTTTCTCAAAGGTTTGTCTGATAGTACTGGGTCGGCATCTGGCCTCCTATAGTACATCATAGGCCGTACGGCCTATGATGTACTACCGGCGCTAGTTGCCTTCCTGGACAGGGCATGATAAGCTTTGCAGGATCTACGTGAAATGCAGCACCTATTGTTCGCAACAAACTGAAACCAGCACAGTAAAGTAAAGGACACGAACCAGAATGAAGAAGCCCATCGCGGTATCCGCCTTAATGCTGTCCATGGCTCTGGCATGCGGGATCTCGTATGCTCAAGGCCCGGCAGCCCGCCCAAGCGTTCTAACCAATCCGAATGTCAGCAGCGCCGCGCACTCTGATATTTCGCAACCGCTGCGCCAACTTGCGCTGACCCAAACTGTGCGCCCGGGCGAGGAGGAGGACCACGGCGTGTTGCTTCCCAAGCTGGCAAAGCAACAAGCATTCACTACTGTCGGCCGGCCCGTGGCAATCGGTGCCGCAGCTCAGATCACCCCCATGACTGCAACCCCCGCCATCGTCGGCGCCAACGTGCTGGGAGTTGGTTTGGGCTTCCACGGTTACACGGTTTCCAACGCGCCAACCGACTCCAACCTTTCCGTCGGTGACACGCAAGTGGTCCAGTGGAACAACGTGTCGTATGCCGTTTTCAATAAGACGGGCGACTATCTGGCAGGTCCGATCCTTGGGAATGCACTCTGGGCAGGCTTCGGCGGCGGCTGCGAGACCAGGAACAGTGGCGACATCATCGCTCAATGGGATAAGGTGGCCCACCGTTGGGTGCTGTTCCAACCGGTATTTTCGGCACCGTATATGAGTTGTTTCGCGATCTCCACCTCGGCGGACGCGTTAGGCACGTACTACCGTTACTCCTTCTTCACAACCCCTCCCGCTGGCGCCAACTTTCCAGACTATCCCAAGCTAGGCATTTGGACTAACGCCTACTATCAGTCCAACAACGTTTTTAACGCTGCCGGGACGGCGTTCCTGGGCGCTGAGCCGTGTGCCTACGAGCGCGCCAAGATGCTGGTCGGCGATGCCACCGCCAAGCAGATTTGCTTCCTGGACAACTCCCTCGGCACGTTGTTTGATGACAGCATGCTGCCGGCCGACCTCGATTCTGAGAACAGTCTGCCGCCGGTTGGGGCCGACGAAGTCTTCGTGGGCAGCATCGACAATTTCTCCAGCGAGACTCACGTTTACGAGTACGTCTTCCACGTCGACTGGACCACTCCGGCCCTTTCGACCTTTACCGGAGTCAACGGCGCGATGCCCATCAGCGTTTCAGGCGCTGGACCCGCGTTTGTGGGACTCTGCAACTTCGGCTCATCCGCCTGCGTTCCACAAAAGAGTACCACTGCCAAGCTGGATTCTCTGGGTGACCGCCTGATGTACCGCCTGGCTTACCGCCGGTCCGCCACCGCCCATAATAATTACCAGTCGTGGTTGGTCAGCCACTCTATCGCCAACGGCTCAACGGGGGCCATGCGGTGGTATGAGTTCCGGGCGCCGATCGCCACTCCCACCGCGCTTACCTTATACCAGGGCGGCACGTATGCGCCCGACGCCACCTATCGTTTTATGGGTTCGCTGGCCATGGATCAGGCCGGCAACATTCTGATGGGTTACAGCAGGTCGAGCACGACCCTGAATCCGGACATCTACGTTGCGGGTCGCTTGTCCACGGATCCCCTCGGAACCATGGGGGGGGAGTTAGTTATCGTCGATCAAACAGTAGCCACCGGATCGCAACCGGACACCTCTAGCCGCTGGGGTGACTATACCAGCATGGCGATCGACAACGACGGCTGCACCTTCTGGTACACGAACCAGTACTATTCGGTCACTACCAGGTTCGATTGGAGCACGCGCGTCGCGTCCATAAGGTTCCCGAGTTGCCATTAAGCGACTTGGAATGAAAATGGGGGTCCTGATCGGACCCCCATGTTTTTAATTTTGGAGGATGGAATGAAAAAAACACTTTTACTCATGGTCTTCGCCTTGGCAACTGCAGCGGTAACGCAGGCAGGCGTAATTTCCCTGGTCACCACCAGGACCGGAAGCGACACCGTGAACTGGACGCAGTTGGGTCCGGACAATACCACAATCCCCGATCCGTTCACGGCGACGTCCGCTGGCGGAATCGGCATCACCGGCAGCTTCAGCGGCGGTGGCACTGGCTTTACAGCGGTGGAAAGCACAAGTTGGTTCGGCAATTTCACGATTGGCGATGAGCTGGTTTGGACCAATTCCCCCGGCCAGGGTCCGCTCACCATCGTACTGGGCACAGGCGTCAGCCAGGTTGGCGCCCAGATCATGGCTGATTTCTACGGAGCTTTCACGGCCCAAATTGACGCATACAACGGCGGCACCCTGCTCGGCAGCTTCACGGAGGGTGGTTTCGGCACCTCTTTAGAAGACGGAACCGCCATCTACGTGGGAGTGATGGACTCGACCACCGCCGACATTACGAAGGTCGTGTTCAGCCTGACCAGCGCTGTCGGTGATCCTGCCGACTTCGCCATCAACGAACTCTCGATCACGCCTCTCCCCGTTACAGGCACGCCTGAGCCGGGAACCTTGATGCTCCTGGGCGGCGGTCTGGCTCTGGTGGGCCTCGCACGCCGGCGCCTGGGCGCCCGCTAGCGTTAGTTTGCGGCGCCCTTCTGCCAGACTGGGACTACCATCTCCGTCCGCCAGATTGGGCCGCCCTCAAAGGATGGGCCCTCCGCCTTGAGGAAGGCCGGGCAGGCGCCCCCGAGCATCCATACAAGCGTGTCGGGTGGCTGTTTTCCCACCAAGGGCGCCAACACTCCCCGGATGCCTCCAATCTCGACTTTGACGGCGTATCGCGTGGCTTCGTGGCCGGCGCCGCCGGTGGAGAACGAATCCTCGCCTTCGACAGTAATCGCGAGTCTTACGAGCAGGGGCTTCGGCGTGGCCACTACCATGGATGCCATGGCCGAACGCGCGCCGGGGGCTAGGTTTTTGAGCAGGAATGGAATCATGCCGTTGGCCAGGTCAGGCGGAAGTTTCAGGCGGGCGGTTTCTGTTTTGTCTTTGCCGCTATCGTCTTTGTAGCCAACCGTCACCTGGCCGGTGGAACCGTTAATTGAGACATCCATTGGGTGTTTGAATGCCGGACCCTTTTGCACGAGGTGATCGGACAGCAGGCGGAATTGCCCGCTCTGCGAAAAGACCACGGTTTCGTCCTGAAGCGAGCCATCCTTGAAATGAAAGACCAACCGATTGGTCACTTCGCGGCCATGGGTTAACTGGGTCGAGTCACCGGTCGCAACGATGGTGCCGTCTAACGTGCGTAAGACCAGAAAGCCGTGCACCTCCCCCTCCATCTGGCGCACCGCCGCAGCTACTGCCGGAAGAGAAGCGGCTGGCAGCGGAGACGCCGTTTGGAACAGGGCCACCCAGGCCGGCACGATGGCGAGCATCCCTAACCGGAAGCCGACACTTGTTAAGCGCATGTTTGTCCTCGGATAAGGATGGAGCACGCCGGGGACCGAACTGCGAGCGTATGGTCAAGCACATCGCTGCGCCACTCGATATAATCAAACCCGGAACACTGAAAGGGGTGTGAACCATGCGTGTGAAGAGACTGATTGCGATTTCTGCCGCGACCATCGTCCTGACTGCCGCGGCTCTGGCCCAAACTCTGCCGCAAGGCGTTCTAAAGGTGACCTCCATTGAAGGAGTCACCGAGTATGCTTTTCCGAACGGCCTGCACGTGTTGTTGTTTCCCGACAACTCGAAGCCCAAGATTACGGTCAATGTGGTGTACCTGGTCGGCTCGCGCAATGAAGGCTATGGCGAGACCGGTATGGCCCACCTGCTGGAGCACATGGTGTTCAAGAGCACCAAGTCGGGCCGGGAGGTCTTCAAGGAACTGACCGATCACACGGGGGGCAACTTCAACGGCACCACTTCCTACGACCAGACGATGTACTTCGAGACGCTCAACGCCAGCGACGAGAACTTGCGCTGGGCACTGGCCTTGGAAGCCGACCGCATGGTCAATATGAGCATGCTGAAGAAGGATCTGGATACCGAAATGACAGTGGTCCGGAACGAGATGGAATCCGGCGAGAACAGCCCGCTCAATGTCCTCCATGAACGCGTTCTGGCGGCGGCTTACAACTTCCACAACTACGGCAAGACGGTTATCGGCAACCGCACCGACGTGGAAAGGGTGCCCATCGCCAACCTGGCCGCTTTCTACCAGAAATACTACCAGCCCGATGACGCCGAGCTCATCGTCGCGGGACAATTCGACGAATCGAGAGCCCTGCGCATGGTGGCAGAAACCATCGGCGCCATCCCCAAGCCGCAGCGCGTGCTGACGCAGCCCTATACGGCGGAGCCCACGCAGGAAGGCGAGCGCTCCGTAATGCTGCGCCGCGTCGGAAATATTCAAGGGATCATGGCGGTCTATCACATTCCGGCCTCTCTGCACCCCGATTTCGCGGCCTTGGAAGTGATGGCCCAGGTGCTGGGCGATCCCCAGACGGGCCGGCTGTACAAGGCGCTGGTGGATAACAAAAAGGCCGTGGCCGCCAGCATGAACGCCGGGGGAATGCACGATCCGGGCTTCGCGACGGCATTCGCGCAGCTCAAGCCGGATCAATCCATCGACGAGGCCCAGCAGATCCTGCTGAAGACGGTGGAAGGTTTGGTGAACGAGGCGCCCTCCCAAGAGGAGGTCGACCGCGCTAAGAGCCGCATCCTGAAAAACATTGAACTCGCCCTGACGAATTCCCAGTCCATGGGAATGATGCTCGGCGGGTACGTCGGTGACGGCGACTGGCGGTCCTTCTTTCTGCGGCGCGACGAGGTGAACAAAGTCACGCCCGCCGACGTGGCGCGTGTGGCGAAGACCTACCTGAAATCCTCCAATCGCACGCTGGGCGAGTTCGTTCCGACCAGTTATCCAGACCGCGCCGAGATTCCAGCCACGCCGGATCCGGCCGTGCGGTTCAAGGATTACAAAGGCGGCGCGACCATTCAGCAGGGGGAGGCGTTCGACCCCACTCCTCAGAACATTGAAGCTCGCGTGATCCGCACCAAACTGCCGAACGGCGTGAAGCTGGTGCTGTTCCCCAAGAAGACGCGCGGCGGCACGGTGGTAGCCGTACTGAACGTCCGGTTCGGAGATGAAAAAACGCTGTTCGGCAAATCCACGGCAGGAATCATGGCCGGAGCGCTGCTGATGCGCGGCACCAAGAATAAGAACCGCCAACAGATTCAAGATGAAACCGACCGGCTGAAGGCGCAGATCAGCGCGTCTGGCGGCATCAACTTCGCTTCGGCGAACATTCGGACCCTGGAGGCGAATCTGGCCGATTCGCTGCGTTTCGCCAGGGAATTGCTCCGCGAGCCCTCGTTCCCCGAAGCCGAGTTCGAGCAGATCCGCCAGCAACGCATCGCCGGTGCGGAGAGTTCCAGGACCGAACCCAACAGCCTGGCCTCGCTGGACTTGAGCCGGCACATGAACGCCCGCTACCAGCGCGGCGATGTGCATTACACCTCCACCATCGATGAGCAGATCGAGGACCTGAAGAAGGTGACGCTCGACGACGTGCGCAGCCTCTATACGCAGTTCTACGGCGCCGGCGAAGGTGAGATCACGATCAGCGGCCAGTTTGACCCGGCGCAAGCGCAGAAGCTAGTTACGGAACTGTTCGGCGATTGGAAGAGCGCCAGTCGCTACGAGCGCATCATCACCAACTACGCCAAAGTGGAGCCCATCAACCACAAGATCGAAACGCCCGACAAGCAAAACGCCCTTTTCCTGGTGGGGATGCCCATGAAAATGAACGACGAGGATCCCGATTATGCGGCCCTCACCATCGCGGGCACGATCTTCGGCGGATCCCCCAACTCCCGTCTCTTCCAACGCATTCGCGTGAAGGATGGGCTGAGCTATGGCGCCAACGCCGGCTTCTCCATGCCCACCAAGAATGACGGGGGCATGTTCTCCGCCTCCGCCATCGCGGCGCCGCAAAACATGCCCAAAGTGGAGGCCGACTTCAACGAGGAGCTTGCCAAAGCGCTCAAAGACGGCTTTACCGCCGACGAGGTGGAGAAGGCCAAAAAGACCTGGCTGGACGAGCGCGCCGTGGCGCGCGCCGAAGAATCCTCCATTGCCAACCTACTGATGACCCGCGAGCGCTGGAGCCGCACCTTGGATTGGGACGTCAAACTGGAGGCTGCTGTGGCCGCGCTGACACCGCAGCAGGTCAACGAAGCCTTCAGGCGCCACGTCGACCCAGCCGCCATCTCTATCGTCAAGGGCGGCGACTTCAAGAAAGCGGCTGTGTACCAGTAGGGCGCTTGACCCCGCGATCACTCCGCGACCCCTCATCCCGGCGGAGTGATTCTCTACAGGCAAATCCGCACGACGCGGCGATCGATCTCGGAACCGGTGCGCTCCAGCACTTCGCGCGGCAGGGCGCGCTGAATCTGCTCGAAGAGTTCGTTCTCTTCGCGGCGGATATGACTGGAGAGCAGCGCGCAAAACTGCTCCAGCAGCGCGACCGAGGGCGCCGCGCGCAACTGCGTGACGAAGGCTTCAATAGCCCGGTGCTCTGCCAGCAGTTCGTCGATCAGCGGCATGGGTCCGCAGGCGGGAAAGAGCACCTGCTCTTCGATTTCGAAATGATTAATCAACTCCAGTTCGTACCGGTCAATCACGCGGCGCGCCAGCTTCGCGACGTTCTCCGGAGACACATCGGCCGCCAGGGAACGGCGCGTCAAGACGCACAGAGCCAAGCCGTTCTGGTGTTGTCGCGAGAGCGGAATCAGGCTGGGATCGCGTAGCATCGGTCAACCGCTACTATAGCGCCGGTACGCGACGCCGGCCTACTGGACGTGCGCCCGGCGCAGATGTGCCAGCAGTTGATATCCCAGAAGGATGGCCACCAGCAGTGCGGCGATCGCCCAAGTCAGGTCGCCCAGCACGCCGTATAGGGCCATCACGCGGTCGCTGAAGAACCGCCCCAAAGAGATATACACGACCGCCCCCGTGAATTCACCCAGGATGTCCCAGAACAGGAACCGGTGCCAGGGGTAGCCGGCCGTGCCGCTGGCCAGATTGATCCAGGGCCCCAGGGGACTGAGCAGCCAGCGGGTGATGAAGATGCCGGGGCCGCCCCAAGCCTTGGCTTTGGCTTCCATGGCCTCCAGGCTGGTGCGTTTTCCGAACAGGCCGCTGAGCTTTGTGATGACGGCCGGTCCTCCCCATCGGCCAATGGCGTAGCCTGCCTGATCGCCCAGCACGGAACCAGCGCCGGTTACACCGAGGGCCCACCAGAGGTTCATGACGCCTTGCGAAACCATGGAGCCCGCAACGATAAGAAGCAGCGTGATGGGCAGCGGCACACCGATGGCCGCGATGGTCACGATTCCGAAAAGGGCCGGCGCGCCGTACTGGGAAACCGCCGCGAGGAGCTGATCGTTCATCGCGATGGGCCGCCGGGTGGATGCGCGGCGGCATCGATAGCGCGTTGCAGTAGGGCGATCAGTTCGGGAACGGGGCGCTTCAGTTCGTGTGCGATGTGACGAACCGACCGCCGGTCCCGCGGCTCCTGCGGATGAACCCCAATCGCTTGAAACAGCACGGAGGCGGGCACGTGGTGAGCATGGGCGATAAATGGAACCGACATCCAGGCGCCGATGGGCTCATTTTCCGTGCGGATCTGCCGCGCCTGACGGCGGGCCCTGGAGGCGAAGACGAAAGTGCCCGTGATCGCCAGCACGAAGGCAAGCCCAACAGCCAGCGTGCGCCGCCACGTTTCTCCCACGCTTCAATAGTAGCCGGTTTCGTCGAAACTGAATCGAAGAAGGAACGAATCCGGGTTCAGGCAGAGCCCCGACCGCTAGGGAGCGTTAGAGAATTGGGGTGAACAGTCCGTGACGGCCAGCGCTCCCTGACGGTCGCGGCTCCGATTGGGGCCTGTTGCAATACCTCGTGCGTAGGTGAGGAAGGGCCTGAATTCGGCAGCATCTCAGCGTGGTGCTGATAAAAGCATGGGGAAATGCGCCGGTCCACTCTCCGGGTCCGGCAGCGTGTCCACAATGCGCCGGACACGCTGCTTACCCATTCGTTTCAAGACCGTTTACGACTCTTCACAGCCCCGAGAAGGCCGAGCAAGCCAGCCCCAAGCATCGCAAAAGTCCCAGGCTCCGGGGTGCCGGTCAAGACTAGAGCGTAGTCGGCAGAAAGATCTTCCACCAGTGGAGTGTCGCTACCGGGAAAGCCGGTCAACGATTCCGTCCTGATGAAGGCGCCCGTGTTGCTGTAAACGGATATCTGTCCCTCATATATATTGGAAACGTAGAAATCCGTACCATCATAGGCGATGCCTGTGCCACTCGCGCGTCCGGTGTTGATGAAGTCATGAGTGATCAGGTTGCCGCTGGTATCGTAAACATCGTAGACGCCGGGTGTCTCCCCGTCGCCTTCATTTGAGATCAGGCGTGCGTTACCGCCGCCATCGACGAAATACTCCAGACCGTCGCAGAATCCGGTGCAGTCGGCCAAACTGATGGTGTTCAGCAAAGTTCCGGTCGGGCTGTAGAGGTAAGCGTGGTTGGTTCCACTGTAGTCCCCAATCCAGAAGTTGGTTCCGTCAAAGGCCATCGTTGACAGGGCGCTGGATCCGGTTACCGTGAACAAAGCCCCGTTGTCCGTACTGGTGCTCAGGGTGTACGAAAAAACCGAATTGGTGGACGCGGTTGTATAGTACAGGGTATCACCGACGACTACGACGCCGCGTCCGTTGTCGCCGCTCAGATTTGTGATCGTGTTGGTTATCGCCCCGGTGCCGGAGTCAAAAACATAGACGTACGGCGCGCCGAAGGTGGCGTTGTTGCCATAGATGGTCCCAGCCCACGTTGCGGAACAACTCACCGCGATGCAGGCCAAAACCAGTAAATTGTGTAAATTCCGTTTCATTTTTATTGTTCCCTCCAATCCTGACGTTGCCGAATAAAACCGGCTTTGACTTCAACTTCCTCTGCGCACATCCAAATCCAGATTCACAGTTCAGCCAGCATTTGCCAGCTTCGGCGTCCAAGTCTTCTTGAGTGCATCATAATACTACGCTGCGTAGTATAAGGAAGCAAGCGAAATGCAACCCCAAAAAGGCCGGGCGGAATTCATGAAAGTACTCGTGCGCTCTAAAGCGGTACTGGTACCATGCTGGCGCCACCGGATGGACCCCCGCAGTCCGTTCTTTCGGAGGTTTCCTCACACGTGATCCTGAATCCACTCCAGAATGGTCTCATCCAGCCATAACCGGTGCGGGTGGCGCCCGATGAATCCCAGGTGGCCGCCCGATTCGGTGGCGCATAATTCGATGAGCGGATTGGCGCGCAACTCGGGAGCGGAGAAGATGTCGAACGGAACCAAGGTGTCGTCCTGCGCCTGAATGAGTAGCGCCGGCACACGGATGGCATCGACGAAACGCAGGGCGGATTGCGTGCGGTAGTAGTTCTCCGCGTTGCCGAAACCGAAAGAGGGGGCGGTGATGCGATCGTCGATCTGCCAGACGGAAGTGAGGCCGGCGAAGTCGCGCGGATGATAGCGGCCGGTGGCGCAGAGACGCGCGCGCATGCGGTTGACGAAGCGCCTCTGGTACATGCGATTGTCGGGCTCGGCGATGCGGCGCGCGCAAGCCGCCAGGTCGAGTGGCGTCGAGACGGCGCACACGCCGCGGAGAAACGCCGGGCCATGGCCGGCGAGCTCGCCTGCCAATTTCAAGACCACGTTGCCGCCCAGCGAGAAGCCCACCAGGAACAGGGGCGCGGGGCTCTCGGCCTGGATCTGGCGCACCACCGAATCGAGGTCGCTGGTGAGGCCGGCATGGTAGAGCGTGGTACACAAATGCTCGGTCCCGCCGCAAGTGCGCATGTGGAAGCGGTGCGCAGCGAAGCCGGCGCGCAGCACGGCGGTGCTGAGGCTGCGCATGTAACCAGCTTCGGAGGAACCCTCGAGGCCATGGACCATCACCACGTGCCCGGCCAGGGGGCCTGGCGGCTGCTGCGAATCAACGGCCACCTGCACATCGGGCTCCGTGCGGAAGAGGCGGCGCGTGAGTGGATAGCGCGGACCGGCATCGGGCCGCTTCCAGTAGTGGGCCGCCACGGTCTGCAAGTGCGGATTGCGGAAAAGCGGACGATAAGGAATCATGGGCCACGCGAGGCGCTGTTAAATCATGTTAGCGTAGAAATTAAAGAGTTTCGGCCTCGATTTCAAGAACCGGGAGAACTTATAAATGCCACTAGTCTCGATGCGCCAACTGCTGGATGAAGCAGCCAAGGGCGGGTACGGCGTTGGCGCGTTCAACGTCAACAACATGGAACAGATTCAATCGATCATGGAAGCGGCGCGGGAAACCAAGTCGCCGGTGATCGTGCAGGCCAGCCGCGGTGCGCGCGCCTACTCGCAGGACCGTTTCCTCTATCACTTGATGATCGCAGCCACGGAAGTGTATCCGGAGATTCCGACCGTGCTGCATCTGGATCACGGCAACAGCGTGGAGACCTGCAAGAGCGCCATCGAGATGGGCTTCACCAGCGTGATGATGGNNACGTCGCGGTGACGCGCGAAGTGGTGGAAATGGCGCATGCCAAGGGCGTCACGGTGGAAGGCGAGATCGGATGCCTGGGCGGAATCGAAGACGGCCACGGCGCCGGCCTGGACGGGCTGAGCCATCTCACCGATCCGGCGCAGGCCGAAGAGTTCGTCAAGCTCACCGGCCTGGACGCGCTGGCCATCGCCATCGGCACCAGCCACGGCGCGTACAAATTCAGCAGCAAGCCCACCGGCAAAACGCTGAAAATGGACGTCCTCATCGAGATCCACAAGCGCTTGCCCAAGGTTCACCTGGTGATGCACGGATCTTCCAGCGTGCCCAAGGAACTGCAAGACATCATCAATCAATACGGCGGCAAGCTGAAGCCGACGTGGGGCGTGCCGGTGGAAGAGATCCAGCTCGGCATCAAGAACGGCGTGCGCAAGGTCAACGTGGATACCGACAACCGCCTGGCCATCACCGGCGCCATCCGCAAAGTGTTCATGGAGACTCCGGAGAAGTTCGACCCGCGCGATTACCTGAAGCCGGCGCGCGACGCCATGAAGAAGGTAGTGGCGCAGCGGATGGTGCAATTCGGACAGGCCGGCCACGCTGGCGACTACAAGCCAGTTACGCTCGAAGAGATGGCGCGGCGGTATCAGATGGTAAAGGTGTAAGTCCCTATTTCGCGAGGCGTCCTCACACCGGTATTCTGCGAAACTCGGGCAGGCAACCTCGCAGGGACGGCACACACTGATCGGGTACCACGGCATTTGACCGCGTCCAGTCAAAAAGGACTTGAGCGGCCTGCTTGATTGATTGAGCGTCTACGCCGGCGTCGCGGCGGTAATCCGTCAGTTCGTCGACCGGCTTCGAATTCAGGCAGAGGATCCAGGTCTCTACGTTTCTCTTCGGTATCAGATTCAAGATCGGCTCCGCCGGGCGTCTCAGCGCTACCCCAGCGTCCCGGAGCTCTCGCTCAAGTTGCTGCCTTCGATCATCAATCGATCCTGCATCAGCGTCGACCATAGCGATGAGGCATGCCCTGGTCTTGGCCATTTGTGACCGAATCGCTCGCACCTCGGAAGCGTACTTCTCACGGACGAACTGCTCACCTGAGCCCCGGCCCTTTGGTGATTTCTCGACATACATTGTGCGATTATCGTGGCCCAGCCTCTGCAAGTAACGTCTCAGCAGGTTCTCGTGGTTGGTATCTTCCACTAGAAGAATAATACTGGCGATTCGTTCAGCCACGATCTTCCCACCCACGTGCAATCTGCTCGGACGGGGACAATGACTCGTTTGGTTTGTAAGGCCGGACTCGGACCGGCCCGACACCGACCCGCTCAAAGATTAGGCCGAGCTCCGGAGCAAGATAGTCGATGATCTCAGGATGATGCGAAATCAAGATGACCTGCCCGCCACAATCCTCGATGCGGTCGCGTAGTTCCATAAGCCACGGCTGAATCTCGGCTAATGCAATGTAGTTTTCGGGCTCATCGAGAAACAGGCAGGCATTGCCCGCGACGACAAAGTTCTGTAGCGCGTAAAGGCAGATCAGGACTCGCTGTCCGTCAGAGAGTTCGTCGAACGTAAACGGGATAGTGGTGAGAGGACTGAGCGTGACGGCAAGGTCCACCTCCAAGCTACGAAGATTTGGCCCAAAGGAGGAAATATTCAGTGCATCAAACCCCGGTATGATCTCGCGCAATTGATCTTGCAACTTCGATGCCGCGCCGGCCTGCTCCTGAATCATGTGCCGGTACCACGACGCAAAGTTGGACATATCGAATGCAGGTTCTGACTCTTCGCGGGCGGTCTGTCCCGACATGGAGTGGGGATTCAATTGGAGACAATACAGCGTCTCGATCCAGTTCTTGAACTGCATTAGCTTGGTGTTATCTGATCGTGGTTGAATGGTGGCCAACGCCGACCGGAACGGGTTGAACGGGTACCTCACTTTAGGTTCTTTTTGTTCGGAGCGATCATCGAACAGGTGAACTTCGCCCTCCACGAACTCGAAAACGGTCTGGGCGCCACAAGTGACGAGTTCCCGCCTAATCCGCCTTAGCGCAGGCGACCCCGGCGAATCCACCTCCAGCCTGAACCTGTAACTCTCGCCGAGATCCACGTCCAGTTCGAAGGTTTGCTGGGTCAGAGTCTGCCAGCGAGTCCGGCTGCTCTCGGGAAACAGCAGGTCCGGCTGTGCATCGCCGGTGACGAGCTTCTTTATCGCGCGGAGCACTTCCAGCAACGTTGACTTGCCGCTGCCGTTCAACCCCAAAATGAGCTGCTGTTGACCGAGCAGCAGTTCGAAGTTCACGAAGGTACGGAAATTGTCGATGTAGACGCGCTTCAGCATGACATTTCAATTCTACCTGTAAGCGGAAGTTGGCGCGCACTGGCCTTTTGCTAGAATGAAGCTTATCCACTCCCTGGGAGGAACAACCTAACTTGAACTCTGCGATCTTNNTCTTCGAGGGCAGAGGTTTTGGTGCTCCCGTGGAACGGTCGGGCGAGGTGGTCTTCAATACCGCGCTCACCGGCTACCAGGAAATTTTCACGGACCCCTCCTATTGCGGACAGATCGTCATCCTGACAAACCCCCAGATTGGCAATTACGGAACCAGCGCGGCGGATAACGAAGCCGCGCGGCCCTACATCGAAGGTCTGGTGGTGCGCGAATTCTCTGGGCTAGCCAGCAACTGGCGGTCGGACCGGGAAGCCGATGCCTTCCTGAGCGGCGCCGGCATTCCGGTGGTGGACGATCTGGACACCCGCGCGCTGGTCCGCCATCTGCGCACCCGTGGCGTCATGCGCGGGGTGCTGTCGTCCGTCGAGAAGGATGCGGCGAAGCTCGTGGAGAAAGCCCGCGGCATCCCCACCATGGCCGGGCTCGATCTCGTCGGCCGCGTCTCCACGCCCGAGCGCTACGAATGGAGCCACGGCGTGGATGCCTGCTCGCCCTCTGAACTGGTGGGCGTGCGGAACGAAGTCAAATATCATGTAGTAGCTTATGATTTTGGAATTAAGCACAACATTTTAAGGCGCTTAGTGCACTCCGGCTGCCGTGTGACGGTGGTCCCGGCGCTCACTTCGGCCGAGGATGTGCTGGCGCTCAAACCGGACGGCATCTTCCTCTCGAACGGCC
>PLZX01000260.1 GCA_003152325.1 Bryobacterales bacterium | reverse complement strand
TAACTATTCTCCAACCGAATGGATTGAAATTCAGGGATGAGGTCGAACGGAGTCGCGACGGACGCAATACTCTCCCCGGTCTGCTGGATGTTTTGCTCCGAAATCTGAGCCCCGGTACCCCCCGATGCCAGTCGTAAATACCCGATGCGGAATGGATCGATCCGCATAATCCGGCAACACGTGGCGTCCACCGCCACCGGGTCCCCGCCCGCCACCAGCACTCCTACTTTCTTCGCAACGCCTTGGATCGGCCCGTTCCCCTGCATCCCCACGATCCCGTCCACAATCGCGAACTGCCGCGGAAATGACGCGTGCAGGTCGGCGATGCTTTCGTCGATCCCCGCCCAATGCAGCACGTTCTTCGGCCACCCGTAGACTCCGCCCGGCACCACCCCGAACAGGTTCTTCATGGAGAGCGTCGCGCCCACCCAGTGGTGCGTCTTCATCTTAGGCATCGACACCAGCAGGTCCGCCCCCAACGCCGTATTCGGCAAGTACAGCTTCTTCATCCGGGAAAACTGTCGCGGTGGATTCATGCGGCTCACATCGTCCAGGTTGAGGTCCGTGAACAGGTCCTCGAACTGCGGCACCGTCTTGAAGTATCCCGCCGCTTCCGCCAGGTCCAGCGTGTTGCGCCGGTGCCCGGGGCCTTCCGCAATCCGCACGCTCGCCGCGCCCCNNCCCGCGGACGTTGACCTGGTGTTCGTCCAACAGCCGTCGCACCGTGTCGTAGACGCTTTGGTCGTAGGCTGGTGCACGCACCACGGAGACCCGCGCAGGCGTCACCGGCTTTTCGACGTTACACGCCGAAAGCGCCGCCGCGCCCGCCACAGCCGCCAGCAATTCGCGCCTGGTGATCGTCTTCTGCATCTTCAGCCCCAAAATAGATTGCTGCCTTTTTGTACCGCGCTCACTAACATCTCGAGCGACCTGTCCGGCAGCGTACGGCTCGTCACTCCCGCCGGCGGGCAGTATCCATCCGGCAGCTCTTCGTGCGCCAGCAGACCCAACCGCAGCCAGTTCAGCGCCTCCGCCGACCGGCATTCCCCCAGAAACCGCCGGGCCACCGTCAGCGCCTTTTCCACTTCCGGAGTCCGAACCCCGCGCAACGCCGCCAGCGCCTGCCCCGTGGTCTCCGGATACGGCCGCGATTCGTATCCCCACGCCCGCACCGACCCGTGGTTCCATCCTCCGTCCCGGCACATCCGCCGCATCAGGAATTCCCGGCCTTCTTCCACCCGCCGCCGCACTTCCGCCTGCGGCCTCCGGCTGTTCTCTTTTTCCAACGCCAGGATCGCCAGCGAAGTCGGTCCCACCCACGCCGCCGTGCCCGGCACCCACGGCCATCCCGCAAACTCCTGATCCGCCGGCCGCGCATTCCCCAGCAGCCACTCCCGCATTCGATACGTTAGCGTCGATTCCTCGCCCGTCATCCCCAATAGCCATGCAATCGCGCGCCGGTGTGCTTCCTGCCCCAGTTGTTCCGGAGGCAGCAAAGCCACCAGCGCCGTCACCCATATGCTTTGGTCGATTCCTGCCTGTGCCGGCCAGCCTCCGTCCGCACGCTCATTCCGCACAATCCACCGCAGGCCCCGCCGCGCGTACTCCGTCTCGCCGGCCGCCAACAGCGCCAGCACGGAGTACACCGTCGGCTCCGTCCATGACGCCCCGCGGACATAAGGCCAGCCTCCGTCCCGGTTCTGTTTTCCGACCAGTTCCTCAATCGGCATGATTACCATCGAGACCTGGCGAAAATCGTTCCCAGTTCCCGCCAGCCCTATTCCGCACTCATTACCGAATCACGCGGCGCCTGCGCCGGCGGGATAGCAGGACCACCAGCGTCACGCCGGCTCCCAGCCAGATCGCTCCTTGAATCGCAAGTTCCATTTTTTGTCTCCTTTCGTCTCTCATTCGCTCCCCGTCTTTGCGCGCTTGATTGCAGCCGTGGGGCAAGCGCTTCCGCCTGCCAAGCCGAATATCGCGCAAAGCCGCCAAACCTTCCCGTGCGCTTAGCGCTGCTTCGTGCGCGCCCGGCGGCGCCGCAGGAAGAACAGCAGTGTACCGCCCGCTCCCAGCCAGATCGCCGCTTGAATGACAGTGTCAGACATCTTCGTTGTCTCCTTCTTTCAATTTCTAAGTACCACCTATGTGCTTCATCATCGGGAACAGATATTTGAAGATCTGTAGGATGCCCGGGCCCGCCGCCACAATCAACATCGACGGCAATATAAAAAAGAAAATCGGGAACACCAGCTTCACGCCCACCTTGCCGGCGCGCTCTTCGGCTTCCTGCCGCCGCGCAATCCGCAAAAAGTCGGAATGCGTGCGCAGGGAGTCGCCCATGCTCGTGCCGAACCGGTCGTTCTGGATCAGAATAGCTACCAGCTTGCGGATTTCCGATTCGCCCGTGCGCTCCGCGAAATTGCGCAGCGCATCCGAGCGCCGCTTGCCCGCTCGCATTTCGAGCATCACCAGCAACAGCTCCTCACTTAGCTGCGGATGGCTCACTTGCAGCTCCCGCCCCACGTGCTGGATCGCCTGGTCCAGTCCCAGTCCCGCTTCCACTGAGACCACCAGCAGGTCCAGCGCGTCCGGCAGCGAAAGCCGCAGAATCTCCTGTCGCGCCGTCACCCGCTTCTCCAGGAAGAAACGGGGCAACACCCATCCCGCCGCGCACCCCGAGACCATCAGCAGCAGCTTCATCGCAGGATTGGGAGGCAGCCGCGGTTCCGCCACCACGCACACCACCAGCATTGCAAGCGTGGTCAGGATCCGAATTCCGAAAAACACCGCTACCGCGTTCTCTCCTCGGAAACCCGCCCGCACCAGCGTCGCCCGCATCGTCGCTACGTCCGCTTCCGAAGACGGCATTTTCGTCCCGAGCTGGTGTAAAAATGTGACGATCGTGCTCCCGCCCGGCTCGCTCGATGCTTCCAGTACGCGCCGCGCTTCCGTGATCACAGGCCGGCCGAGCTGCTTGAGGAACTTACCCGGCTTATAGAAAATCCGGTACCCCACCCACGTCAGCAGGATCATCAGCAGCAGGAATGCAAAAGCGGCAAATACAATGGGATTTAGCATGTTACACCTTGATGTTGATGATCTTCTTGATGAAGAAATTCCCCAGGATCTGCGCGAAGATCGCACCGCCGATCATCCACTTGCCGTCGCTGTCCGCCGCCATACCTTGCAGATAACCCGGCGCCACGATCAGCAACCCCAGCATCGTCGCCACCGGCAACAACGCCAGAATCGTCGCCGTCAACCGGCCATGCGCGCTGGCCGCCTTCACCTGTCCCTTCAGGCGGAATCGTTCGCGGATCACGTACGCCAGCCGCGATAGAATTTCGCTCAGGTTGCCGCCCGTCTGCTTCTGCAAAAGCACCGACGAGGTGAAGAACCGCACATCCAGCAAAGGCACTCTCTCCGAAAAATTCCGTAGCGCCGTCTCGAGCGGCGCCCCCAGGTTCTGCTCGTTGAACAACGCCCGGAACTCCTGCCCCAAGGGATCCGCCATCTCTTCGCCCAGCATTTCCAGGCTGATCGAAAACGCGTGGCCTGCCCGCATCGATCGCGCCAGGAAATCCAGCGCGTCCGGAAACTGCTCTTCCAGCGTATCCAGCCGCTTTTTGCGCTTGTGCCGCACAATCAGGTACGGAACCGAGCCCGTGACCACCGCGAATATCACCGCCGACGTCGGCCCGTTCAAAAGAATCTTGCACCACGCGCCCACTCCCAGACCCGGAATCATCGCCAGTCCCATCGCCGTGATCAGGCGCGCCGACGACCAACTCAATCCCGCCTGCTGGATCTGCTGCTGCGCGTGCCGTGAAAACTGGAACGACGCCAGTACCCGCTTGAATCCTGTGGGCCTATCGAGATCGATGTCCTTCAGCAGGTTGGTGACTACGATCACCGGCTCGCCGGAGGCCGTCTGCAACATATCCGCCACCTGGCTCTTGCGCCGGGCGTCGAGGAACTTCAACCCCACGCTCACTGCCAATAGCACGAGCGCGAACACTACCATGAAGGAGACGACTACCGCGATCTGCATCTAGTTGATCTCCACCACCGTCTGGAACAGTTGCGTCGGCAGGGTGATGCCGCACGACTTCAGACGTTCGTAGAACTTCGGCCGGATTCCCGTTGCCCGGAACCGCCCTTTCACCTTGCCCGTTTCCGAAATTCCGGTTTTTTCAAACAGGAAAATGTCTTGCAGCGTGATCATGTCCTGCTCCATCCCCACTACTTCCGTGACATGCGTGACACGCCGCGTTCCGTCGCTGAACCGCGACGTCTGCACGAACAGGTCCACCGCCGATGCAATCTGTTGCCGCACCGACCGGATTCCCATGTTCGCGTTCGCCATCCCCACCATCACCTCCAGGCGGCCCAGGCTGTCGCGAGGCGTGTTCGCGTGGATCGTCGTCAACGATCCGTCGTGGCCCGTGTTCATCGCCTGCAACATATCCAGCGCCTCTTCCCCGCGGACCTCGCCGACGATGATTCGGTCCGGCCGCATACGCAGGGCGTTGATCACCAGTTGCCGGATGTGGATCGCGCCCACTCCTTCCACGTTCGCCGGCCGCGTTTCCATCCGCGCCACGTGCGTCTGCTGCATCCGCAGTTCCGCCGCGTCTTCGATCGTCACAATCCGCTCGTCTTCCGGAATGTACCCGGAGAGCGCATTCAGCAGCGTCGTCTTGCCCGAACCGGTTCCGCCGGAGATCAGGATGTTCAGCCGCGCCTTCACGCAGGCCTTCAGCAGGTCCAGCATCCCTTCCGTCATGGCCAGCTTCGAAACCAGGTCCTCGCCCTTCAAAGCGTGCCGGCCGAATCGACGGATCGAAAGCAGCGGCCCATCCACCGCCACCGGCGGGATCGCCGCGTTCACGCGCGAACCGTCCGGCAGCCGCGCGTCCACCAGCGGCGACGATTCGTCTACCCGCCGGCCAACCCGCGATACCACTTTCTCGATGATCCGCAGCAGGTGCGAATCGTCTTTGAATTCCACCGGCGTCCGGTACAGTTTGCCCGCGCGCTCCACATACACCAGGTGCGGCCCGGTCACCAGAATGTCGCTGACCGTCGGATCCTGCAAAAGCGGCTCCAGCGGCCCCAGACCGAATACTTCATCCAGAATCTCTTCGATCACCCGGTCTTTTTCCACCAGGCTCAGAGGCGTCTTCTCTTCCTCCACCAGCTTCGCTACTGCCGCGCGAATTTCCGCCCGTACGCGTTCCCCGGCCATCGAGGACAGGGCTTCGAGATTAATCCGGTCCAGCAGCTTGCGGTGCAGCGTGAACTTCAGCTCCTGGTATTCCGGCGTGTACCCCTCTTTGGTAAAGAGGCGATTGACCCAGCCGGTCTCCCGGTTTTCGCCTGGCCTTGATACCGAATCTAGCAGCGTTGCCATCGTTTTTGTCCTTTAACCGAACAGCGCAAACTTCTTCTTTCCCGATTTCTCTTCTTCCATGCTCGCCAGCTTGCTCGCCAGCCTCGCAATCTGTTTGCCCAGGTCCGAATTGCGGTTTAGCATCCGCCCCTCCGCGTAGGTTTCGTACAACTCCGTATAGTCGTTGGGGATCATGCAGAAAATCGGCAGCCCCAGCATCTTCTCCAACTCGCCAGGCGTGATGTCCAACCGCTTCGGAGAACGGTTCAAAATCAGCTTGATGCGGTTCTTGCCGTATCCACTGTCGAGCAGCGTCTGCACGATCTGCTTCGATTGGTGCAGCGCCGGAACTTCGAGCGTCGTCACCAGGCACGCTTCGTCGATCTCCTCCAGCGCCGCCATTGCGATGCGGCTCAAACTCCGCCCCAGGTCCACCAGCGTCCAGTCGTAGTGCGGCCGCGCGAACGCCAGGATGTGCCGGATCTGTTCGTCCTTGATCTGCACCTTCGACGCCATCGCCAGCGGCGCGGGCACAATCTCCACTCCCGGAATCCCGTTGGAAACCAGCGCCTTCCAATAGTGGATGTCCAGCCGGTGCAGGTTGTTCACTGCATCCAGAATCGAATACACCGATTTGGTCTTGGTGATGAATCCCACCATCCCCGAATCCAGGTCCAGATCCGCCAGCAACACCTTCTGGTTGAGCCGCCCCAGTTCCGCCGCCACGTGGGTCACCAGAGTCGTCGCCCCGCATCCGCCCTTCGCCGATAGGAACGCGAAACTCTTGCCGCCTGCCTTCGCCCCCGACACGCTCCGCCGGCTGCGTTCCGTCGATCGTTTCTCGAGCGCCTTCCGCAGCGTTTCCTGCAACGGCGGAAACAGGTATTCGTTGATCCCCGCGCGCATCGATGACAGAATCGAGTCCGAGTCCGCCGTCGTATTCAACGCAATGATCATGGGGTCGCCGATCGCGCCGCGAATCGACGCTACCAGCCCCTCCAGCGGCTCTCTCCAGCCGCTGATATCGATCAGCACGACGTCCGGCCGCATGCGCTCCAGCCGATCGATAAAGTTGCCGACGTCTCCCAGGTCTTGATGCTCCACGATGATCCGGAATGGCAGCGCGGTCAGGCACGCCTGCGCCTGCTCCCACAACTCGCGGTTTTCAATCGCCATTCCTATCGTCAGCGGGTACATGTTGGGTCTCCGGGCCTACGGCACACTAGCCGTTTCCTCCCCCGCCACCATTGCCGCCGCCGCCCGGCGGAGGAGTCGCCGGCGGAGTCGCCGGTGGAGTCTGCCCTGGACTGTCCGTTCCGCCACCCGTCACCGTCGCCGGGGGGGCGACCGCAGGCGTCGCCGTCGGACCGGCCTGTCCCGGCTTCGGCATGGTCTGGATCAACTGTTCCACCGGCATCGACGGATTCGGCGGATGCACCGGCACTGGTCCCGTCTTATCCATTCCCGGTTGCCCGATGAACCCGCCCGTGTTGTCCTCCAGGAACGGCTTCGTGATTTTCAATTCCGTCAGCGGCTGTCCCGCCGGAATCGGCCGCACCAGTTCAGGTGTAATGATGATCATCAACTCTGAATTGTTCTTGGTCACCGATTTGGTCTGGAACAGCTTTCCCAGGATCGGGATGCTTCCCAACCCCGGTATTTTCGAAAAGGAATCCGTGGTCTGCTTGTCCAGCAGTCCCGCGATCACAAAACTCTGCCCGCTGTCCAGTTCAATTTCGGTTTCCACACTCCGCTTCGACATGCCCGGAATCGTGAATCCCTGCAGCACTACCGCATTCGTGTAATCGAGCGAACTCACTTCCGGCGCAACATGCAACCGGATGGTGCCCCGCGGCGTGATGGTCGGCAGAAAAGTTAGCCGGATACCGTATTCCTTGAATGTGATCGTTATCGACGCTCCGCCGCCCGACCCACCCGGCTGGATTGTCGGATACGGAAATTCGCCGCCCGCCAGGAAGCTCGCCTGCTTGTTGTTGACTGTCACCAGGTTCGGCTCCGCCAGGATCTCCAGCAGGTTCTTGCTTTCCAGTGCCGTGATCGCCGCCTGCAGGTTGATGTCCTTGCGCATCGCAAAAATGTTCACCGCCGAGCTCAGCAAACCCGCTACCGCCGCGTTCGTCCCCAGAGTCGCTCCTGTGCCCAGCGCCGTGGTCTGGTTGAACGCCCCAGTCAGGAAATTCGCGCTCAGGTCGATCTTCGCGCTCCGGTCCACGTCCGCGAACCGGACCTTCAGCATGATCTGCGCTTCCACCGGCGGCACATCCACCCGCAGCAGGTTGACTCCCTTGCCGAGCGTGTTCACAATCGCCATGATTCGGTCGGCCGACACAAGGTCCCGCACCGTGCCCCGCACGAATGCCGTGTCATTGTCGAACGTCACGCTGATGTCGGCGTCCGGAAAGTCCCGCGCGATCTGTTCCCGCGCCGCATTCAGCCGCAGCGGGCTCATCCGCACCGTCAGGTCGTAGATCAGCCGCGCATCGTTGTCCTGCCAGATAATCAGCGACGTCTCGCCCGCCTGCTTGCCGTTGATCAGCACTTCTTTCGGCCCGATCGCCACGGCTTCCACCAGGTTGCCGTTGGCCGTCGAGAGCCGCTTGATTGCCAGCGGGCTGTCGATCGTCAGCGACTTCCCCACCGTCACCGTCAGCTTGCCGATTACTCCGGGGGCTGCGGCTTTCGACACGCCTTCTTGCGCCGCCGCCGCTTGGGCCGGGGTGATGGGATCGTCGGCGCGCACGGGCCCCGCCAGCACGCATGCGCTCGCCGCCGCCAGCGCGATTCGAACTACTTGACCCGTTGTGAACACCTATTTACCCTCCCCGCTCTTGTCGAACTTCACTTCTGTCTTGCTTGTTCCCGAAATGATTTCCATGTTGAATGGCACTTCTTTCTTCACGGGGGGCGGCGCCACCACCGCTACCGGCTTCGGCGCCGGCGCCCGGCGCGGCTTCTCCGCTACCGGTTCGTCCACGTTCGTCGACGGCATCGCCTTGAACCCCATCCCCTTGCCCGCCGCGCCCCACATGTAGGCCAGGTTGGTTCCCGGCGTCTTGGCCACTTCGTGGTCTAGCGGATTGCGCAGCACCATTCGGATGGTCGTCTGGTTCGTCGCTAGGCTCAGAACCTCCGCCTGCTCCGGCGTCACCAGTACGTTCACTACCGTCACCGGCACTGGCTTGCCTTCCGGATCTTTCTTGAAATCTTGTCCCGCCGAGAGAATTTCCAGGTTCTGTAGCAGCGTTCGGCTCAACACGCCCAGGTTGCCGTTCCCGCCCGGGCTGTTCCCCGAGATCAGCAGATCTACGTGCTGTCCCGCCGTCACGAACCCCGCCACGCCCACCACTTCGTTCACCGGAATGGTGAACGCCCGCATGCCTTTGGGGATCATCGCCGCCAGGCCCGCGCCCGCCCCTTTGGGAGCCAGCCGCGTTTCGATNNGCCAGGTACAAATCGCCTTCCTTCAGCATGGTCCCCAGCTCCAGATCTTTCGAAGCCAGCACCACCTGCACCGACGGTGCCACCGCCTTGGCCTCCTTGGTCCGGCTCATGAGCGACTTGTAGGTAATCAGTCCTCCGGTCGTGGCGACCATGAATGCAAATATCAGAACACCGATAAATCTCTTATTCATGCCATTCCTCGTTCCGCTCTACTGGCCCCGCACTCGATTCCGCTTGTGGGGCCGGCTTTTACTCTGCGCGGCGCTCTTCCTGCGGCCCGCGCCCACACTGCCTGAACATTCGGGCCGAAGCAGGCCGGCATGGATATGCCGGCCTGCCCTGCCCGGGTTGGTTAGCTGGACTGCGTGAGGGCGTTCGCCAATTGGGTATTGGTGTTCTGCCAAATGCCCTTGATGCTGCCGCCGGCGCCCAAGAAGAGAGCGGCCGATGCCAGCGCTACAAACGCCATGAGCAGGGTATACTCGATGAGATCCTGCCCCTGTTCGTCCTTCCAGAAATTCTGCAAAAACGTCATTGTGTTCGCTCCTAAGTTTTTGTTTTCTTCTCTGTGATCGCTTGATCACTTGCCTGTGTTTTCGTGACCTCGCGATCACGGCCTGTTCCGCTGCCCTGGTAGGCGACGGATGTCGATTTGCCCGCGGTCTTTTTGGTCGACCGGAAAATCAAAGCCACGCCGTCGTCGTACACCACGTGCCAGCGGCTCGATTCTTTCAGCGCGCCGGCAAGCGGCGCGTTGGTAGGCAACAAAATCGTATCGACGCCGAACCCGCTCAGGATGCGCTCCCAATCGTATTTCACGTTCAGAACGTCGATATACTTTTCTTCGAAGGCCGAACCGTAGAAATCGCTCCGGCCGTCCACAAATACCTTGTCCGAGGGATAGAGGCGCCAGATCAGATAGCCGCCCCACACGTCGTTCGTAAAGATCCGCGGCTCCCGCATCTGCTTCAGGGCTTCAATTGCCTTCGCCGGATGCGACTGCGGGTCGTATTCCGCGCGGAACTTCTTCGGTGGCGCGGGCGCGAACAACAACGCCACCACCACTGCCACGCCCAGCACGCTCACCAGATGAAACCGCGGAATCTGATCCGTCTCCGCCGTGCGCGCCGCAATCTCGTTGTACTTCGCCGCTACCCGCCGCACCCACTCCGCCAATTCCAGCTCCGGCAGCCGGTTCAGCCACGCCTGCACCAGACCCGCCACCAGCGGCGCCGCCACCAGCATGAAGATCGGAATGTTGCGCGCCGCCAGCAGGGCCAGGTGCCCGAACACCAGCAGCAGCAGCGATTCCGTGTACCGCCCCTGCCGCGCATACCAGAACACCGCAACCGCCGACAGCAACAACATGCTCTCGAAGAAAATCGCCACCGGATGGTGGAAGCTCAGCGAGAAGAACTCAATAATGTGCGTCGAAGCGTACGGATCGCGCAGATACTCGAACAAGTGCACGTGCAGGTGATACGTGTAGGGGTTGATCAGGCTCGCCGCCAGGCACGCTCCGGCACATTCGAAATACCGGATGGCCCGCTGCCATGCCGGCCCGCGCAACTCCCGGTCCGCCGTCAGCGCCATCCGTGCCAGCTCGCCCGCGCCGTGGGTCCCCACCAGCACGATCCCCACGAAGAATCCTCCGTGCAGGTTCGTCCACAGGATCGTCGCCACCGGCAGCAGCGCCAGGTACGGCACTCGCCCCCATCGCGTCTGCCCTTCCCGTACCCGCTCCAACGCCGCAAAAAAAAGAATTGCGAACAGCAGCGTGAACAAGTGCGGCCGCGCCAGCCAGTGCACCGAAGAGGTCACCGCCGCCACAATCGTCACCACGATCGCGGTCACCGGGTTGGCATTGCGCCGCGTTACCAGGAACAACGCCGTAATTGTCGCGCACAGCAGCAGGATGCTCAGCAGCACCACCCCGCGCAGTCCCCACATCCCGTTCAGGCCGGCAAAGATCACGTCCGAAAGCCACTCCCACGCGAACCACACGCCGCCAGGCTTTGAAAACGAAAACATGTCGTGCGTCGGCACCAGGTGGTTCGTCACGATCCATTCACCCGTGCGAATGTGCCATCCCGTATCGCAATCGCCCAGCAGCGTCTTCACGCCTTCCAGGCGCCCGAACAGAAACACGATGGGCATCAGGAATGCGAAGTCCGCCAGTGACGGCAGCCACCTGATCGCGAATTGAGAACCTTTGTTTTCCATCGCCGAATCACGCCATCCAGGAACTCGCCACCGGAGTCAACGCCTCAACCGCACGAATTCGATCATGAAAGGAACGGAAATCCATGTAGTTCACGCGCAACGCTACCTTCGGACTGTCCGGCGGTCCAATCACCCGCGTCACGGTTCCCTGACAATGAATACATTTCTGTCCGAATCCGTGATTTTCCGGCAGCTCGATTTCTACCGTCACAATCTGGCCCACGCCCGGCACCGGAACCGTCGGCCCTTCCCCAGACCAAGCGACCAGGACCCCGCTCCGGCTGATGTTCTCAATACTCATCGTGGTTCGTATCCACAGCGCCGGTGACGTAACGTGGCACCGTAGCTGGATTTCGATTCGCGGACTCTCGCGCCGGTTGATGTTCTTCATTTACTTGGACGCCAAGGCGAATTTAGCGCCCTAAGCGCCTAAGTATCAATATAGGAAAAAGGCTATACCCCGCTATTGCCGAAGGTTATCAAGAAAGATTGCCATCCTTTCATCCCCTTCTCAAGGTCTCCGAACTCTCCTCCAGGTCGCATTTCCGGGTTTAGACAACTATCCAGGGCATATGCGATAACGTTATTAGCCGTAAACGCTAGAATATTTATATTTGAATTAGCTACTTCTCGCAGGGTATCATAATATGCTTGTAAAATGCTTAAAATAATATAGTTATATGAAAATACTTAACGTAGATACAGCTCTCTTTCATTATTAATGCCTTTATAAATAGATAATAATTGCCGTAATATTCATGGAAATTGTTATTGACAACCGAAGTAAATAATCGGACAATAACATCATAAACAGCCAATAACTTTCGGAAATAATTGACGAACGTTCCCTGCGGCATGAAAAAGCGGCAGCGGCTGGCTTGAAAAGGGTGGAGATTATGACGCGTATTCTTCTTTATAGTGATGAGCCGATTTTGGCGAAAGGACTTGAGGCCGTCCTCCGCCAGGTCGAGGGATTCGACCTGATGCCAACTTGCGGCACTGTCGCATCGCTGGTCGAGCAAATGGCCCAGGGATCCCCTGAACTGGTATTGATGGACCTGACCCCGGAGGTCACTTTCGCCGTGCTCAATGAACTGAAGCACGCCATGATGAGCTGCAAGATCGTCCTGTGGGTGAACTCCATTTCTACTGAACTGGCCTTCCAGGCCATGGGGCTGGGGGTTCGTGGCATCCTCCGCAAAACCCTCCCTACGGACCTCCAGGTCAAGTGCCTTCAGAAGGTGCAGGCCGGCGAACTCTGGTTCGAGAAGGCTCTCACTGACAGCTTCCTTTGCGCCCGCCGCGTAGCCCTCACGCAGCGCGAAGGTCAACTCGTCAGCCTGCTTTCGCAGGGTTTAAAGAATAAGGAGATCGCCTCGACCCTGCTGATCTCGGAAGGCACCGTGAAGGTTTATTTATCGCGGCTTTTCCAGAAGGTTGGAGTCAAGGACCGCTTCGAGCTCGCTCTGTTCGGCCTCAAGAACCTCACCACCGGGCAACTCCCGGTCGGCGAAAAAGGTCAGCGCGCCGGCGCCGCCGCCATGCCTGGACTCCGCTCTCTGGTGCTCGAACGGCCCGCCGACCGCGCCGAGTCTCCCACTCGCGCCTTTGCTACGCCCCTGCGTCCCATCGCCGGGGGCCGTTACTGAACTCGCTCCACGCGGCTGGGTGGGGCGTCAGGAAGAAATTGCCGACCTCACCCGGGCCAGCGGCGCATCCGCGTGGAAGGTAATCTGGCCGCCTTGCCGCTCTACTCCCAACTGCCGCCAGAGATCCGGTAAGTCCACTTCCATCGGTTTCGCTCCCATCTCCCCGTACAGCGTCATCAGCACCTTCCCGCCCGTGGCTTTATCACCCATCTCCAAAGCCTTTTCAATCGGCCAATCGGACGCCACGTTGCCGCCCGCATGGTTGATGGCCCGCAGCGCGTCGACCAGCCCCTTCTTGCACTGCGTCTTCTGGCGGATCCGCACGTCCGCCAGCAAGCAGAATAATGCCCCACCCCAATACGTCCGCCCCCAGGTGTGCGTCCGGTCCAACCCCTGATCGCCTGCCGCCGGCAGACCTTGCGGCATGTCCCGCACCATATCACCCCACACCTTCTCCACCGGCAGAGCCTGGACGGCGGCCCGCGCGATCGGTTCCACATACGTCGCGCTGCCTTCTTCGATCCAGTGGCGATCCCGGTCCATCGACGGAAATCCGTAGTGCACGAACTCGTGCGTCAGAATCCAGTCGCGGTTCAAGTCGTCTTCGGTCGCGTGCTGGCCCACCCGGATGCGCGTGTGCGCCCCGCCTTCCCCATAGGTCACCCCGCCAGAGACCCCCCGCCGCCCCTGCGCCGTCTGGATCTCCAGCCGCGCCTGGCTCACCGGGTAGCGTCCGAAATAGCTCGAAACAGCCCGCGCGCAGAGCGTTACCCAGTCCACGATTTTCTGGCGCGGCAGATCGAACTGATCCGAACCGAACGTCACCTCGATCACGCCGCCGCCCATTTCGATGCGCACCGGCGCATCCTGCGAGCGCACCGTCGTGGCCGCCAACAGCCCCGGCAGACACCGCAAAACCGACCGTCTCGTCATTCCCAGCTCCCCTCTGAAGCCTGCCCAGCAATCTTTACGCCATTGTACGCCGGAGTTGATCCTCAATCTGCGCAAATTCCGAGTAAGGCGCTAACGTACAGTTCGGATGCGTGTTGCCGGTGATCAGCAGGGAAATACGGCTTGCCGCCTCCCGCCGGTAGAACAACAGCGCCTGGCGCGCGCTCCCGCCCAGTAGGTATCCGGCCTCAAACCCGATCCCGAAAGACGAGCCGGACACCTCACCGATGAAGATGTCGCACTGCCGCAACCAGTTCATATCGCGCTCGAAAACCATCTGCGGCGTGATGCCCCGGTCGAGCTGCGCCGCGTCGTCGCGCACCAGATGGCGCGTCAGCACTTCGTGCCCCATCTCTTCGAGCAGCGCCACCGTGCGCCGCGCCATGTCCAGCGCCGACCGGTCTCCGGCCACCGTGAATCCGAAATAAACCTTCATTGCCTGTACGGTAGCATCTCGCGAATTCGCAGCAACTCGGCCACGCTCCAGGCCTGCGCGATGGCCCCGCCGGCGCGGTGCGGCGCTTCGCCGTCGAACACTTCGGGAAGCTGGCCGGTGCCTTCGCCATCGAGATACTCAAGCAGTGGGGAAAGCCAGTCCAGCGCCTGCCGGCGCGCTTCGGCCGAGCCTTGGTTCACGGCGAGCGAAGCCTCGACGAACGGGCCAATCAGCCACGGCCACACCGTGCCCTGATGGTAGGCGCCGTCGCGGCTGAGCGGATCGCCTTCGTAGCGGCCGCGATATTGGGCATCGGAAGGCGCCAGCGTGCGCAACCCGTAGGGCGTCAGCAGGTGGCGCCGCACGGTCTCCACGACGCTCGCCTCGCGATCCGGCGGCAGCATGCGGTGGAACAGGCTCACGGCGAAGATCTGGTTGGGCCGGATGGAAGGGTCGGCCCGGCCGCCTTCCACCACGTCGAACAGGCAGCCCGATGCGCCGTTCCAGAATTGCTCCGCGAAGGCGGCGCTGGCGCGTTCGGCCAGGCTCGCGTAGTGCGCGCGCTGCGCGTCCCGGTGGAAACGCCCCGCGAAATCTTCCATTACCCGCAAGGCGTTGTACCAGAGCGCCTGGATCTCCACCGGCTTGCCGCGCCGCGGCGTCACCACCCAGTGTCCGGCCTTGGCATCCATCCAGGTCAACTGGGTGCCTGGCTCCCCGGACTCGAGCAGACCGTCCGCATCCACGCGGATGCCGTAGCGCGTGCCGCGTTCGTGCCATGCGATCATTCCGGCCAGGACCTCGTAGAGGTGGTCGCGCACGAAGGCGAAGTCACCGGTCCGCGCGGCGTAGGCGCGAATGGCTTCGAAATACCAGAGGGTCGCGTCCACGGTGTTGTACTCGGGCGCGCCACCCGCCTCCGGAAAGCGGTTCGGCAGCATGCCGCGGTCCGCCACCGACGCGAAGGAGAGCAGAATCGCGCGTGCCGTCTCCGGCCTGCCGGTCGAGAGTGTCAGGCCCGCCAGCGAGATCATGGTGTCGCGTCCCCAATCCGTGAACCAGTGATAGCCCGCAATGATGGTGCTGCGCCCGCCCCGCTCCACCAGAAATTGGTCGGCCGCGCGCTCCAGGCTGCCCGGCTTGCGGCGGGCGATCTCAGCCCGGCGCACCGCCTCGGCAGACTCCACGGCGCGCGGCCCGGTGGATGCCACCACCGCGGCGCGCGCGTCCGCCGCCAGATTCAGAGTCAAGGTGAACGGCTGAAAGAGATCTTCCTGAAAATCCAGGCCGCGCTCCCGTTCGCGGTCGTATTCGAAGTTGCGATACCAGCAACCGCGCGGGTCCACACGCCCGCCGGCGTGCGCCAGGTGCAACGCCGGCAAGCCCGCATACGGCGCCACGGTCACGGAGCCCGGCGCCATCTCGACATCGGCCCGCAGCGCGCCGTTTTCGTGCGTGAGCGAATGGTAATCCCGAAACGCGATCAGCGGCCGCAACTCAATCTCACAAGCCTCGCTCGCCCGGTACTGGACCACCGTGGTCTCTTCCCCGTGAACCATGAAGACCGACTTTTCGAGGAGTGTGCCCTCGCACTCGAAGACGAAGACCGGGAAGGGATCGAGCCGGAATTCCATGAGCCAGGCGTAGCCCTGCGGGTGGACCGCGCCGGGATAGCGGTTGGTGGAGAGTTCATAGCGGCGGCTCCCCACCACCAGGGTCTCCTCGATCTTCGCCAGCAGCACTCGCCCGGACGCCACCAGCAACCCGTGGTAGCGCCGCGTGTTCATACAGGCCAGGGTGGACGAGGCATAACCGCCCAACCCATTGGTCTCCAACCACTCGCGCCGCACAGCGTCTTCGAACCGTAGCATCGGGTACCTCCCCCTCGCCCAGCTTCATTAAGAATACTTAACGGTCTTTCAGGTAAACAAGTGCGGTCCCGACCAATCCGTTCTTGACTTTGGCCCGTATCTCCAGTAGCGTTACCAGTATATTTTCCAAAGCCGGTGAACGCACTCAAGCGCCGGTGAGATTGGAAGCCATTCAAGCACAAGGAGAGGGAAAACCATGAAAGTTTCGAAGAGTTCCGTATTAGCAGCGGCCGCTTTCGCCGGCCTGATGGGGGGCACCGTGACGCGCCTGGTTGCGGCTCCCACCAGCGGCATGAGCCCCACCGACAACAGCCAGAAATCCACCGGCAAAGCCTCCAAGAAGGGCACGGCCGACAAGCACTCTTGCGCGGGAAAGAACTCCTGCAAGGGCAAGGGCGGCTGCAAGACCAGCGACATGGGCTGTAAGGGAAAGAATTCCTGCAGTGGCAAGGGCGGCTGCGCCACCGACGGTTCCAAGAAGTAACAGTTGACGGGTTCTCCATAGCGCATCAGTTTCGGGGGCGGAGTTTCGTACTCGCGCCCCTGTTTTTTTCTTGGTTTCTCATGCCTGCCAACCAATTCAACGGACAGACGGAATACGGGATCGGCATCGGGCTGCGGATTCCGCATTACCGGCACATCTTCGAACAGAAGCCGGTGGTGGGCTGGTTCGAGATCATCTCGGAGAACTTCATGGCAGACGGCGGGCGGCCCCTGGCGGTGCTCGAGAAAATCCTGGAACAGTACAAGGTGGTGCAGCACGGCGTCTCGATGTACTTCGGATCGGCCGAGCCTTTGAACCGCGACCACCTCAAACGGCTGAAGAAGCTGGTGAAGCGTACCGGGACGCCCTGGTTGACCGACCACCTGTGCTGGGGCAGCGTCGACGGGCGCTACACCCACGATCTTCTCCCGATGCCGTACACCTTCGAGGCGGCCGAAGTGACGGCACGCAAGATCCGCGAAGCGCGAGAGTTCCTGGAAGTCCCCATCGCGGTGGAGAACGTCAGCAGCTACGCCGAGTTCCACGTCTCCGAAATGACCGAGTGGGAATTCCTGAACGAAGTGGTGGAACGGGCCGACTGCGGCATCCTGCTGGATGTGAACAACATTTACGTATCGTCGCGAAATCATAGTTTCGACCCCTATGACTACCTGAACGCCGTGCCGCCGGAGCGCGTCGCGCAGATCCACATCGCGGGGCACTCGAAGTTCGAGAAGTACATCCTGGACACGCACGACCACCCGGTGATCGACCCCGTATGGAAGCTGTATGAACACGCCATCAAGCGCGTAGGACCGACGGCGACGCTGCTCGAATGGGACGACCGCATTCCCTCCTTCGACGAAGTGCACGCCGAAGCGCTGAAGGCGGCAAAGTACCTGCCGGCGCCGGCGGTGGTGCGGCCATGACCCTGCTCGAATTGCAGCGGCGGATGGCGGGCGCGATCATGGCGCCGCTGGGCCGCGCCGACCGGCTCACGGCGGATGCCGGCGAGGCGGGCGCGATCGTCAAGCCGAACAGCCGCCTGACCTCGGTGGAGCGCCTCGAGATCTACGCACGGAGTTACTGGTATCGCCTTCTCGATTCGCTCTACGAAGACTTCCCCGGGTTGCGCGCCGTCATCGGCTTGCGTGCGTTCGACAAGCTGTCGCGAGCCTATCTGGCGGAGCGGCCATCGGAATCCTTCACCATGCGGAACCTGGGTCTGCGGCTGGCCGGGTGGCTGACGGCGCACCCGGAATATGCCGGCAAGAATCCGGCGCTGGCGCTCGACATGGTGCGGCTGGAGTGGGCGCACATCGTGGCTTTCGATGGCCAGGCGGAAACCGTGCTCGGGCCCGAAGACCTGCTGGAGCTCGACACCAGCATGACGTTCCGCCTACAGCCCTACCTCACGCTGCTCGATCTGCGCTACCCGGTGGACGACCTGAGGCTTCAGTTAAACGACCTTCCGGAAGGCCACGCCGGCGCGAGCAACGCCGTGCTGCGGCACAAGGAGCGGCGCGTGGTGCAGCGCCACAGTCTGAAAGCCGAACCGGTTTTCGTGGCCGTTCATCGCCTCGACGACATCGTTTTCTATAAGCGGCTGGAGCCGGCGGAGTTCCGGCTGCTACAGGCGCTCGGCGCAGGCAAGGCGGTGGGCGAAGCCATCGACAGTGTCTTCGGAGACAGCGCGCAACCACTCGAAGAGGTCAGCCGTCAGATGGAAGAATGGTTCGCGTCCTGGTCGCGAAACGGGTGGTTCTGCCGCCCGGGAAAGGCGTCATGAAAGCCACCATAGAACGCTTGTACCGGCTGCTGATTCGAGCGGCGTCGAGCCTGCAATCGCCGATGCTGCTGGCCGTCCGGCTTTACTGGGGCTGGCAGTTCGCCCAGACGGGATGGGGCAAGTTAGGCAATCTGGAGCGGGTGACCCACTTCTTCGAATCGCTGGGAATTCCCGCGCCGGGGCTGATGGCGCCGTGCATCGCGACCTTGGAATTCGCCGGCGGAATCCTGCTGGCGCTGGGCCTGGGCTCGCGAGCGATTGCGCTGCTGCTCACCGGGAACCTGCTGGTGGCCTACATCACCGCGGACCGGGAGGCGTTGTTCTCCATCTTCTCGGACCCGGGAAAATTCTACGGAGCCACGCCCTACACGTACCTCTTCGCGGCGTTGCTGGTGTTGATCTTCGGCCCGGGCAAATTCTCACTGGACGCGGTGTTCGAAAAGCGGATGCGCTGAGCGTCAGGCCCGGCGACTTCACGGTTCAACCGGGGCGGGTCAACTGGTCGATCCGCCGGTGCTGCTGAGAATCTTCGATCAGCTTCATGAGGCGTTTCAGACGGGTCTCTTCCCGTTTCGCGCTGACCACCCAATACGTGGCAGTTCTTTGGTACCAGGGCGCCTGAGACCGGAAGAAGTCCCAGGCCTTCTGGTTGGCGCGGAACTGGCTCTCAAGTGCGTCAGGAAACCGTGCGGAGTTCCGTTGTTCATACGAATAGATGGCAGATTTCTTCTCGTCGCGCCGGTCTAAGGCTTGGAGGCCCGCTGGCCGCATGAGCCCCAGGCGGCTGAGTTCCTGCGCCCGCTTGATGTTTATCGAGCTCCAGATTCCGGAAGCCCTGCGCGGCGTAAACCGGATGGTGTAGCTGACATCGTCGATGCGCTTGCGGACTCCGTCGATCCAGCCAAAGCACAGAGCCTGGTCGACGGCTTCCGGCCACGTCATGCTCGGCTTGCGCGAAGCCTTCTTGTAAAAGCCCACCATTAATTCCGATGCCCGCTCATGATTCTCTTCTAGCCACACCATGAAGGCTGACGGTGTTGCGAAGAAGGCGGCTTTCATGGGAGTATTATCGCCCGAACGGCGGATTCTGGAGCGGCGGGTGAAATGGGGACGAATTTACGCCCTTCCGATCTGACTAACGCTACGCCTTCGCCCCGGCGATTCCAAGCTGAACGCGTCGTCGGACTTCGATCCAATCGTTGTCTGCCAATCTTCCAACAACACGTACATCACGCTGGAGCAACGTCACCAGGTACAGCCGAAAACAGGAAGGAGCGTATAAGCCCGCTGCTTTCCAAGCCGTGATCTCGCAATCCGTTGGGCACAGAGGGTCTGCGGGCCTCGTAGTAATCAAACCCAGGATGACGTCCGGGCGATGGCCTTGATAGACGTCCGTGGACAGAACCACGGCAGGCCTCGTCTTCGTAATCCTGGCGCCTGGAAAGGCTGCGATTACGATGTCGCCCGGGGTCGAGCCTCTCCGTGCTCCCGGTCGTCAAAGCCGGACAAGGATGCGCGCTGCGCATCCGCGAGATCTTCCTCCGACCAAGTGTCGGACCAGTCCACGCTCCTGCCGTTGGCGAGGTCGCGGAGCCGGGTTGTCCAAGTGATCACCTGATCGGCAGCGTCGGGCGGTAAAGCCCGAAGCGCCTCCACCAACCGTTCCTCATTTTCGCTGAGCGTGGTCACAAGGCTATTATACCGCCGCGCAAAAAGGGGGCCAAATGGGGTCGCGTCCGATTGGGGTCAGACGCATTCTTGCCCTCCTCGTACCTTGCTTGCCCTACGCAATCTGTGGAGGCGTCTTGCGGCAATCCGGCTGATCCATCCTAACTTTATGTATGGAACATCGCGTTGATCTCGCGAAAGCTCACGGCTTCCTCTGCGAAGGTGAAGGTGCCGTGCTCCTGCATTTCCCGGGCCGCGCGAAGGAAGGCGCCAAGGGCGACGCGGGAGAGAGCGCTGCCGACGCTGATTCGCTTGACGCCAAGCGATGAGAGGGCGGACAGACTTAGCTGAACGCCTTGCAGTCCCATCACGACGTTTACCGGGCGCTGTCGATCCTTTTGAACTATAGACAATAGTCTCTGAAAGTACTAATAAAGAAATATGAACATTACCCGCGTGCTTCTGGCAATGATATTCGGCCTTTTCCTTCTGCTCACGCTCTGCGCCCAGCAGCCCGGCGCCGGCGTCATCGGCTGGTATAACGGCGAGTGGCAGTCCGGCATCCCGTGCCTCGCCAACTGGTACATGGCCTCCAACAATTTCTCTCGCGTCTATGACGAATTCGAAGTGCCGGCAGGCGGCTGGACCGTTATCGGCGTCTTCAGCGATAACGGGCTCGACAAGTTTCCCGAAGTCATCCGCGCCTCCTGGGAGATCCGCCGGGACATGAAGCCGCGCCATGGCGGCAAACTCATCGCCAGAGGCAAAACGCGCGCGACGCAGATTCCCGACCCGTCAGTCACGCCGTCGCACTACCCGGCCGATGAAGTGGCGAAGCATTTCCGCATTCAGGTCGACGGGCTGAATGTCCATCTGCCCGCTGGGCGCTACTGGCTAAGCGTCGCCCCGGTGAGGGAGGGTGAGTCCTTCCTCAGCGCCACACGCGGGGCCAACGCCGTCGGTACTGACAATGGTCGACTGGGGATCGCTCTCTTCCGTCGCGCCGGCGGCCCGGCGTTCGTCGCGGCAGACAGTGTCGGATCCAGCGGCCAGTTGGGCATCGGCCAACACTTCGCTCAGGGCGTCATCATCGCGAAATAACGGCGATCATCGCCGGTCCTGATATCCTGTTTCTATATGGATGAAGTGAAGGTTGGAATCGTGGGGCTGGGCAATGTCGGGATGGGAACGCTCACGATTCTGGCCGAGAACCAGGAACAGATCGCACTCAAACTGGGGTTCCGATTGCGTGTGACAGCGGTGTGCAGCCGGTCGGTGGAATCGAAGAAACTGCCCGCAGCGCTGGGGCCGGTGTTTCAGACCACGGACTGGCGCGAAGTGGTGCAGCATCCGGATGTGCAGATTGTGGCCGAACTGGTGGGCGGGACGGCAGTAGCCGCAGAGATCCTGGACGCGGCGATTGAACATCGCAAGTCGGTGGTGACGGCCAATAAGGAATTGATGGCGGCGAGCGGGCCGGAGATCTGGGATCGCGCGATCCGGGCGGGAATCAACCTGGCGATGGAAGCCAGCGTGTGCGGCGGCATCCCGATTCATGCGGTGCTGCGCGAAGGAATCTCGGGCGACCGGGTGATGGCGTTCTACGGGATTCTGAACGGCACCTGCAATTACATCCTGACGGAGATGGAGAAGCGCGATGTATCTCTTGAGGTAGTGCTGAAAGAGGCGCAGCGGCTGGGATATGCGGAGGCTGACCCGAGCGCGGATGTGGACGGCTACGATGCGCGGTCGAAGCTGGTGCTGCTGGCGGCGCTGGCGTTTGGGGAAAAGATTACGCCCTCGGATATCTTCATGGAAGGGATCCGCCGCATCACGGAAGTGGACTTCCGGTATGCGCGGCAGTTGAAGCACAGCATCCGGCTGATTTGCGGCGCGCGGCGAATTCCGGAAGGCATCATTCTCTCCGTGCGGCCGGCGCTGATTCCGGCCTCGACGATTCTGGCGGGGGTGCAGGGGGCTTACAACGCGGTGTGGGTGAAGGGCGAGTACGGCGAAGATACCTTTTATTATGGTTGGGGCGCGGGGGCGCTCCCGACGGGCGTGGCGGTGGTGAGCGATTTGATGCGGGTGGCGCGCGAGATCCGCAGCGGCAGCCCGGAGCGCGTGTCGCCATTCGCGCATGAGCGCCTGGGCGGCAACAAGCCGGTTCCGGTGACGCTGCAAAAGCGGGCCTACTTCCTCCGTTTCCGGGTGGACGACCGGCCGGGCATCATCGCGAAACTGGCGGGGATTCTGGCGAGCAAGAAGATCGGTCTGGAAGCGGTGTTGCAGGAACCGTGCGACACCAAGCGCGATCTGCCGTTTGTGATCACGGTGGAGGAGACCTCGGAGCAATCGATCCGGGAGGCGGTGGCGGAAATGTCGGGGCTGGACTTCTTGAACGAGGCGCCTTTGGCGCTGCCGATGGAGACGGCATTATGAAGAAGATGAACATAGCGATTGCGACGATGGCGCTGGCGGGCGCCCTGTCGGCGCAGGTGGCGCAGCAGGCGAACACCGGGTACCAGACGGAGGCGGCGCGGAAATCGGTGGCGAAATCGCTGGCGGACCCGGGACGCGAGCAGGCGCAGAAGCCGGGCCAACTGGTGGTGGCGATGGGCTTGCAGCCGGGGATGACGGTGGCGGATATCGGGACGGGCGTGGGATACATGTTGCCGTATCTGAGCAAGCGCGTGGGACCGGCGGGGCACGTGATCGCGGAGGACATTTTCGAAGATTTTCTGTCCGCGGCCAAGCAGACGGTGGAAAATTCGAGCCTGCAGAACGTCACCTTCGTGAAAGGTTCGGAGGCGGACCCGAACCTGCCGGATGGGCAGGCGGACATGGAACTGGTGCTGGACGCCTACCACCACTTCGATTATCCGGAGAAGATGCTGGCGGCGCTGCACAAGGCGCTGAAGCCGGAGGGCAAGCTGGTGATCGTGGAATATTACAAACGGGAATCGGCGATGCCGAACGGGCGGGCGCTGACGCACATCCGGCTGGACATGCCGGACCTGATCAAGGAAGTGGAAGCCAACCACTTTCACCTGATCATGGAAAAAGAGCACGTCAAGAATGTGCAGTATATGCTGGTGCTGGAAAAGGATTAGACCATGAACCGGATTTTGAGATACACGCCATGGGCGGTGCTGCCCCTGGCGCTGCTGATGCCGCTCAACGCACAGAACAAGAAGAATGCCAAGGATGAGGGCATCTCACGCCAGCAGGCGGATGAGATCCTGAACGAGCTGCGGCAGATCCGGCAGTTGCTGGAGAAGCAGGGCGAGAAGGGCGGCCCGGCTGCGCCGACGCGCGCGAAGCTCAACCTGGACGGCTTACCGATGTTGGGACGGAAGGACGCGCCCATCACGGTGGTGGAGTTCACCGACTACCAGTGCACATTCTGCCGGCAGTTCCACATGACGGTCTTCAACGATCTGAAGAAGAATCTTATCGACACGGGAAAAGTACGCTTCTACAGCCGGGACCTGCCGCTGGATTCGATTCACCCGGACGCGTTTCGCGCAGGGCAGGCTGCGCGGTGCGCGGGGGACCAGGGACAATTCTGGACGATGCGCGACGTGATGGTGACAAACCCGAGCAAGCTGGACCTGGAAAGCCTGCTGGCGGACGCGGCGGATCTGAAGATGAACGTGGACGCGTTCCGCACGTGTGTGCAGAGCCAGAAATATAAAGAAGCCGTGCAGACGGACGTGCTGGACGCGATGAAGATTGGCGCGGAGGCCACGCCGACGTTCGTGATCGGCAAGA
>PLZX01000084.1 GCA_003152325.1 Bryobacterales bacterium | reverse complement strand
ATACAGGTGAAATGATGGCCAAAGCGCTAGTTGTGGACGATTCCAGGGCCGTTCGGATGATCCTCGCCAAGACCTTGAAGGAACTCGGGTTCGAGGTTCGCGAGGCGGCCAACGGAAGGGAAGCCCTGGAGGTGATCGAAGCCGAGAAGACTGCGGTGACGCTGGTTCTGGCGGACTGGAACATGCCCGAGATCAATGGGCTCGAACTGCTCAAACGGTTGCGCCAGCAACCGGAACTGTCTTCGCTAGTGGTGGTCATGGTCACCACCGAGACGGAACTGGACCAGATGGCGGTAGCCCTGGAGGCGGGCGCCAACGAGTACGTCATGAAGCCCTTCACAAAAGAGATCCTCGTGGAGAAACTCCAGCTTGTGGGAATTCGTCCTTGAGGAGGGAGCAGGCATGGCCGCGATGAACAAGCGATTGCTCCAACCGGGAGAGCGGATTCGCGTGCTGGTGGTGGACGACTCGGTGGTCATCCGGCGCCTGGTCACTCACGCCCTCGAGCAGGATCCAGCGCTGGAGGTGGTGGGGGCCGCATCGAACGGCGCGATTGCACTGCAACGGATCCCGCAGTTCAATCCCGATGTCCTCACACTGGATATCGAGATGCCGGAGATGGACGGCCTGGAAACCCTGCGGCGCGTCCGGCGCGAGTATCCCCAACTGCGCGTCATCATGTTTAGCACGCTCACTGAGCGCGGCGCGGCCGTAACTCTGGAGGCCTTGACCCTCGGGGCCGACGACTACGTGGCCAAGGCTTCCAACGAAGGATCGCTCGATCGCTCCATGACGCGCCTGCGCGAAGAACTCGTCCCCAAGATCAAACAGTTCTTCCATATGGCGTCGCAAGGCCGCGCCGCGGCCCAGCCGCAACCGGCGCACGTCCCGGCGGCCCAGCCGGCCTGGCAGGGAACGCCAGTCTGGCGGAGTACCAAGGTGCGGCCCAAAGTGGTGGTGATCGGTGTCTCCACCGGAGGTCCGACCGCGCTGGGCGCCATCCTGCCGGAGTTGCCGGCTGGATTCCCATTGCCGGTCCTGGTGGTGCAGCACATGCCGCCTCTCTTCACCCGGTTGCTCGCCGAGCGCCTTCACGCCACCTGCCGGTTGGCAGTCGAAGAAGCGGGCCAGGGCAACCCGGTGGAAGCGGGCAAGATCCTGATTGCGCCCGGAGACTTTCATTTGAAGGTGGCTTCCAATGGCGGCGGAGTGCGCGTCTTTCTGGATCAGTCGCCGCCGCAGAACTCCTGCCGTCCCGCCGTCGATGCGCTGTTTACTTCGATCGGGGAGGTGTATGGCGGCGCCGTCATCGCCGCGGTTCTGACCGGCATGGGGCAGGATGGGTTGCGCGGCGCGGAGATTCTCAAGGCACGGGGGGCCAGCGTCCTGGCGCAGGATGAGGCTTCGAGTGTGGTTTGGGGGATGCCCGGCGCCGTGGTGAATGCGGGCCTCGCCGACCGCGTGCTGCCCCTCGATCAAGTCGTGCCGGAGATCCTGCGCATAGCCGGCCGAACGTAAGGGGAACTGGATGCCTAGCCAAACGCCAATCGCGGAGATCCACTCGGAAAACTACCGGTTCCTTCAGGAGCATGTCTATTCCCAAGCGGGCATCGTGCTCGAAGAGGATAAGCACTACCTGTTCGAAAGCCGCCTCACGCCGATCGTCCGGCAACTCGGCCTCGACTCGATCAACGACTTGTGCGCGCTCCTCCAGGCCACTCGCGAGACAGAGGTCGGCCGCCGGGTCGTCGAGGCCATGACGACCAACGAAACCTACTTCTTCCGCGATCCCGCCCACTATGAGGCTATACGGACTGTCTTGTTGCCCCGGCTGAAGGACGGCCGGCGGGACACGAAGAAATTGCGGTTCTGGTCGGCTGCCGCCTCGACCGGGCAGGAAGCGTACAGCTTGGCCATGCTTCTCTTGGAGAACGGGTTAAGTGACTGGAACATTCAAATCCTGGGCACCGACTTTTCCTCGCAGGTCTTGGAACGTGCCCGGTCCGGCAAGTTCCAGCAGATTGAGGTGAACCGGGGTTTGCCGGCGGCCCTCCTGGTGAAGCATTTCCGCCGCTCCGGCGTTGACTGGCAGTTGAGCGAGCAGGTACGCCGGATGGCCCGGTTCGAGATGATTGACCTGCGCAAGAGCATGCGCGCCCTCGGACCCTTCGACCTGGTTTTCTGCCGCAACGTCATGATCTACTTCGATGCCAGGACGAAGAAGGAGATCCTGAAGGAACTCCACGGCACGCTGTTTCGAGGCGGTTGGCTGCTGTTGGGCGGCGCCGAGACGGCTTTCGGCGTCGAGGAGTGGTTTGAAAGACAGACCGTGGGAAGCGCGATCGTCTACGTCGCCCGCTGAGAGGAAACTGATGCCAACCGAATTCAGCATAGAGATACTGACGAGCGCGCTGGCGCAGATCGCGGAGTCCGTATTCGCGACCATGATGAACCTGGAAGTGGGCCAAGGTGGGACACCGTGGTTCCCCGGCGGGAATCGGTTGACATCCGCTCTCCACCTGGCGGGCGATTGGAACGGAGCGGTGCTCCTGGAGTGCGACCGGGAGCAGGCTTGCCGCTTCGCCGGCCGCTTCCTCTCCATGGATCCGCCCGACACCCCGGACGACGTCGTGCGCGACGTGCTCGGCGAACTGGCCAACATGATCGGCGGCAACTTGAAGTGTGTGTTGACGTCCGGAATCCGGCTTTCTATGCCCTCCGTAGTGGATGGCAGCGACTACAGCTTGCGGGTCGTCGGGGCCGAGGTCCGGGAGCGGCTTGCCTTTCAATGCGCCGAAGGCCCCTTTTGGATCACCGTCCTGACCAGGCGATCCTGAAGCGGAGGAGCCGATACCCCTACGCGGCTGGACCTTCATGCATGGCGGCGCCGGGAGCGGGGGTCAACTGGCGGCCGCGGGCGCGACGCCATCGGAGCGTTACGAGGCCTGACAGGAGGCCGGCGAACGCGCCGAGGATCGCGATGCTGAGCCGGTTCGGGTAGCTGGGTTTCTGCGGCAGATTCGCCGACTCCAGCATTACGAAAGTGTAGCCCTCCTGGTGCGGCTTGCCTAAGCTCCACTCCACGAATTGGCCCGACAGTTCGCGCACCGTGGCTTGCGCCTTGAAGCGCTCGGGATAAGAGAACGAAATCACGAAGGCTTGCGCATGGCCGGCGGCGGGCGCCTGGCGTATGCGGATATCTTTCGCCCGCATCTGCTCCACGACGTCCGTGAGCGGCATTCGTGCGCGTCGCGTCTTGTAGAGGTCCAGTTGCGGTAGCTGAATCAAGCGCGTCAGATTGTCGCGGCTGAGAATCTGCTGCTGGATCTCGGAGAGCCCGGCGGTGTCCGCCGTGCCCGTGAAGCGCATAACCGCTGTGGAAACATACACGTTGGGAATAAAACAGGCGACTGCCAGGGCCAACACGAAACCGGCCGCGGCAAAGCCAGCGACCTGGAGGGTCCATTTCGGACGGCGCCAGATCAAGGTCGCCAGCAGCCCGAGCACCAGCCCGGCCCCGAGCCCCGCGATCAGGAAAGCAGTGTGGTTGGGCAGAATGGGGGTCTCGGGCAGGTCGGCCGCCTCGAGCAGTTCCAGTCCGGGGCTGCCCTCTAACCCCGCCATGAACTTGCCACTGAGTTCCCGCACCACCTGCCGCGCCTTGTAACGGTCCGGATACTCGAAGGAGATCACGAACGCCTGGGCGCCCGGTTTGCCAGTTCCTGGGGCGGCATACAGCATGATCCTTATGTCGCGCGTCCGCATTCTTTCAGCGACGTCGGCGAGCGTCATGCGCTTCCGATCTTCCCTATATAGATCGAGCGCGGGCTCCTTAATCAGGTTCATCAGCGAGCCGCGCCCGAAGACCTGCACTGCCATCTGGTCGAGGCGCTGCCACTGGCCCGCATCAGACTCCCCCGAAGTTGAAGCGGCGGGCGGGGATTGCGGGCTGATCCGCATCACCGCCCTCGACTCGTAGCGGCTGGGAATCAGAAACGATCCGGCCAGCGCCAGGATCGCGCAGGCGATCCCGGCGGCCACTACTACTTTTGCGTAACTCTTCCAGTGGGTCATCTGCATGATGAGTGCTCCTCGCAGCACGTCTGCCAGGTCGCGCCAGCGCACGTTGGCGTCGTCCAGCAGGGCGTCGAACTCGGCGCCATAGCGGGCGCGCCAGGCCGGCGGATACAGATATGCTGCCCAACCGACCCAGCGCCTCATGCGTGTTTCAACCTCTTGGCGGCGGTCTTGAGCACGCGGTCGAGGCCCGCGACCTGCTCTTCCAGGTACGCGCGGCCGGCGCCGGTGATGCGGTAGGGCTGCCGCCGGTCCTCCGTGTTTACGGGACGAATCCAGCCGCGCTCTTCGAGGCGGGTAATGGCGCCGTAGAGCGTGCCGGGGCCGAGTCGCACGGCCGCGAAGCATTGAATGTCTTCCATCATGGCGTAGCCGTGCTTATCGCCATCCGCCAGGCTTGCCAGTACGAGTAATGTCGGGTCGGTCACAATACTACGCCTTGCGTAGTATCGTACGACGTAATAGTGGAGCTGTCAAGGGGAACGCGGAGCCGTCAACCCTTTTTCTTCAGCGCTTCGGCGATTCTNNGAATCGCGGGAGCTCATAGCTGCCGAAATTGCGATCGAGCACTTCGCCGTCCTTGAAATGGACCTCTTCGCTGAGAGTGTAGCCCAGGCCCATCGTCAGACAGCCTTCCATCTGCTGGCGCATGCCGTCGGGATTGACGGCCCAGCCCACGTCCAGGGCGGAGACCATGCGCTTCACCTGCACGTGGCCGGTGGTCTTATTGACGGACAGTTCCGCCATGGTAGCCACGCAGGCGCCAGAGTACATGCCGCAGGCGACGCCGACGCCGCGTCCGCTGGGCGCTTTGGCGGACTTCCAGCCGAACTGTTTGGCGGCGGCCTCGAGGACGCGGCGCAGGCGGGGGTCGGAGAGATGATTGAGGCGGAACTCCAGCGGATCGACGCCGGCTTTGGCCGCCAGGATATCCATGTGGGATTCGCGCGCAAAGGAATTAGTGTTGACCGAAGGGGCGCGCCACGGGCCGACTCCGAAGGGGTGCATGCCGGAAGGGTTGCCGCCCTGCCAGCCGCCGGCGGAGAGGGCGCGCTTGTTGGGGATGTCGTAAAACGAATCGGCCTCACGCTCGCCGGCGCCGACGACATTGAAGTCCCACAGCGCGATCTTTCCAGCGCTGGTGAGGCCGGCGCGGATCTTCACGACCGCGGCCGGACGGAAGGTATCGTAGAAGAACTCTTCGGCGCGGTTCCAAACCACCTGGACGGGCTTACCGGTGGCCTTGGCGAGGCGGGCGGCCTCGACGGCCTGGGGCCCGGCGGTCTTGCCGCCGAAACCGCCGCCGACATAGGGCGCGATGATGCGCACGTTCTGCTGGGTGAAGCCGAGGGCCTGCGCCACTTGCGGCCGGACGGAGAATGGCGCCTGGGTACTAACCCACACGGTGGCTTTGCCGTTTTTGATGTTGGCGGTGGCGGAGTGAGTTTCGATGGGCGCGTGCGCCACGTAGCTGTTGAGATAGGTCTCTTCGACGATGGTGGCGGATGCCTTCTCTCCCGCGGCCAGGTCGCCGGTGGCGCCTGCGGGGCGGGATGGCGGCGCGGTCTTGAGGAGGTGGTCGAAGATGGTTTTATCATCGACGCTAGGTGGCGGAGGGTCGAACTGCGCCTTGACCAGACCGAGCGCGCGATCGGCGAGGTCGGGCCGTTCATGCAACACGGCCAGCAGGTCGCCATCCCTGACCACGCGGGCGCCGAACTTCTCAGCGGCGCTGGTATCCGCGCTGAGGAGTTTCGCGCCGTGCGCCGGGAGCCTCACCACGCGGCCATGCAGCAAGCCCGGAAGAGCGAAATCGGCGGCGTACTTGCCCTGGCCGGTAACCTTGTCCAGCGCGTCCTTGCGGCGGGCGGGATGCGCGGCAACAGTGAACTTCGCGACGGGTTTCAGCGGCACGTTGGCCATGTGTCGCTCGATGCGCTTGCCTTCGACCAGTTGCGCGTAGGTGATGCGTTTGGCGGGCGTGGAAGGATCGGTGACGACACCGGCCTTGACCTGCAGCCGTTCGACGGGCGCCTGGAGTTGTTCGGCGGCCATTTGGAGCAGCACGGCGCGCGCCTCGGCGGCGGCGGCACGCAGCGCCGGGCCGAATATGGGGATGCACATCGAGCCAAAGGTGCCCATGTCGTAAGGGCACAGGTCAGTATCGCTCAGGACCATGTCGACGGAGTTGTACTCGACGTCGAGTTCTTCGGCGAGGAGTTGCGCCAGCGAGGTGGTGCAGCCCTGTCCCAGCTCTACTTTGCCGGAGAAACAGGTGACACGCCCATCGGCGCCGATGCGGAGGTAGGCGTTCAGATCGGCCGGCATGTTCTGCCGTTGCGGAAGCCGCGCCGGCTCCTGGTAAGCATTCACGCGGTTCACGCCGAAAAAGACGAAGAGGCCGGGCCCGGCGATGGCGAAGAAACCGCGGCGGCTCAGGTTCAACTCATCCGGCTTCACAGCGCACCTCCTTTGCCGATGCCCGCGGCATCCTGGATGGCGTCCACGATGCGCACGTGCGCGCCGCAGCGGCACAGGTTGTCGTCCATGTGGTGGATGATCTCGTCGTGGGTGGGCTTGGGAGTCTTGAGAAGTAGCGCGTAGGCAGTGAGGATCATCCCCGGAGTGCAGTAGCCGCACTGGAACGCGTGGTGTTCCAGAAAAGCCTGCTGGATGGCATGCAACCCATTCTGGCCAAGGCCTTCGATGGTCATGACCTGTTTGCCGGCGACATCCTTGACCGGCGTGGAGCAGGACCGGACGGCCTGCCTGTTGACGATGACGGTGCAGGCGCCGCATAAGGCTTCGCCGCAGCCGAACTTGGTGCCCGTAAGGCCGAGGTCGGAGCGCAGCACCCACAACAGCATGCGCTCGTCGTCGACCTTCACGCTGGTGGGCTTGCCGTTGAGCGTGAATGAAATGATTCGTTCCATGAAAACCTCTCGGTTTGATACAGGCTTAGGGCTATTAATATCTGGTAGTATTGTATCCCATGTCAGAAAACTCAACCCTGTGGAGCGAAGAGACCGGATGTAGAATCGAAGACAAGACAAAAGCGAGGAGGTGCAGGATGTTCAGAAATACCTTCGGCGACTGGCTCGCTGGTGTCCGGAATGTCGTTACAGTTTGTCTGTTCGTGGCGCTGGCTCCGTTTCTAATGGCGCAAGCGGGTGGAACCGGAGTGTTGGCGGGCAAAGTTAGCGACGCGTCAGGCGCCGCGGTTGCAAGTGTCAAGGTCACTGCAGTGAATGCAGACAGTGGCCAGACGCGAACAATGACTACGGGTACGGATGGGGNNCGGTTCCGGAATTCGGCAGGGCGACCGTGGACGGGAAACTCGAGCCCCAGCAGAAGCCGGGAGAGCCTTCGCTGGGGGATCTGGGATTCACTCCGGATCAGACCGCGGGAAGCGCCGCGGCGCAGGCTAGACTCGACAAGCGGTCGCACATGCTCAAGATCCATCAGCGCCTCGGTCTGATCACGGTGGCCCCGCTGGTCGCCACGCTCATTCTTGCAAACGGCGCGAAGGGCAATAAGGGCACGTCCACATCCGCGCCCGCGTCCGCGTCCGGGCGTGAAATCCATGCCGCGGTGGGTGGGCTGACGGCGGGGATGTATTTGACGACCGCTGCCTTTGCGATCTTCGCGCCCAAGGTGCCGGGAACTGCGACCCGCGGTTCCATCCGCCTGCACAAGGCCCTGGCCTTGATTCACGGCCCGGGGATGATCCTGACTCCCATCCTGGGGGCGCTGGCTTATCAGCAGCGAAGCAACGGGCAAAAGGTCACTGGAATCGCCAGCGCGCATGGGGCGGTGGGTGCCATAACGGGCATTGCGTATGGTGCCGCCATGTTGTCGGTCATGATCAAATTCTAGGGCGATTTTCATGAATCGGAAAATCCTGGCAGTCTTTTTGCTTCTGGCGCCTCCGGCACTTTTCGGAGCGGATGGCCAGTGGGTTCTCGGACCATCGACACTTTCGTATCATGTGTCTCATCCGCTGCATGAAAGCGTAGGGGTGAGCCACGACGCGCGAGGCAAGGGCGTTTGCCACACCGGGCAATGTGATTTCCTGATCGCGGTGCCGGTCAAGTCGTTCGATTCGAAGGACAGCAACCGGGATCTTCACATGCTGCAAGTGACGCGCGGCGGGCAGTTTCCTATGGTGACGGTGCGCGTCCTGCTGCCCGAAAGCGAACTGACATCGGCAACGATTCATTGCGACCTGGAGGTCCAATTTGCCGGCCAGACCGCCCACTATAAACAGGTTGCGTTCCAACGCGAGGCGCATGGCAACGACATCCGGATCACGGGAACAATCCCGGCGACGCTGTCCGATTTCAAGATCGATCCACCGTCGCTGCTGGCGGTGCCGGTGAAGAACGACACACCAATCAAAGTGGAGATGACCTGGCATCCGATGTGAGTGGCAGGCTGGCACTGGCAGTGGTGACGCTGCTGGTCACACGTGCTTGGCCGCGAACGCGCAGAGGGCGGCGAGCGGGCACTCCTCACAAAGTGGGCGCGAGTTGCGGCAGAGCGTTTTGCCGTGTTGTCGCAACAGCAGGTGGGCGCGCGAAAGCGGCGCCGCGCCGCGCGGGATCTGGTCGCACACAGCTTCCTGAAGAGCGCGGTACATGGCGCCGTAGTTTTTCTGGGCGCGCGCGTAGCCGATGCGCTGGAGCACGCGTGAGCCGTTCCATTCCAGAGGCAGGCCCGCACTCAACCCGCAGAACATCAGTATCTTCTCGGCGCCCGGCTGGCCGATGTTGGGAAACTGCTGCAGCGCGCGTTTGGCCTTGGCGTAAGGTTCCTGCAGGATGGAGTCGAGGTTGCCGCCGAATTGCTGGAGGGTAATGCGGGCGATTTCGCGCCAGCGGAAAACGCGGGTCTCCGGGCGCATGCCGCCCATGGTGGCGAGCGGAAGGAGAATCTCCTGGGGAGCCTGCCAGATGGCCTCGGCGGTGAGGCCGCCTTCCCGGCGCAGGCCTTCGAAGACCGCGGCGCGGCGCTCATCGGACAATAGGTAGCAGGCGTTCTCCCAGAGCACCAACTCGAAAGGGCCGCGAGCCGGCGGCAAGACCGGTTCGCCGTAGTGTTTCTTCAGAAGGGCGATGATCTTCTTGAGGTCGGGCATACGCTGCGTTGTTGATTATACGTGGACGGAGGCCGGGGGAGGCTGACTGAAGTTCCCACCTTACGTGACTAGACTGGAAAGAGGAGTGAATGTTGATGTACACCGAGAGGAGGAAGATCGCCCTGCTGCTTGCGCTGGGCGCCCCGTTCGCCGGAACATTTGCGGCAGGCGCCGACAGCCAGGCCGTGGCTGCGCCGGTTGTGGAAGGAAGACTAGCGCCCAAGCCGCTCTATCGCGACCCGGTGCATGATGGGGCGGCCGACCCGACGTTGATCTGGAATCGCGCGAAGGGCGAATGGTGGATGTTCTACACCAATCGCCGGGCCGACCTGGCGACGGTGGACCCGAGGAATGTGGCGTGGGTACACCAGACGCGGATCGGCATTGCGGTATCGCGCGATCAGGGGGCGACGTGGACGTATCGCGGCACCGCCAACATTCCCTATGGCACAGCGGAATACACGCACTGGGCTCCCGACATTGTTTATAGTGGCGGGCGGTATCACATGTTTCTGACGATCGTTCCAGGGACGTTTGAAAACTGGAACACTCCGCGCGAGATCATTCATCTGTCCTCGGCCGGTCTGGAGGCATGGAAGTTTGTAGGGAAGCTGGAACTGGGCTCGGATCGGGTGATCGATCCTTCGCTCGCTCAGTTGCCCGATGGAACGTGGCGGCTGTGGTACAAGGACGAGCGCGACCACAGCCATATCCACTACGCCGAAAGCAAGGACTTGAACGCATGGACGGCGATGGGCGCGGCGATTACGGACCGGAACAGCGAGGGACCGAAGATTTTTCACTGGCACGGGCAGTACTGGATGATTGTGGACGCGGGGCGGGGGCTGGCGGTGTATCAGTCGCCCGATGCGCTCGATTGGAAGCCGCAGGCCGAGTTTCTGTTGCAAGCGCCCGGCCACGCGGCGACGGACCGAGGCTTTGGCCACCATTGCGACGTAGTGGTGAACGGCGACCGCGCGTTCCTCTTCTACTTCACGCATCTGCAGGGCGCGGATGAGATCCCCGATCTTCCCCACTCGGCGCAGCGGAGCGTGCTGCAAGTAGGCGAACTGATATGGGCGGATGGCAAGCTGACGGTGGACCGCGACAGGGCAACGCACGTGCTTCTGGGCGGGGCGCGGTAGGTTAAGGGTAGTTCACTTGGAGTAGACTACCGAAATGAAGCGAATCGTCCTGGGTACTATTTTTCTGGCTTCCGCGGCGGCGGCGGGGACCTTCACACTGGAACAGGTTCTCTCGGCGCCGTTTCCCTCCGAGTTGACGGCCGCACCGGGCGGCGGCAAGGTGGCGTGGCTGTTGAATGAGCGCGGCGCACGCAACGTGTGGATTGCCGCGGCGCCGGACTACAAAGGAATTCGGGTCACTTCCTACGCCAATGACGACGGGCAGGATATCGGTCAACTGCATTGGACCCCCGATGGCCGCGCGGTGGTGTACGTGCGCGGCGGGGACCTGGAATTCCTGGGCCGCCCCGATCCGAACCCGACCGCCAATACGGATGGCGTGGAGCAGGCGATTTGGATCGTGGCTCCGGGTGAGGCGCCGCGCAGGATCGCNNCTGGAATGGTCGCCGGACGGATCGAAGCTGGCATTCGTCAGCGATCGCGGGAACCATAGCTTCATCGCGGTTTACGATGTAGCGGGGAAGTCGCTCTCTTACATGGAGCCGACGGTGGATCGCGACAGCAACCCGGTGTGGTCGCCGGACGGCAAGCAGATCGCGTACATGCGAGCGCTGGTGACGGCGCGCGCGGGGCGGGGCAATGACGGAGCACGGCGCGCGGGCGAGCCGTGGACTATCCGCGTGGCCTTCGTGGCGGATGGCGCCGGGCGCCAGATCTGGAAGGCCGACGAAGGCCCAGGCAGCGTGTTTCACGCCATGGAATCGGCGAACCAGATGTATTGGGCGGCGGGCGACCGCATCGTGTTCCCGTGGGAAAAGACCGGCTGGCAGCACCTGTATTCGGTGGCGGTGGAAGGCGGCGCGGCCGCGCTGCTCACGCCCGGCAATTTCGAAGTGGAGCATGTTGCCTTTTCGGAAGACCGCAAAGAGTTGGTGTTTTCGTCCAACCAGGGCGATATCGACCGGCGGCACATCTGGCGGGTGGCCGCGGCCGGCGGTCCGCCGCGCGCGGTGACAACGGGCGAAGGCCTCGAATGGTCTCCGGTGCTTGCGGGCGGCGCGGTGGTGTTCCTGCATGCCGACGCGCGGAATCCGGCGCGGGCCGCGATACAGGCGGGAGACCAGATCAAGGACCTGGCGCCGGATTCAATCCCGGCGGATTTCCCGGCGAACTCGCTGGTGGTTCCGCAGCAGGTCGTCTTCAGCGCCTCCGACGGCATGAAGATCCACGGCCAGCTTTTTCTTCCGCCCGACAGCGGGCCCGGGAAGCGGCATTCGGCGCTGGTCTTCATGCACGGCGGATCGCGGCGCCAGATGCTGCTGGGCTGGCACTACATGGATTACTACAACAACGCCTACGGCATGAACCAGTACCTGGCGAGCCTGGGCTACGTGGTGCTGTCGATCAACTACCGCAGCGGCATCGGATACGGAATGGATTTTCGCGAGGCCATCAATCAGGGGTCATCGGGAGCGAGCGAGTACCACGACGTGGAAGGCGCCGGCCTCTATTTGCGCGAGCGGGCCGACGTGGACGCGGCGCACATCGGCCTGTGGGGCGGATCGTATGGAGGATACCTGACGGCCATGGGGCTCTCGCGCGGTTCCGATCTGTTCGCGGCCGGAGTGGATTTCCATGGCGTGCACGATTGGAGCGCGCGGACCGGCGGCGGAGCCAATGCCGCCGCCGAATCGACGCCGGACGCGGCACGGCAGGAGGCCGCGCGGGTGGCGTTCGAATCGTCGCCGATGGCGTCGGTGAAGACGTGGCGCTCACCGGTCTTGTTGATTCATGGCGACGACGACCGCAACGTGAATTTCTCCGAGACGGTGACCCTGGTCGCGGCGCTGCGGCAGCAGGGCGTGTACTTCGAGCAACTGATCATCCCGGACGAGATCCACGGTTTTCTGCGGCACGGCTCGTGGCTCATGGCGTACCACCGGGCGGTGGATTTCTTCAAGCGAAAACTGTAGTCGGCGGACTGGGCGAAAGCTCTCTCCGCTTTGCCCGGACGAGGGTCTTGTTATGATGAAAGCGGCATGTCACAACAAGCCAGCCCGGGTAATTCCCTTCGCCGGCGATGGGTGGAGACGTGGCGCCGCGCGGGCGAGGAACTGGAGCGCCTTCGCCGAACTGAGATTGAATCCATCGATACATCAGAGGCTGTCCGCCAGATTTTTGGAAGTGACGGCCCCGCCGTTCCAGCGCCGTTGCCAACGTCGGGGCTGGTTGAGCAGCAGGCGTGGTTCGCGCGAATCCAAAGGGTCCGCCGCGGGTAATGAGCGCACTATTCGACGCTGCGCGTGATCTTCAAACGTTACTCGAGACGTGGCGCTTTCGCCTGCCAACCGTGCGCTCGACCAAGCCCAATCGGCTGGATCCGATACCAGACCGGCGCTGACCGCGCGTTTAGTGGACACACTCGCAATCAGTGACACGGCCGGCGGCTTGCGTATGCTTCCGCCGGCTCTGTCTTCCCGTGCAGGACGCGGTGGATGCCTTACTTCTTCAGTTCGACCAGGATCAACTCGAAAGGCTTGTTGCCCACATTCTGCGGAAGGTGACTCCCGGCGGCCGTCCAAGTGGTTCCTCCAGCCTTGGTCGGCATATCCTGCGATTTCCCGTCGGGCGTGGTCATGTGGGTCATCCCGTCCGTGAGATAGACTGCCACTGCGTTGGGGTGGTAGTGCATCACCGACTTCTCTCCGGGTCCGTAAGAAATGCGTAAGACCCGCACGTTCTCGTTCTCGAACTCCACCTTGTAATGCTTGGGATCCACCTTCACCGGATCCGCTTTACCGCCGCCGGCCGGCTGTGCGTGGGCCGCCACGCCATAGGCGATGACGCCGGCCAGAATCAGAGTTGCTGCAATCGTTAGGCGCTTCATTCGTTCTTCCCTTTCAGTTCGACTTTCCATTACAGGCCTCCTGGGCAAGTGAACTGTCCACTCGGAATCCCCATTACGGAACCCAGGTTCCGGCCATTGTACACCCTGGTACGCGGACGGCGGTAACTGGGTATTTCGGTGGGTATTTCGGGGTATTTCGGGGCCTCTCGACGAGTGGATAAGCAAGAAGGAGATAAAGAGCCGATTCAAGGGCCCAGTTTCGACTCTTGACAATGCGTTGTTTGCATTGCGGGACCGGAAAATCATCTTGGCTAAGGAAGGCGAGCGAGGTATGTACCGACTACAGCATAAGGGGTTCGCCTGGTGGATCAACCTGTACACAAAGGACCCTGCGCGGCAACTACCTAACCTCGGTGTTCAGGAGGCCGACTAGCAGAGTGAACGTTTACGCCCAATCGCGTTCTTCCCTATTTGTGCGCCGGTTGTCGGCAGTAACAGAGGGCTCGGCCGCATGGTTGACGTCTTGGAAAATGATCAATAACGGAGCAGTGCCCGCAGGTCGTTTGCGCCCTATCGGGACTGCCTCGGGAGCGAATGCGAGGGAACGCTGAGGTATTCCGGCCGAAGCAGTTTAGATAAAGTTTGCCTGGGCCTGATGATCTTCCCCGAATCGTCACTTGACGCGAAACGCCCGAACCGTACATGTGCTTGTCGAGCCAGGAGATCGGGATCTCCAGTTTGGACTCCCACATCCCGGTTCGGTATACGCTCAGCCGCCGTCCTCCGTTGCAGAACTCGCCAGCGGCGACGGTCCATCCCTTGGGCGGGTCTATTTTATAGCCGCCAAAGCCTTCGACGCCTCTGGATAGTTCGGCTGTAGTTCCAGCGCCTTTTTGTACGCTGCCGCCGCCTTATCATTCGATCCCTTGGCCCTCAGAGCTTCGCCGAGACGGTAATAGGCTTCGGGCGATGGCTTCTTGGCGATGGCCGCCTCTAAATCCGCGATGCTGCTGTCCACGTTCCCGGCTGAGGCGGGCGCGGCCGAACGCGGCGTGTTCAGGTTCCCCAGGTTCAGGCCGTTAACCATGACGGTCGTTTGTCCCATCATCGCCGAGAGCAGGGGTGCCAGGTCCTGAATGGTTCCGGAGGTGTTCCCGACGTTCAGACCGTTCACCATGTACACGAACTTGCGGTCGCGGATGGCCTGCATCAAGCTCTCCGGAACAGTCGCCTTTTCTTCTTGTTCCGGGAATAGCTCGGCGCGCACGTCATCGCCCTCTACAATCAGGACTCCGAGCGGGACGGTCTTTGCGTCCATGCCGCCGCCAAAACCAATCATCACCTGACCGCCGCCCAGCGCGAACTTGACCTTGGCGAAGGGAATCACTGCGGTATCGCCGGCGCGAATGGGTTCTCCTACCACGCTGCTGATTTTCAGTTGGGAAACCAGCTTGTCGAAGTCTGCCAACGGCTGGGCCAATGGAGCCTGGGCTCTTGCAAGCAGCCCCCAGAGAAGGACGGAAGCAGCCAATGATACCGGCTTTCGAATCGCTTTCATGACGGTTTCCTCACTTGGCCGGCGTCTTGGCGGCGCCTGCGACGCTAATGAAGCGCGTCCCTTTCTTGCCGATGACGACAAATCCCAGCGGTCGGGCTTCGCCGCTCATAAAGAACCCATCCGCCCCCATCGCCGGGCTCTGCGCCGTAGCCGCCGGACTCCCCGGAGCAGCCATGCCCGCACCCCCGAAATTGACATCGATCATCATGATCGGTATCAGGGTGACCGAGCCGACCTTCATTGGCTCGCCAACGACCGTCTTGACGTGAAGATCGTTTGCCAAACGCAAGGCTAGCTCCTCGGCCAACTGGCTAGCGGGCTGAGCGGCGGCTGCCTGTGGCCTGCTGTCGTGTCCGGTCTGAGCTGCAGCGAAAACTCCTAGGATCAATCCGGCTACGACGACTGTGACCATCCTTCGATTCAACGGAATACCTCCTGAACGGAGACTTTGACTGTCGCCCCCGAACACCAGCGATTCTACATCCAAGATAATCAAACACGACCAGTTTATCTTAATTAAAAAGTGGCTATCGCCGGTTATGTGGGGTTACCGGAGACTGGCGCTCCAGGAATCCAGATCCACTTGCCCGCATTACGCCGATACCACTGACATGCCAGGGTTCCGGCGCTCTCGACAGATCAGGAACGACAAACGCCCTTGAGGAAACTGGATGGATTAGGTAATGATAGGTCCCTCCACTCCAGCCATCCCCCTCCGCCCCACAACCAATCGCACTCCATTCACAAAAATTTTCAACTTTCTTCCGCTGATTCCAAACCACTTCCCGCTTCCACCAGCCGGTTCCCCCCACCCGCCATGCTACCCCTGAATTGAAAGGTGTCTCCCCATGGCCACTGACAAACAGACCGCCGCCAACCGCACCAACGCGCAGAAATCCACCGGCCCCCGTTCTGCCGCCGGCAAGACGAAATCCGCCCTCAACGCCCGCAAACACGGCTTCTCCGGCTCCCTCTTCACTGTCGTCCGCCTCGAAGACCATGATGAAATCTCCAACCTCCGCAGCGACCTCCTCGACCTCTACCGCCCCGTCAACTCCCAGGAACTCTTCGCCCTCGAGCGCATCGCCGTCTGCCAAATGTCCCTCATCCGCGCCGAGCGCCTGGAGGCCGGTCTCTTTACCACCTGTCTCGACAAAGCCCTCGACCCCGAGGGCGAACCCCTGCACCTGATGTCCCCTGAACTCGCCGGCGACGGCGACATCGAGATCACCCGCGTCCAGAATCGCAATTTCGCTCTCGGCGAAGGCTTCCACCGCGCCACCCAAAAGCCCCACACCTGGGCCCTGTTCCTCCGCTATCAGGCCCAGGCCGAGCGCCAGTACCGTCGCGCCATCCAGGAATTCGAGCGCCTTCGCGCCCTCCGCCCCGAATTAGAGACTGAAGAAACAGAAATACCAAACGAACCCAATTCGCCGATTCAACCCGAAGCAAATCAACCAGATCCCGAGCCGCGGACCAACCCAATTCCTGGTGGGGCAGACCCCCTGGTCTGCGCGGGTCCCCCTGGACCCGCTTCTCCAACTCCGCATGCTCCTCTTCCGAATGCTCCTTTCCCCGGCCTGCCGCGAATCGCAGATGATAGCCATGCCGCAGGAACCCCCGTAGACGATTACCATAGAAGGATTCAAAGTTTCCATGAGGTCGAGGGCAATCGATGCGAACACGACTCCTATTCCTGATCCTGTTTCTGACGCACGCCGGGTTCTCGCAGGTGGATGAAGCGCTGTTGAAGGGCATGCAGTATCGCCTGATCGGTCCGTTTCGAGAGGGCCGCGTGCTGGCCGTCGCGGGCGTTGCGGGCGACCCGCAAACCTATTACTTCGGCGCGGCAGCGGGAGGGGTTTGGAAGAGCGTCGACGGCGGCGCGCACTGGACACCGCAGTTCGATAAGGAAACCGTTTCGTCCATCGGCAGCATTGCGGTGGCTCCCTCCGACACAAACATCGTGTATGTGGGCACGGGCGAAGGATGCCTGCGCGGAAATATCTCTTACGGCGACGGGGTCTATCGCTCCAATGACGGCGGCAAGACGTGGAAGAACCTGGGATTGCGGGACTCGCGCCACATCCCGAAAGTTCTGGTGGATCCGCGCAACCCCGAGACGGTTCTTGTGGCGGCGATGGGCCACGCGTTCGCGCCCTCGACCGAGCGCGGCGTCTTCCGCAGCACCGACGGCGGCAAGACCTGGGTGAAGGTTTTGTATGTCGATGACAAAACCGGCGCCACCGATATCACCTTCGCCCCAAGCAACCCCAACATTGTGTTTGCGGCCATGTACCAGGCGCAGCGCCAGCCGTGGACCTTCACCAGCGGCGGCGGCGGCAGCGGCCTCTACCGATCGACCGATGGCGGCGCCACGTGGAAGCACCTGGAAGGCAACGGGCTGCCGGGAGGCGTGCTCGGCCGGATCGGCGTCTCGGTTTCCGGCGCGGACGCGAACCGCGTCTATGCCCTGATCGAAGCCGAAAAGGGCGGCCTCTACCGCTCCGACGACGGCGGCGGCAAGTGGGAGCCGGTCAATGACGACGAACGGTATCGCCAGCGCGCCTGGTACTTCAGCCACGTCTTTGCGGATCCGCGGGATGCCGACACGATCTACGTTCTGAACACCGGGATGTTCCGTTCCACCGACGCGGGCAAGACGTTTACGCTGCTTCCCGCGCCGCATGGCGATCACCACGCGCTGTGGATCGACCCCACCTACCCGCAACGCATGATTAACGGCGACGATGGCGGCGCGACGGTAAGTATCGATGGCGGCAAGAACTGGACGCCGCAAATGAATCAGCCCACCGCGCAGTTCTACCACGTCACCACCGACAATCGCTTCCCCTACTACGTTTTCGGCGCGCAGCAGGACAACACCCCGCTGGCCACCGCGAGTTGGAGCGATGCGGGCTTGATTGGCATGCGCAACTGGTATGAGGTGGCGGGATCGGAGAGCGCTTTTATGGCCGCCGATCCGCGCGACGGCAACATCGTCTATTCGGCCGGCCAGGGTGTGTTTCGTTTCGATAAGCACACCGAGCAGGGCCTCGATATTTCACCGTGGCCGGTTGATTTCGCCGGACACGGCGTGGCCGACTTCCCGCATCGTTTTCAGTGGACCGAGCCGATTCTCTTTTCGCCGCACGACCCCAACGTGATCTACACGGCGGGCGAAGTGGTTTTCAAGACCACCAACCAGGGAAAGAGCTGGACCGCCATCAGCCCCGATCTCACGCGCAACGACAAGACCAAGCAACGAGCTTCCGGCGGCCCGATCACCGAGGACAACACCAGCGTGGAATACTATGACACGGTCTTCGCGCTGGCCGAATCGCCGATTGAAAAGGGCCTGCTGTGGGCGGGCAGCGACGATGGACTGCTTCACGTTTCGCGCAATGGCGGCGG
>PLZX01000067.1:8130-56734 GCA_003152325.1 Bryobacterales bacterium | reverse complement strand
CTGCACTGATGATTCGCCAGCGAGCCGGAGGCGCCCAAGGTGGCGGAGGTCGTTGTGACCCCGTCGTCCCCGACCAGAAAGAGCTGATTGCTCGCGTAGTACATCAGGCAACTGGTAGTTCTGTCGGTTCCGTATGCCTGCGTAAACCACATCTGNNCCTGCGTGAGCGTGAAACTCTGAGTCCCGACACTCACGGTGGCTGTTCGCGGGATGCCTCCCGAGTTCGCCGTCGCGGTGTATTCGACCCAGGCGCTGCCAATGGTCGGCGTGGAAGGAGTAACCGTCAGCCAGAGGGAATCGCTGATGGGGGTCCACGAGCATCCTATTCGGGTAGTAAGGGGTGTGACGAGAAAGGAATCGTGGCCGCCTCCTGGGGGCAAAGCTGCACTCGCGGGGCTCAGGCCGTACTGACAGACCGATTGGGGGATTGGCATCGTCACCGGCACTCGGACATGGGTACCGCTCCCCGTGTCCCATAAGTCGATGTCACCACTGTAAGAGCCCGGTGGCAGCAGGCTCACGCCCGTGGCGTGGGCCAACAAAATCGAAGGCGTAGTCAGAGGCGACAGCGACGTGGAAAACCAAGTGCCCGAGGAGGCGGGTGTCGAATAGTTGAGGAACAATCCACTCGGAGAACTGGTGACCGAACAGGATTCAATCAGGCTATCCGGGCTGGACGTCGTGACAGTGAAGATGAGCTGTGCGGGGGAGCAGGACAGAAGGGGAGGCACGCTCCCCAACATCACGCTCAGCGTGTTATCTCCCGAATTCGCCACCACCAGGTCCACTCTTCCATCGCCGTTGAAGTCGGCCGCCGTTGCCGCGACGGGGAATCCACCGGCTACGTAAGGCGATGGCAGCGGACTGTGGAAGTCACCATTGCCGGTTCCAAATAGCACGGTCACGCCGGCTCCAGCAGAGTTCGGGTAACCTTCGTCGACCGCGGCCAGATCGACATTTCCGTCTCCATTAAGATCCGCCGCCACTATGGCTGAAGGAGCGACGCCCGCTACATAGCTTCGCACCAGTTGAAAAGTGCCGTCGCCGTTGCCCGTTAGCAGAGCGACCGCGTTGCCCCAGTTACTGTCGCTCTCGGCCACCGCCAGGTCCTGTATTCCATCGCCGTTGAAGTCGCCTACGACCACGGCCGACGGCGCCCTGGGAAAGTCGTAGAGGCCAACCCGATAGCTCACGGCTGCCTGAAATGTACCGTCGCCTCTCCCCAGCAATATGCTCACGTCATTGCTGAGTTTGTTGGCAACCGCGAGATCCGCATGTCCGTCCGCATTAAAGTCCCCCACTGCGATGGAACTCGGCTGGCTGCCTGCGGCGTAGTTCATTTCCGGCTGAAACGTGCCATCCCCATTACCCAACCGGATCGCCACATTGTCGGTACGGGTTTTGACGACGGCAAGATCCACTTTTCCGTCGCCATTGAAGTCTCCCGCGACCAGGGAAATCGGGACGGAGGTGGCGGAGAGCCTCTGCGCCGGCAGGAAAGTGCCGTCGCCGCGGCCTAGCAGAATGCTCAGACTATCGTCGCCCAGATTCGCAACGGCCAGGTCCGGCTTACCGTCTCCGTTGAAGTCCGCGACGGCTATCGATGTGGGCTGCGCTCCGACGGAATAAGTTTGGGCGGCGCCAAACGTTCCATCGCCGTGTCCCAGCAGCACGCTCACGGTATTGGAGCCTTGGTTTGCCGCCGCCAGGTCCACCTTGCCATCTAAATTGAAGTCCCCTACCACCACAAAGGAGGGAGTAGAACCAGTGCCATAATTCCCAACGCTCTGGAGCACGCCGGTCCCTACCGGCGTCACGACCTGAGATGTGGCGCTCGAGTTACTGGGATTGTAGCTCGGATCACCGCCGTAGTGCGCACGCAAGGTACGGGTTCCAGACGACAACAAGCTGGTGGTTAGCGACGCCTGCCCGGCGGTAAGGGTGCTTACCCCGAGCACGATCGTCCCATCATAAAACGTTACCCGGCCAGTGGCGCTGGAGGGCGTCACCGTAGCGGTCAACACGACAGGCGCGCCGAACACTGACGGATTCGGCGATGTGGAAAGTGAAACTGCGCTAGGTAATTGTGCTGCGAGGAACCGCGGCAGAACCATCAGAACCAAAGCGAGTTTGGCCAAAACGGAAGAAACGCGCCAGGAGGTCAACATATGTTTGCCGAGAATGGATGGCGACCTGCTGGCAGGTCATCCTGGGCGGCCATGAGGCACGCACGAGTCGCTCGCCTAAGAGTATCAGGTAGGTTTATCCTGATGCAATCCGCCATTCGGGGATCCGCGCTCCGGAGAGACCGTGACGCGTTATACCAACATCAATCGCGGCGAACCCGCGCATTCCCTGTTCGAGATCCGGGCGGATTACAAAGTCACCGAAGGCGCCGACCGCAACGGGCGGCCCTCCGGATCGAAGCAGGCAAGCTTCGGGCCAGCCTGCCTCGGCATGGGCCGCAGCCATGTGATAATACAGTTCTCAATGGATCCTACGGGGCCGAGCGTCACCGCGCTGCTGGAACAGTGGGGCCGCGGCAACCCCAGAGCGCTGGAGCAACTCCTGCCGATCATCTACGACGAGTTGCGACGGCTGGCCGCAAGCTATCTGCGCGGGCAGCGGTCCGACACCCTGCCGCCCACGGCCCTCGTCCACGAGGTATATCTTCAACTGGTTGAGCAGCACCGCATCGAATTCCACAACCGTTCGCATTTCTTTGGGGCGGCGGCACAGATCATCCGGCGCATCCTGGTGGACCGCGCGCGCGAAAAGGGTGCAGCCAAGCGAGGCGGCGATGCCGTGCGCGTGGCGCTCGAAGATGCGCTCGCCGTCAGCATGCCGGGCGATCTGGATGTGATGGCTCTGGACCTGGCGCTCTCCGATCTGGCTGCCTTCGACGCCCAAAAAGCCAAGGTGGTGGAACTGCGCTACTTCGCCGGCCTGTCCATTCCCGAGACCGCCGAGGCTCTCGGCGTTTCGCCGATGACGATCAAACGCGAATGGGCCATCGCGCGGGCCTGGCTCTACGAAAGGCTCACGGGGGCGGCGCCGCAGGCGTGACTCAGCGCGCTTTGCGGCGAATGCGGCGCGCCACCACGAACAGATCGCGAAGCACCGGGGGGGTACAGCAGTTACCCGCGATCCCCGTTTCGTAAGTATTCTCGCCGCTCGTGGTAGCCAGGCTGCCAGCGCGACTGGCGGATCAGTCTGACTGTGGCAAACACCAGTATCGACAGACATACCAGGTAAAACGTCGAAGGCTCCGGCACTCCTGTATCGGCCAAACGGTTATTGACGATATGGAAGTCTGTCGAATTGGCAGTAAAACCGGCCGGAAGATTAAAAATATCGGAACCGAAGGGCAGATCGAGACTGTCGAGGAAGTCGGCTCGCGCCGAGTCACTCACCTCTGAACCAAAGTTCCCTACGATAGCCCCCATAGAAAGCTCGAACGGTACGGGCGTGTTTAGGGGAACCGTTACTAGATCCGTCTGGAAATGACCCTCCACGAAAGTCGCGGTGCATATGAACGATCCGAGCGCTACACAGTTGGTAGTCCCATCGCCTGCGAAGGTGGCGAAATCGATGCCATACGGTGCGCCGTTCAATTGCGCATTAAAAGCTATTTTGGCCCCATCCCGTCCATCGCCGGCGGCGATGAGCACGCCGCCGAAACTGATATTGAAGCTGACGTCGATGGCACCGGGTAGCCCGCTGAGTGCGGTGAAAATGACCATGCCTTGTTCGTCGGCAATTGCTGACGCCACTGAATGACCAAACGAATTCGTCGCATCCACCTCTGCGGCAACGCCTACATGTCCATCGCTCGCGGCCGCGGAAGCGTTGCTGTTTCCAGTCGCCCCAATGCCCGGAAAGAAAAAAGAGCACTGTCCGCTCGCGAACGCGGGCTGAGGAGAATTCGTAACGCTCGGAGACGCGGTGCAAAACTCATTCGGCAAAATGCTAATTTGGGCCGTAAAGATCGGGGCGCCCATCAGTGGCGAACTCGCAAGAATACCCGCCCATAATGCCAAACCAACATGGCGCATCGCACCCTCCTTTGGGGAGTTGCCCCATACTCGCATCGGAGCCAGTAGAATCGCTCCGCGAGCCAAAAGTGAGTTTCGTAACATGTCGAGTTCCCTCCGCGCCCTCCGCTGAGAGCAGATGTTATACCTCGCGAAATCCGCGGCAAAACCGGACCAAAAAATATTCGAGCCTGTACTTTGCACCTTCCCAGGCGCATAATAATCTGGTTTTCGCGATGGAAAACAACTGGCGGGAAGTCGAACAGGTGGTGGGGGAGTTGCTGGACCTTCCGGAGGACGAGGTCCGGAGCCGGCTGGAACGCAGCGGCCTGGCTCCCGAGATCCGGCGCCGCGCCGGGGACCTGCTCCGTGCGTGGCGCGATTCGGAAGGCTTCCTGGATCCGCCGGTTCTGCCGGCTTCAAGCCCCGAGCCCGACCGCCTGCTCGGCGAGCGGCTGGGCTCCTGGCGCCTCTCCGCCGTCATCGGCTCGGGCGGCATGGGCACGGTCTATCGCGCCGCCCGCGACGATCGGGATTTCGCGCAGGATGCCGCGGTAAAAGTGATCGCCGCGGGCCGGCTCAGCCGCTCCAGTGAGCGGCGCTTCCGCGAAGAGCGCCAGATTCTGGCTCGCCTGGAACATCCCCACGTGGCCCGGCTGATCGACGGCGGCGTGGCGCCCGACGGATCGCCCTACCTGGCAATGGAGTACGTGGAGGGAACCCCCATCGACGCCTGGGCCCGCGGCGTGGATCTGCGGGAGCGGCTGCGGATGTTCCGCCAGGTCTGCGAGGCGGTGCAGTTCGCCCATCAGAATCTGGTGGTCCACTGCGATCTGAAGCCCGCCAATATCCTGGTGACCCGCGAGGGCACGCCGAAACTGCTGGATTTCGGCATCGCGCGCATTCTGGAACGGGATGGCGAGGAAACGCGAACCCTGCAGCATCCCATGACCCCGGACTATGCCAGTCCGGAGCAGGTGCGCGGCGAATCTCCCGGCACCTCCAGCGATATCTACTCGCTGGGCGTGCTGCTGCATGAACTGGTGACCGGACGACGTCCCTACCGGCTGGCCGGCAAGCGGCTCGACGAAGTGCTGGCCACGGTCTGCGAGACGGAAATCGAAAAGCCCCGCTCCGGCGCCGCGGATCTGGATGCGATCATCCTCAAGGCGCTGCAAAAGGAAGCGCTGCGGCGCTACCGTTCGGTGGAGAAACTGGCGGCCGATGTGCAGTGCTATTTGGAAGGCCGTCCCGTTTCGGCGCGGCCGGACACGTTTTTCTACCGGGTACGGAAATTTGCGGCCCGCCGCGCGATTCCCCTGACTGCGGTTGGCGCGGTCATAACCGTATCGTTGGCCGGAGCCTTTTTCACTCTGGCCCAATCGCGCCGCGCCGAGCGGCGGTTCAACGAGGTCCGTACACTGGCCCACTCCCTTCTGTTCGATGTGTACGACTCCATCAGCGGGTTGCCCGGCTCGCTGCCCGCGCGCCGCCTGGTGGCGGGCCGCGCGCAGCAATACCTGGACAGCCTGGAGCGGGAGACCGCCGGCGATTCTGCTCTCACGCGGGAGCTGGCCGAATCGTACCTGCGGTTGGGAGACGTACTAGGGAGCCCCTATATCGCCAACCTCGGCGACACCACCGGAGCGTTGCTGAGCTTTCGCAAAGGAGTCACCTTGCTGGAAAGGGAATCCGCGCGTTACCCGAACGCTGCCGGCGTCCAGGAGCAACTCTTGCAGGCTCACACGAACCTCGGGAGAGTTTTGGCCCGGCAGGGAAAACTGGACGAAGCGATTTCGGTCCTCAGGAAGGCAACTGCGGAGGCGGAGGCACTCTACACGCGTTACCATGATTTCTCACACGCGCAGCAGTTGTCGCTGGCGTATGCGTACCTGGCCGAGGCACAAACCCTTGCCTGCGGTCAGAAAGGGGTTCTGACGGCATTTCAGGAGGTGCTTGCCACATCTCGAAAGTCGCTCGGAATCCTGGAGGCAGCCGGCCCACGATCCGAGGAATCGTGGCAGGTCAGCCTGGCATCCCGGCACTTTCGTGTGGGCTACGCCCTGCGGGCACTGGGCGGCCGCACGGGCGACGTTTCTTATTACCGGCAAGCGCTCGACATCGAACTCAAAGGCGATGCCGTTATGCGCGCGTTAGCCGCATCAAACCCCGAGCGGCCTCACCGCAGGGAACTGGCGGACGGCCTGCTTAGCATGGCCTTAAGCCGCTGGGAGTGCTGTCGCGACCTGGCAGGTGCGATGCGCGATGTGCACGAAGCTATGGAGAGCTTCGTGCACATCGCCGGTGAGGACCCCCATAACCTGGAAGCCCGTCGCGATGTCGCGAACAGCTACATTACGGGTGGCGCGATTCTGGGCGAAGCCGGCCGGCGGCTGGAGGCACTGGAGATGCATCGAAAGGCTCTGCCGGTTTACGAAGAGCTAGGCCGCTCCGATCCGGCCAATGCCGAGAACGCTGCCTATCTGGCACAGGTACGCGCCCAGATCGCGGCGCTCGAACGCGGCCGGTGAACGTCCCGATCCGCGATCGGTGCCTTCCCACGCAGGACGAGAGACCGCTGGAGCAGCGGAGGACCAGCGGAGGGAAGGCGGGGAGAGACGGAACGTTTCCGCACTCTCAGCGCTGGCCGAATCCGAAAGCCTGTTGCCCGGCGTCGACCTCTGATTTCGCTGGACGCCCGCCCTTTCCCGGCGCCAGACGCCGCCGCAGAGCCCTTTCCAAGCCCGCAACGAAATCCTCCGTGCCGAGCGGACGGCCCGTATGCGTGTTGCACCGGATCGCGTCGGCATCCGCTTCGGCTCCTGTGGCTCTCAGAAACTTCTGCCACCTGGCCGGAGTCCAGGAGTCTCGCCACGGCTGCATCTCCAGCGAAGCATCGGCGCCGTGGCATCCGCAGTGGGCGGCGGCGCTGGACTACGCATAGGTTTCGGGTTCCGCTACCATTCCAGCCCGCACGGGGTTAAGCTCGGTGTATCGCAGGGCCGCCCAGAAGTGCGGCTCGTCGAGCGGGCAGGAATAGTAGCGCCCCTGCCACACATGTCCGGAAGAGGCATGGCGGGCGTTGAAATAGGCAGCGTAGGGTCCGTGGGTACTAGCCGGCCAGCGAGAGGCGGTGGACAGCGCATTGCTGGCGGAGAAGGTCCAGGTAGACAAGGCGGTCGGAATCGGATTCGAAGATGACCCGGCGCCCATTACCTCTCTGGGCGACGTGGTGAGGAGTATCGAGAGCGACGACACGAGGGAGACGGGCCATGACAATAGAAAGTGTGGAAAAGAGGCTAATTATCTCAAGAAAACGTCCCGTCTGTCCCCGGTTTTTCCGAAATCCCGCACACGGCGGTTTGAATTAAGATGAAGGAATGGACATCGATGAAGTAATCGATGCGCTGAAACGCCGAGGACATGCGGTAGGTCCCTCAGCCAAGTCCTCGGACGGGAAGATGCTCCTGAACATTGATTGGAAACTGATCACCTTTGAACAGGCCGCGGAACTGCTGACGAAGGAGCTGGATAAAAAATGAAAAAGCCCTCGGACTGATCGGGTCTGGGGGCTTTAAAGGTTCCTTGTATGCGTTCCCGCCTTTTGGAGGGGCGGACAAGCGTGCCGAAGTGGGTTTGCTGAAACCCGCGTCCTTTTTACGGAAGGAAGTTAACCGCGCAGCCTTTTCCCTACGACATGCTTCAAGGGAAGTATAGCACAAACATTTCAGGCGCAACTTGTTTTTTGGAGGACCCAGCGAAATCTACTGCACGTTCTTCGGAATAGACATCAGCAATAACGGAACGACGAACGAGCACCAGAACATCACCCGAGCCGTCTTCATTTTGCCGTTTTCTACGCGCTTTCCTTTGAAGAACCAATAAAGAGCCGCCGGAACTACCCCCCAGAAAAGCATGCCAGTACCGACACCGAGAGCTCCTGAAAGGTCATGCGTGGTGTAGTCGAACAACGCGACTCGCCCGCAAAATAGAATCGCTGTGGCCAAAACGTACCACTTCATACGGATCAGTTTACACCTACCAGCCACTTTACGATTTGGGAAACCGGGGACCGACGGAACGTTTCCGCACTCTCAGCGCTGGCCGAATCCGAAGGCCTGCTGCCTGGCGTCGACCTCTGATTTCGCTGGACGCCCGCCCTTTCCCGGCGCCAGACGCCGCCGCAGAGCCCTTTCCAAGCCCGCAACGAAATCCTCCGTGCCGAGCGGGCGGCCCGTATGCGTGTTGCGCCGGATCGCGTCGGCATCCGCTTCGGCTTCTGTGGCTCTCAGAAACTTCTGCCACCTGGCCGGGGTCCAGGAGTCTCGCCACAGATGCATCTCCAGCGAAGCATCGGCGCCGTGGCATCCGCAGTGCGCGGCGGCGCTGGACCACGCATAGGTTTCGGGTTCCGCTACCATTCCAGCCCGCACGGGGTTAAGCTCGGTGTATCGCAGGGCCGCCCAGAAGTGCGGCTCGTCGAGCGGGCAGGAATAGTAGCGCCCCTGCCACACATGTCCGGAAGAGGCATGGCGGGCGTTGAAATAGGCAGCGTAGGGTCCGTGGGTATGCTTGAGGGCGAGAAAGAGCGAATCGGGCCGCGTGGGGATGACGATCAGGTGGACGTGGTTGGACAGGAGGCAATAGCCGGCCAGCGAGAGGCGGTGGACAGCGCAGTGCTGGCGGAGAAGGTCCAGGTAGACAAGGCGGTCGGAATCGGATTCGAAGATGACCCGGCGCCCATTACCTCTCTGGGTGACGTGGTGAGGAGTATCGAGAGCGACGACACGAGGGAGACGGGCCATGACAATAGAAAGTGTGGAAAAGAGGCTAATTATCTCAAGCAAACGTCCCGTCTCTCCCCGGTTTTTCCGGTTTTTCAACGCTGCGGGATTCCAAGGGCTTTCCACTTCGGAAGCGAACGAGGTCATGTTGATTCATGAGCTTCTTCTCACTGGCAGCGCTGGTGACGACAAAGGCCAGCAGATCACGCTTGCAAATGGCGACACAGTCACTGGAAGCGCGGGCATCACTGCGGAAGTGAGGCAACAATGCATACACCACTAACCAGCTTCTGCTACAAAGGATGTCTCGCGGCGCTACTTGCAGCGGTGGCGCTGTTTCCGCGCGGAGCGGAGGCCCAGGACCGGGCGGCCCTGAGCGGGCATGTCATCGACACGCTTGGGAGGCCGATCTGGTTGGCGACAGTATCCGTCAACAAGCTATCAGGGGATCGGTTTGTGCAATCGCAACAGACCAACCGGGAAGGACAGTTCTCATTCGATGCCCTTCCAGATGGGGATTACTTGGTCGAGACTGAATCTAAGGGATTTGTTTCGGAATCGCTCAAACCGATTCGTGTTGTCTTCCCCTCTCAGGTGCGACGGGATTTTCGGCTGGAAGTCGCTCCAGCAAACGAGGGGGGGATCTATACGTCCAGCGAGCTGGTAGGGGAGTTGTTTTGGCACGGTGACCGCTTTGCTAGAGCCAATGTTTGCCTTACGCGAACGGATGCTCCAGAACCTCCCCATTGCACTGTCACAAACCGTCTTGGCCAGTATTTCTTATCAGTGCCACCCGGAACATACGATGTTTCGATTGATGACTCAAGGGGTCTTAAGGCCAAGCATCGGATCGACATGAGCAGACCCGATCAGTATCGCAATAAGATCACTCCTGAGACTCGGTAAGCACCAAGCTTCTGTCCCCTACGCCTACATCGGCAGGTGCGAGAGCAGTACTCGCGAACACGCCCGCCACCGCACCTTAACCATCGGCCAGCACGGGGAAACCGGGGACAGACTGGAATGAACCCCAAAAATGAGAAGTGGAAATCGGGGACACTTTTCATTGAATGGGGAACCCGGGGACAGACGGAACGTTTCCGCACTCTCAGCGTTGGCCGAATCCGAAGGCTTGTTGCCCGGCGTCGACCTCTGATTTCGCTGGTCGGCCGCCCTTTTCCGGCGCCAGACGCCGCAGAGCCCTTTCCAAGCCCGCAACGAAATCCTCCGTGCCGAGCGGGCGGCCCGTATGCGTGTTGCGCCGGATCGCGTCGGCATCCGCGTCGGCTCCTGTGGCTCTCAGGAACTTCTGCCACCTGGCCGGGGTCCAGGAGTCTCGCCACGGCTGCATCTCCAGCGAAGCATCGGCGCCGTGGCATCCGCAGTGCGCGGCGGCGCTGGACCACGCATAGGTTTCGGCTTCCGCTACCATTCCAGCCCGCACGGGGTTAAGCTCGGTGTATCGCAGGGCCGCCCAGAAGTGCGGCTCGTCGAGCGGGCAGGAATAGTAGCGCCCCTGCCACACATGTCCGGAAGAGGCATGGCGGGCGTTGAAATAGGCAGCGTAGGGTCCGTGGGTATGCTTGAGGGCGAGAAAGAGCGAATCGGCCCGCGTGGGGATGACGATCAGGTGGGCGTGGTTGGACGGGAGGCAATAGCCGGCCAGCGAGAGGCGGTGGACAGTGCAGTGGTGGCGGAGAAGGTCCAGGTAGACAAGGCGGTCGGAATCGGATTCGAAGATGACCCGGCGCCCATTACCTCTCTGGGTGACGTGGTGAGGAGTATCGAGAGCGACGACACGAGGGAGACGGGCCATGACAATAGAAAGTGTGGAAAAGAGGCTAATTATCTCAAGAAAACGTCCCGTCTGTCCCCGGTTTTTACCTCAAGAAAACGTTCCGTCTGTCCCCGGTTTTTCCCGACAGGCGAAATTTGATGCAAACAAGGCCGGCTTGGTGAGTCTGTTTGGCAATAGCGATTGTTTCCCGGGGAAATGATGAAGATAATCAGAGCGGCGCTAATCCTCGGTCTGGCAGCCCACTGGGCCCACAGTGGTGAGCTGGCCCGCCGGTGTCTGCAAGGGGATTGTGTAAGGCTAATTTTGGAGCGAGGCGTGGTCTTCGCCCAACGTACCGGTGAGTTTAGCGGGAAGCGCGAAGTAGGGCCATACGAGGCAAGAGGGAATTCGCTGGTCCCCAAGAGCGAAGCGCCAATTCGGTATGCGAAGACTCCACATGGCTGGACTGTGGTTGTTACTGCTTTTCTTCCACAAGAGTTTGACTTCAATGCGCCCAATCTCCGACTCTACCTCTTTGATCCGCGCGGCCGACGCGTGGTCGTCGATGAGAACTACAATCTGCTGGGAAGTTTCGCCGCGGGAAGAATCCTTCACACGGATGGCGAGTTCGCTCAAATCAGCAGCACCGGCGACCATGCTGACATGGTTCGGACTTCAGTTTGGCTTCTACCCGTCACTGGACCGCCCAAACATGTCCTGGACGTTCACGGGCTTTTAGGGAGCATCCAGGAGCCCAACGCCGGAGCACCCCCAGGTCTCTGGATCTATCTGCAAACCTATGACGGCATGCACCCAGAGACCAAGGGTGAAAAGAGGGCGTTTTGGGTGTGGAAACCAGCGGAGCAGATGTTTCAAGTAGAAGCCCGCTGATGTGGTGCGGGACAATACTCCGGGAAACCGGGGGAAACCGGGGACGGGAAACCGGGGAAACCGGGGACGGAACGTTTCCGCACTCTCAGCGCTGGCCGAATCCGAAGGCCTGCTGCCTGGCGTCGACCTCCGATTTCGCTGGCCGCCCGCCCTTTTCCGGCGCCAGACGCCGCCGCAGGGCCCTTTCCAAACCCGCAACGAAATCCTCCGTGCCGAGTGGGCGGCCCGTATGCGTGTTGCGCCGGACCGCGTCGGCATCCGCTTCGGCTCCTGTGGCTCTCAGAAACTTCTGCCACCTGGCCGGGGTCCAGGAGTCTCGCCACGGCTGCATCTCCAGCGAAGCATCGGCGCCGTGGCATCCGCAGTGCGCGGCGGCGCTGGGCCACGCATAGGTTTCGGGTTCCGCTACCATTCCAGCCCGCACGGGGTTAAGCTCGGTGTATCGCAGGGCCGCCCAGAAGTGCGGCTCGTCGAGCGGGCAGGAATAGTAGCGCCCCTGCCACACATGTCCGGAAGAGGCATGGCGGGCGTTGAAATAGGCAGCGTAGGGTCCGTGGGTATGCTTGAGGGCGAGAAAGAGCGAATCGGGCCGCGTGGGGATGACGATCAGGTGGACGTGGTTGGACAGGAGGCAATAGCCGGCCAGCGAGAGGCGGTGGACAGCGCAGTGCTGACGGAGAAGGTCCAGGTAGACAAGGCGGTCGGAATCGGATTCGAAGATGACCCGGCGCCCATTACCTCGCTGGGTGACGTGGTGAGGAGTATCGAGAGCGACGACATGAGGGAGACGGGCCATGACAATAGAAAGTGTGGAAAAGAGGCTAACTATCTCAAGAAAACGTCCCGTCTCTCCCCAGTTTTTTGTCCCCAGTTTTTACACTGATTGCAACAGCACCCCAACAAGCATGACATATTGGAATAAGTGAAACTCCCAAACCTGCCTAATATCATTATCGCTTGTGCAGCGGGCTTCCTCGGAGGAACGCTGGCCTCCCGCGCGCCGGTACAAGCGTCATCGCCGGAGGTCGTGCGCGCTTCGAAGTTCGAACTTCTGGATGCGAGTGGCCGACCGGTGGCGCGGTGGGAGACCGACCCAAAGACCAAGAACGTGCGCCTCTCCTTCCTGGAGAAGGGCGGAAGCGTCGGCCTTGACATCGGTGTTAGTTCTGACGTTTTGCCCTTCGTGCGGATGAACGGCCGGGACGGCAAGAACCGAATCGCCTTGGAGCTTGGTCCGGGTGATCGGCCAGGGCTCAACATGAGTGATGCCCGGTGGCTGGGACGTATTAGCCTGGGACAAGCGGGAACCGATACGCCCGATATTCCTGATCGGTTGGACCAGTGGGTCCTCAGGTTCAGTCCTTTTGGCACGACGCGGCCGGCTGCTATGATAGGCATCACGAATCAGGGAGGCGGTGAAACCGAGGGCGTTCTGTTCGTAAACGGGAAACAGATCCGCTAGCCCAGCACGGCTCGGCCGGATGTCTATCGGTCAGAGATATTACTGGACTGGACCCCATGCCTGAGGCACGGAAACCAGGGGCGCCGGTTTTTGACGCGTGCATTCTCCCTCCCGGTGGCTGAACTGTCACGCCATCGCGATTCACGGTTTCTACACACGCCGGGCAAGCATAAGACGGCTAGCCGGCGTCCACGAAATAGATGGGCAGTCATCGAGCGGGAGAGAGCCACCTGAAGGCGGCTGCGGCCAGGATTGGCCGCCCCACAGCAGGACAGTACACTAGTATGAGCGTTCCAATTTCAGTTTCCACAGGTCCATGGATCCACAGCGCGCAATTATCATCGGGGCCGGACCGGCCGGGCTGACGGCGGCCTACGAGTTGCTTGCCCGCACCGGCATCCAACCGGTCGTGCTGGAGAAGAGCGACTGCCTGGGAGGGCTCTCCCGCACCGTGAATTATAAGGGCAACCGAATGGACATCGGCGGGCATCGGTTCTTCTCCAAGTCGGACCGGGTGATGCAGTGGTGGCTGAACGTGCTGCCGCTCGAGACTCCCGGCGCCACGCAACCGGTGATCCGCTACCAGGGCGCGCAACGTTCCGTTCCCGTGAGCGAAGCCGGCCCGGCGCCGCAGGGAGATGGCGTGATGTTGCTGCGGCGGCGCCGATCGCGGATCTATTTTCTGCGCCGCCTGTTTGCCTATCCCATCGCACTCACGCTGGACACCATCCGCAAGCTGGGCTTCGGGCGCACATTCAGAATCGCGGCAAGCTACCTGCGCCGCGCGGCGTTTCCGCTGAAGTCCGAGAAGAGCCTGGAGGACTTCCTCATCAACCGCTTTGGACGGGAACTGTATCTCACCTTCTTCAAGTCCTACACGGAAAAAGTGTGGGGGGTGCCCTGCGCCGGGATCAGCGCCGAATGGGGCGCCCAGCGAATCAAAGGTCTGTCGATTCGGTCGGTGTTGCGGCACGCCCTGAAGAAGGCGTTCCGGAAGGGCGCGGGCGATGTGGCACAGAGGGGCACCGAGACCTCGCTGATCGAGCAGTTTCTCTATCCGAAGTTCGGGCCGGGGCAGATGTGGGAAGAAGTGGCACGCCGGGTTCGCGATGGCGGCGAGATCCACACCGGGTATCGGGTGGACCGGATCCTTACGGACGGCTGGCGCGTGAAGGCCGTGGCGGCGACCCATACCGCCACGGGACAGAGCGAGACTTTCACGGGCGACTACTTTTTCTCGTCCGCGCCGGTGCAGGAACTCATGCGATCCTTTGATGTGCCGCCGCCGGAAAACGTGCGCAGCGTGTCGGAAGGGCTGGTTTACCGGGATTTCATCACGGTGGGCCTGCTGGTGGGTTCGCTTCGCATCCACGACGATACGCCACAAGGCAGGAAGCTGATCAGCGACAACTGGATCTACATCCAGGAGCCCGACGTCCGTCTGGGCAGACTGCAGGTCTACAACAACTGGAGTCCCGCCATGGTGGCGGACCCGGCGACGGTCTGGCTGGGCCTGGAATATTTCTGTAACCAGTCCGACGAGATCTGGAATCTCTCCGACGAGCGCACCGTCGCGCTGGCCACGGAGGAACTCAGCCGCATCGGAATCATCGACGCCGGGGAGGTGCTGGATGCCACGGTGGTGCGAATGGAGAAGACCTATCCCGCCTACTTCGGCACGTATGGCCGTTTCGCCGAGATCCGCGAGCATGTGGACCGCTATGAGAACCTTTTCCTAATCGGCCGAAACGGCATGCACCGTTACAACAACCAGGACCACTCCATGCTGACCGCCATGATGGTGGTGGACGGCATCGTCGCGGGCCAAGTGGACAGGGCCGCCCTGTGGGAGGTGAACACGGAAACCGAGTACCACGAAGAAGGGGAGGGGGCGAAGTGACCGGCCGTTCGCGAGCATGGCTGGGCGTGCTGCTGCTGATGCTGGTCAATCTGGCGATCGCGGCGAAGCTCTTTGGGGTGGAGTACTCGGCCTACAATGGCTCCATCGAGGGCACGTTCATCGCGATTCCGCGCATCATGGCCAAGTATCCGGGTCAATGGCTATGGTGGCCGTTTTGGAACGCCGGGCTGCCGTTCGAGGACGTCTACTTGCCGTTCACGCACTGGCTGGTGGCCGGATTCAGCTTGTTGACGCGGCTTTCCGCGGCACGGTCCTATCACATGGTGGCGGCGGGCATCTACGTTTGCAGCGCGCCGGCGGTTTTCTGGATGGCTCTGGAATTCAGCCGGCGGTGGGGCGCGAGCCTGATTGCCGCGCTGGTATACTCGTGCGTCTCGGTTTCCGCGCTGCTGGTGCCGGCCATCGGGGTGGATGCCGGCGGCGCACTGAATCTGCGGCGGCTGCAAGTGCTGGTGTTCTACGGGGAGACTCCCCATACGGCCGCCCTGGCGCTGCTGCCGGTAGCGGTGGTCTGCTTCTCACGCGCTCTGACCACGCGCCAGGTGAAATGGCAATTGCTGGCCGGCGGCATGAGCGCCTGTGTGGTGCTGAGCAATGCGTTCGGGATTGTGATGCTGCCGGTCGCATTGGTGTGCTGGTTGATGGCCTTTCCGCTGCGTCCCTGGTGGAGGGCGCCGCTGACCGTGGCGGCGATCGGGATTGTGGCCTACTGCTGGATTTCGCCCTGGCTCAGCCCGAGCATGATCCGGGCGATTCGCGCGAATGCCCCCACGACCGGCGGCGACTTTCGATACACGGAGCGCACCTGGATCGCACTGGTCCTGGTGGCCGGCGGTTTTCTGCTGCTCTGGCTTGCCACGCGGCTCTTCAGGGCGTCTTCGCACCTGCGTTTCTTTTTGCTCCTGGGATATGTGCCCACCGGCATCGTGCTGACCGGCTACCTTGGGACGGCCATCATTCCGCAGCCTCTCCGTTATCAATCGGAGATGGACCTGGTCCTGCCGATCGCCCTGGTGTTCGCCGGCGCGTCGATTCTGGACCGTGTTCCGGCGCGCCTGCGTGCCGCGGTGGTGGCAGCGGTCATCGGCGGCCTGGGCTTCCAGGCCGTGCACTCGGTACTCTATGCCCGCCACCTGATCCGCTCGGTCGAGCCCAGCGGCCTGGGCGAGTACCAGATCGCCAGGTGGATGGAGACGCACCGGCCGGGCGAGCGAGCCTTCATCTCCGGCTCGAACAGCTTTCTGTACAACGTTTTCACCGACAACCCTCAGCTCACGGGAGGGCACGATCAACACACCGTGAACACCTTCATTCCGATTGTGGGTTTCACGATCTACAGCGGCATGAACGCCGGTGACCGCGATGCCGAGTACTCCATCTTCTGGCTGAAGGCCTTCGGCGCGCACCTGATCTCCGTGCCGGGCCCCGGCAGCAACGATTACTACTATAAGGGCTTCGTCCACCCGGGCAAGTTCGAGGGCGTTCTTCCGCTGCTATGGCGGTCGGGAGGCAGCTCCATCTACGAAGTGCCGGCCCGCTCGGCATCGCTGGCGCACGTCATCCCTGCCTCGGCGATCGTCACGCGGACTCCGAAGCACGGTCTGGATATCGCACCCGTGGAGGCCTACGTCGCGGCTCTGGACGATCCCGCTTACCCGCCGGCGACACTCCGGTGGAAAGGCCTGAGTGAAGCGGAGATCGAGGCTACTCTGAGGCCGGGAGAGGTGATCGGTGTTCAGGTGACTTACGAGCGAGGATGGGAGGCATGGGCCAATGGCAAGCCGCAGCGGGTTTTCGGCGATGCCATCGGACAGATGGTGATTGCGCCCGATTGCCTCGGACCTTGCCGGGTGTCGCTGCGTTACACAGGTGGTTGGGAGCATCGCGCGACACGCACGATGAGTTTGGCCGCGATGCTGGTCGGGATCGCGTTGGGATGGAAGGGAAGACGCGCCGCTGTAAGCGCTTAAAGGCGGTACAAGTGTAATTTGTGCGGTCTGCGGAACTATGGGTTGGGTGGTTTCGCACGGCGGCCGGGTGCGAGACATCGCAACGGACTGCGGGTTGCAAGCGTCCCACTGGATAGGATGACAGCCCCCCAACCCATGCCCTCCGCCGGCTACGCCGCAGGCGTCCCCTTCGGCGATCTGGAAGCGTTGGAACGGCAGTTGGCGACCAGGAAATTCGCGGCTGGTGGTCGCCCGGAAGCAGGTGGGCGAGTTCGTCACGGCGGTCGGCGGGGTGGTGGAGCTGGCGCATTCCTCCGCTCTATTCTGGTCCGAGGCCCTGGGAATGGCGCGGCGCGCCGCCAATATCTGACCTAATGATTCTTCCTTCTTCCACCGATTTATTCATTATCGGCGGCGGCCCGGCGGGGCTCGCCGCCGCGATTGCCGCGCGGCGACGCGGCTTGGATGTGACCGTGGCGGACGCCGCGCGGCCGCCGATCGACAAGCCTTGCGGCGAAGGGATCATGCCGGATGGACTGGCGGCGGCGCGAGCGCTGGGGATCGACCTGGAAGCTGCGCCGGGGCGGCGTTTTCCAGGCATCCGCTTTTGCGACGGTGCGACTACGGTGGAAGCGCGGTTCCCGCGCGGCTATGGGATGGGGATACGGCGGACGGCGCTGCACCGGATGCTGATCGACCACGCCGAGCAGGCGGGGGTGCGGCTGGCGTGGGGCACCGCGGTGACGGGGATGGATGGCGAACGAGTTTACGCGGCCGGGGAGCGCGTGGCGGCGCGCTGGATTGTGGGTGCGGATGGCGGGCATTCGCGCGTTCGCCGCTGGGCTGGCCTGGACGATTGCACGCGGCAGAGCCTGCGCTACGGTTTCAGCCGCCATTACCGGATGGCGCCGTGGACCGAGTTCATGGAGATCCACTGGGGCGACCGCTGCCAGCTTTACATTACGCCGGTGGCGGAGGACGAAGTTTGCGCGGTGCTGCTTTCGAGCGATCCGCATCTGCGGTTGAGCGAGGCGCTGGCGCAGTTTCCGGCGGTCGGGCGGCGGGTGGGACATCTGGCGGCGCTACCGGGGGAGCGCGGCGCGGTTTCGGCCTCGCGCCGGCTGCGAGCGGTGTGGCGCGGCAATGTGGCGCTGGTGGGCGACGCTTCCGGTTCGGTGGACGCCATCACGGGCCAAGGACTGTGCCTGCTGTTCCAGCAGGCCACGGCGCTGGCCGCGGCGCTGGAACGGGGTGATCTCTCTCTGTATGAGCGCGAGCATCGCCGCGTGGGACGGCGGCCGGGGTTGATGGCGCGGCTGATGCTGNNGTCTGGGCAGGGGCTGCGGCCGCGCAGGATCTCGCGGTGCGTTTTGGACCGGCGGATACCAAAGTGGAGTTTACGCTGGGCGGTTTGCTGCACACCGTACATGGAACCTTTCAGTTGGCGCGGGGCGAGTTGCGCTTCGACGCGGCCACCGGCAAGGCATCCGGAGAACTTGTCGTGGACGCGGCGAGCGGAGCGAGCGGCGATGCGTCGCGCGACAAGCGCATGCACAGCGAGATTTTGGAGAGCGCGCGCTTCCCGGAAATCGTCTTCCGTCCCGACCGCGTGGATGGCAAAGTGGCGGCGCAAGGCCACTCGCAATTGCAAGTGCATGGCGAGTTCAGCATCCACGGGGCGGGGCATGAGATCTCGATTCCGGCGGAGGTGGATGCCAGCGCGGGGGTTTATACCACCACGCTCAAGTTCACCGTGCCGTATCAGAAGTGGGGCATGAAGAACCCCAGCGTGCTGCTGCTGCGAGTGGGGGACAAAGTGGAGATCGTGGTGCACGCGGTGGGGCGCGGAGGGTCGTAGGGGAAGGCGAGGCCTTAGCCAATGGCCTTTGATTTTCATAATAGCAGCGAATCAGCGGCCCCACTTGGTAGTGAAGTCTTCGGTGTGGCGAACGCACGCCTACTTCTTCTTCGCGGCGTTCAGGAAGGTGCCTTCGTCGAGCTCTTTGAAGGCTTCACGAAGCTGCTCCTGCGTGTTCATCACAATCGGGCCGTACCAGGCTACCGGCTCTTTGAGCGGCTTGCCGGAACAGAGCAGGAAACGGATGCCATCCTCGCCGGCTTGGACGGCCACTTCGTCGCCACGGTCAAAGACCACCAGCGAACGGTTTTCGGCCGCGGCGGGAGGCGTGGTGTCAGCCCAACCGACGCCTTCGGTGGGGACCGCGAGAGGGCCGGAGGCGTTGCAGAACTTGCCGCTGCCGGAGAAGACATAGGCGAAGGCGTGGCGGGTGGTCTCCACGGGAAGGGTCTTGCGGCGGCCGGCGGGAACCGTGACGTCGATGTAAATGGGGTCGGTGGCGATGCCATCCACGGGGCCGGACTTGCCCCAGAAGTTTCCGCAGACGATGCGGACCTGGGTGCCATCGTCGTCGGTGACCTCGGGGATGTCGGCAGATTTCACCTCCTGGTAGCGGGGCGGCGTCATCTTGAGCGCGGAGGGCAGGTTGGCCCACAACTGGAAGCCGTGCATGCGGCCGGACTGGTCGCCTTTGGGCATCTCCTGGTGGATGATGCCGCTGCCGGCGGTCATCCACTGGACGTCGCCGGCGGCGATGGCGCCGTGGTTGCCCATGCTGTCGCCGTGTTCCACGGTACCGGCAAGGACATAGGTGATGGTCTCGATGCCGCGGTGGGGGTGCCATGGGAATCCGGCCAGATAATCCTCTGGAATGTCATTGCGGAAGTCGTCGAGGAGGAGGAAAGGATCGAACTCCGAGGTGGCACCGAAGCCGAACGCGCGGCGCAGGTGCACTCCGGCGCCTTCGAGCGTTGGTTTGGCTTTGATGAGCCGCTTTACCGGACGAATGGACATATCGCTCCTGTCATACGAGTCTACCCTTTTCAATGTGAGCTTAGAGTGAGCGGGCGTCGTGGTCGACCTTGGGGGGCATTCCCAGAAGGTGGTGTACGCGTTCCAGGAGTGCCTGCTCGGTGAAGGGTTTGAGAAGCACCGCCTCGGGAGAGCGACGGGCAATGACATCCATGGCGACACTGTCCACGTGCCCGGAAATGTAGAGGATCCTGATGCCGGGGTATTCGCGGATGAGATCGGTGGCGAGGTCGAGGCCACTCTTCCCGGGCATGACCATGTCGAGGATGGCCAGATCGATCCGGCCGTCGCGTTGGTGGACTATCGATAGTCCTTGCCCGGCGTTGGCTGCATCGAAGGCCTGGATGCCATTGCGGCTGAGGAACTTGACGATAAGATGGCGGAGCGGCTTCTGGTCTTCGACGACCAGCACGGCCGGCTGAGCGTTGGATTTCGGTATCGAACCGGCCCCAGCCATAGGAGTACTGGCCATATTATGCACGCTTTCTGCCCTTCTGTGCCGGAAATTACGAAACAAAGGTGCGGGAGGCGCGGTGTTGAGGATTTTTCTCGATTAGCGGCGGGGCTCGAAGAAATTCTGCAGGAGGGTGACGCACTCGACGGCTAGCAGGCCTTCTTCGATTTCTACCTGGTGGTTGAGGAGCGAGGAATCGGCGGTTTGGAATTTGCTGCGGACGCCGCCGAAACGGAGGTCGCGGGCGCCGAAAACCAGGCGGGCGACGCGCGCGACCACCAGGGCGCCGGCACACATTACGCAGGGTTCGAGTGTTGAGTAGAGGGTCGCTCCCTCCAGGCGGTAATTGCGGGCGGCGGCGGCGGCTTCGCGGAGGGCCAGGATTTCGGCGTGGGCGGTAGGGTCGTGACGGGAGATGGGGGAATTCGAGCCGCGTCCGGTGATTTCGCCGGTGGCGGCCACCAGCACGGCGCCGACGGGCACTTCGCCGGAGAGCGCCGCCTCGCGGGCCAGGCGGAGGGCTTCGCGCATGAAGTCTTCGTCGGAGGACACGGGTTACCATTTATAATACGGGAACCTATGGCTGAACTGGAGATCCATCACGAGGGAAATGAATCGGACCCGACTGGCAAGACGGTGGGGGTTTTAGCGGCGGTGCTGGCAGTGCTGCTGGCGGTGGTGACGATTGAAGCGCACCGCACGCACACGGCGGCCATCATGCACAAGTCGACTGCGAACGACCAGTGGTCGTACTACCAGGCAAACAGCATCAAACTGCATACGGTGGAAATTGGCGAGAGCCTGCTGGCGGTGGTGGATGCCAAGGGGGAGGCGGCGGAGAAGGCGCGCGGGCGCTTCGCGGAACAACGCAAGAAATACGAAGCGCAGAAGGACGACCAACAGGAAAAGGCCAAGCAATCCGACGAAGCGGCGGAAGGCGACGAGCATCGGGCGCTGCGTTACGACGTGGGCGAAGGGCTGCTCGAAATCGGGCTGGTGCTGAGCTCGCTGTACTTCATCTCGCGGAAGAAAATGTTTCCGGTGATGGGAGTACTGGCGGGGGTGGTGGGCCTGGCGATCGCGATCAGCGGCGTGATGATTTAGTGGCGGAAGTGGCGGACGCCGGTGAAGACCATGGCGACGCCGAGGCGATCGGCGGCGGCGACGACCTCATCGTCGCGCACGGAACCACCGGGCTGAATGAAGGCGGTGGCGCCATTCTTGACGGCCTCTTCGACGCCATCGGGGAAGGGAAAGAAGGCGTCGGAAGCGACGACGGCGCCGGGGAGCGGGAGCAGCGCTTTCATGGCGCCGATGCGGACCGAATCGACACGGCTCATCTGGCCCGCGCCGACGGCGACTACCTGGCCGGGGCGCGCGTAAACGATGGCGTTGGACTTCACGTGCTTGGCTACTTTCCAGCCGAATTCCATGGCGGCCCATTCCTCTTCGGTGGGATTGCGTTTGGATTTCACGATGGCGGCGGCACGACTGAGGCGCGCAGTGTCGGCGGTCTGGGCCAGGTAGCCGCCGGAAATGGATTTCACCACCAGAGGGTCGGTGCCGGGCAAGACCTGCATGAGACGCAGGTTCTTTTTGGCGCGCAGGATTTCGAGCGCTTCGGGTGAGTAGCCGGGGGCGGCGATGGCCTCCACGAAGATCTTGGCCATTTCGCGCGCGGTTTCGGCATCGACGCTGCGGTTGATGCCGATGACGCCGCCGAAGGCCGAGACGGGGTCGCATTCGAGGGCTTTGCGCCAGGCTTCGGCGAGCGAGGGCTGTTCGGCGCAGCCGCACGGGTTGGTGTGTTTGATGATGGCGACGGTGGGAGAGTCAAACTCACAGGCGAGCTGGAAAGCGGCGTCGAGATCCACCAGGTTGTTGTAGGAGAGTTCCTTGCCGTGAAGCTGGGCTGCGCCGGCGAGGCCCGCGCCGCGGGTTCCATAGAGCGCGGCGGATTGATGAGGGTTCTCGCCGTAGCGGAGGTCCATGAGTTTGGGCGCGCGAAGGTTGAGATCGGCGGGCAGCGGGCCGGGGGCATCGATTTGTTCGAGACGGGCGCTAATGGCGGCGTCGTAATCGGCGGTGGTGCGGAAAGCTTTTTTGGCGAGGCGCCAGCGAGTTTCGGGGGAGAGCTTGCCGGCGGACGCGCGCAACTCTTCGGCGATGGCAGAGTAGTCGTCGGGTGAGACAACGACCGCGACGCCCGAGTAATTCTTGGCGGCGGAGCGGATCATGGCAGGGCCGCCGATATCGATGTTTTCGATGAGGTCGTCCATAGTGGCGCCGGCTTTGGCGGCGGCGTCGGCGAAGCGGTAGAGGTTGACGACGACCATATCGATGGGCGTGATGGAGTGCTGAGCGAGCGAAAGGGCGTGATCGGCGTTGGAGCGAACGGCGAGGATGCCGCCGTGAATCTTGGGGTGGAGGGTCTTGAGGCGGCCGTCGAGCATTTCGGGGAAGCCGGTGATTTCGGAGACGTCGCGGACGGGGAGGCCGGCGTCGCGCAAGAGGCGCGCGGTNNTCGAGGATTCCGGTTTTATCAGTGACACTGATGAGGACACGCATCTACCGCACGATAGCATAGGCGTGCGAAACCTGAGTAACGCGCACCCGACCCTACGCGGCGCACTCGCCGCGGCCTAGCTTGAGGGAGAAGGCTTCGTTGTCGCCCCAGTCCTGATAGATCTCGGGGAAGAGGTCGGCGGGTTTGGCGAGGTCGGATGTGAGCGAGCGGAAGGTTTCCACTTTGTGGCGGATGACGTACTCGCGGAAGGTTTCGCCGGGGCGGCGGTGGGAGAGGAAGTGATCGAGGACGCGGGAGACGGCCTCGGGCGCGAGACGGGCGGGGATGGATTGGACGGCCAGACCGAAGCGCATGATGCCTTCGTGGTCGTAGCCGCCGCCGAGGAGCATCTGGTAATAGGGCAACTCGCGGCCGTCGATTTTGCGGGCGTTGCCGTAGAAGCCGAAGTCGGCGATCCAGTGATGACCGCAGGAATTGGGGCAGCCGCTGGCTTTGATGGTGAGGCGGCGGATCTGCGGGTCGTCGTAATCGCGGACGGTTTCGGCGAGAGCGGCCCCCAGTTGCATGGTCTTGGTGAGGCCGAGGTTGCAGGAATAGGCGCCGGGGCAGGTGACGACGTCTTCGATCTGGCGCGCGCCGGAATCGGCGAGGCCGGCTTCGGCAAGGGCGGCGTGGACGCGCGGCAGACGCGCCAGCGGGACAAAGGCGAGCAGGAAATTTTGTTCGATGGTGACGCGCACCAGGCCATCGCCGGCAGTGGAGGCGATGCGGGCGAGGGAGCGCAACTGGTCGCCAGTGAGGTTGCCCTGCGGGACCTTCACGGTCACGGCGGCGTAGCCGGCTTGCTTCTGCAAGGCGACGTTGGTGCCGAGCCAATCGCCGCCGGCTTGTGGAGCGCCGATGACGGGGAGGAGCGCGCCATCGCCGAGCGGGGGCGGGACGGATTGGTAGCCGCCGAAGCCCTGGGGGACGATTTCGGGCCAAGGGATGCCGCCGCCGTGGGCGAGGATGTGCGAGAACTCGCGCTCGATTTGTTCCTTGAGCCAGGCGAAGCCGCGCTCGCGCATGACGAATTTGAGACGCGCGGTGTTCTTGTTCTTGCGGTTGCCGTATTCGTTGAAGACGCGGACCACCGCTTCGCACTTGTGAAGCAGGTGCTCTTCGGGGACGAAGTCGTCGAGCAGTTGCGCTTCGACCGGGAGCGGACCAAGGCCACCGCCGACGGACATGCGGAAGCCGCGGCGGCCGTCGCGAATCACGGCGCGGAGGCCGATGTCATTGATGGCGCCGGCCACGCAGTCACGGTTGCGGCAACCATCGAAGGCGATTTTGAATTTGCGCGGGAGGTTGCTGGTGAGGTCTTTGCGGAGGAAGGCGTAGGCCACACGCTGGGCGTAGGGGCGAACGTCGAACACTTCGTCGTGGGCGATGCCGGATAGGGGGCAGGTGGTGACGTTGCGGACGGTGTTATAGCAGGCTTCGCGATTGGTCATGCCAACATCGGCCAGGAGGTGCATGAGGCCGGCAACATGAGCGAGCGGGATGAAGTGATATTGGATGTTCTGGCGGGTGGTGAGATGGGCTTTGCCGCCGGCAAATTCGTCGGCGATGCGGGCGAGTTGGCCGACCTGGGGGGCGGTGAGAAGGCCGCCGGGAATCTTGCAGCGGACCATCTGGACGCCGGCCTGACGTTGGCCGTAGATGCCGTGCTTGAGGCGGAAGGGGCGAAAATCGTCCTCGGTGATCTGGCCGGCGAGGAATTGATCGGCGCGGACCCGGAAGGTCTCGATCTCTTCGCGGACGATGCGATCATGTTGAATCTCGAAGTGTTGCGCGTCGGGATGGATTTCCGGGGAAGCGGTCGCCATAATCACCCTTTAGTTAATAGGGATTAATATACTATTACTCTATAGAGATTACTGGATATATGGAAAGGATGCAAGGGAGAGACATAAAAGTAAATGGCATTCAACAATCAGCTCACGCCCAATCCGGGCGCGCCCGAGACCGTCATTTCAATCCGGGTGTTGAACTGCTCTGCCGTGGCGACACCAGAGTATGGCATTCCCTTCGGCAAGAATGCCGGCAGGGGACAACCGACGGGGTACAAAGTGGCGGCCGACCTTTCGGTGACTTACGAAGCCAGGAGCCGTGAGGGTGGCTTCGTGGACGCCGAGCCGCTGGACGTGAAGTATAACCATGAGAACAACAACGCAAGAGCGGCCATCACGGGCCTCATGGGAAAAGCGGACCAGGAGCCGCATACGGCTGAGGAACTGGTGCAGCTCCTGGCCGACCGGATGGCCGAGCGCATCGCCGCGCGCCTTGTGAACACCAACGAACGGGTAGAAGTGCTGCTGGGCAAAGGCGGCGCCTTGGATGAAGCCAACCGTTACGCCGTTGCGGGCCAGTGGAGCAAGTACGTGGAAACGCTCGAGACTATGCCTCCGTTGTCCAAACCCGAGGACGATTCATACCGGCTTTACAACATCGGCGTGGGAGATGAGGCTCTGGGGTATAGGGCGGAAACCCCGGCGGCGGCCAAGAAATATTTCGAGCAGGCGGTCATTCAGTATCGTAAGGCGGGTGAAGCCAATCCGAAGGAGAAGTATTTCATCCAGCCAGTGAACCGCATTGAAGTAGCGCTGGAGCATTACAAAATACTGGAGCAGCCGGCTCGCCCGCCTGCTGCGCCGGTTTCGAGCGTCGCGGCCACTCCGGTTCAGCCAGCGGCGTCCGCTCCGGCTCTCGCGGCCCGGGCGGCGGCCTCGAAATGGCGGGTGACTGAGATCATTAACAATGTGCCGGTGATTTGGGATATGGTGGCGAGCGCCGATCTCAGTTTTAGCGCTACGATGGGCGACGCCACCGTGGCCAACGGAACATGGCGTTACGACGCCGCCAAACGGACCTTCGAATTGACTGGCTACAATCTGGTGTTGAAGGTGCCCTTTACTTGTGCGCTCAACCTTGCCGGGCCGCAGGCCAAGGCCATGAACGGAGTCTGTCTGGACCAGGTGGGCGCCAAGTACAAGACCGACGCCGTACGCCAGTAGATTACGCCGTTCGGCCCGTCATCGCCAGATACTGGCGGTACGAACTGAACGAGTGGAATAACTGCAACTCGCGCGCGGTTGCGGGAACCGTGTCCCGAACTACCGATGTCAGAAACAGCACGTGGGACCCGACTTCGTGAAACTCCTCCACTTTCACTTCGCGAACTCTCAGCGCTGCTTCCGGCACCGGCAGGCCGAACTCCGGAGACGGCTCCGTCGGAAATGGGAGGCTGGTCCAATCGATGCTGGCCAGCTTGTGGTGTCTTCCTAATTCGTATGCCGTGTCTTTGTAAGTGAACGGCGCGCTCGCGAGCGCCATGCGCCGCGATTGCTGCATCAGTCGAACAGCCGGGCTTGTCGAGCGCAGCGCCATCGAAAAGCACGGTGAATCGGTGGGCCCAATCAGGTCCATGGGAAACATGTTGCTGGAGCCTTCGTGCTGCACCGAGACCAGCACCACCGGCCGCGGGCACTGGTAGAAAACATAGCTGCAACGGATGTCGCTGAGGGTCATTCGAAAGTTGTAAGGGTTCTTGCGCTGCCGCTGCCAACTGCGCCACCTTTGGCGCTGGTAATACAGGCGAAGAGTGGCGGCGGGGACGCAGTGATTCTCACACTTGGGAGTTTCAAACAAGCAGAAGCGGAGTGCTCCCAGCGGGATGGTGGAAGCCAGCCGCAGGTGTATCACGCCGAGCAGGAAGCCAGAGCCGCGCTGCCGCATTGCGAGCCTCAGATCCGCACCGGCCGAGGCTTCTGCTGAGGCGGCTTCCAACATCACACCAATGGTGAAGGGCCGCAGCGCCGCCACCACGTTGTTCCGCGTCACGTCCCGGGGTGCGCCGCAGCCTTCGAGCCATACTTCCACAAACTGCTGCGGGTCGTGCAACCCCAAAGGACCATAGCGCGGAAGGTTGGCCATCCTGCGCAGCCACCGCTTCGCAGGCGCCGGCAGCAGGTTCATGGGTCTCTCCGGAGCACCAGGAACATAAAATGGCCCATCAGTTGGTACGCGGGAGTGTGCCACAGCTTGCCCGTCAGCCCGGCGGGCGCCCGGCCTTCGGGCATCCACCACGTAGGCGGTTCGTTCGGTGGCATAGCCGCATCGTATCGCACCAGCGCGCCCGCGTTGGCCCGGCCCACCAGGCGAAAGGGCTTCGCCGCGTGCAGCAATGCGGGCACAAAGTGGAGGTAGCTCACGCTCGGCTGGACGGTATAAACCCGCGGTCCGCGCGGATGCCGCAAAGCATCGCGCCACCAGTCCCGCGTCTTCATCTTCGACCAATGGATGGGATTCAGCAGACTCACGATCATCCACCCCGGAGCCGCCAGACGCCCCGCGAATTCCTCAAACAGCGGCTGGAGATCGCGAATGGAATTCAAGACCGCGAAGTTAGCCGTTACCGCGTGCGGCGCCGGCCACTGGGATAGCTGTTTCGGAAAGGCAGGATACGCCGCGTCGGATGTGCTGATCCGGCCGGAAGCGATTTGCGCGGCGCACCGCTGCTCCAACTGTGCCACCATTCCGCGTGAATTGTCGTATGCGAGCACGCGATACCCCAAACGCGCGTACTCCATGGCATCCAGTCCAGTGCCGCAGCCAAAATCGAGCAGCGTGCTGCCCGCCGGAACATAGCGCGCCACCAGCGCCTGAAACGCCTTACGGGCCAGGACTTCGTTGGGGCCGCTCACGCGCGCATCGTAGCTGGGCGCAACGCGGTTGTGGAACGCGGCGTTCTGTTCGAAATCAGCCTGCAAGGATGGCCGCGCTTACTTGTCTTTGCTGAGTTTCTTAAAGTACTCGGCGGTGGCGCCACTGTAGCCGGGCGGCACCTTTTCGGTGCCGGGGCTGCGGACGGAGCCGCCGGTTTCCTCGACTTTGCGGCGCAGCTCCATTTCCACCTGCTCGGCGGCAGGGAGGATGGCGGCCTGGATGCGTTGTGAGAGCATCGGGTCGTTGGCGTAGGTGTAGGGATCGAGCTGGCGGAGTTGCTGAATGAGCTGGCCGATGTCGTGAGCGGTGGCCGGGTCATTGCGGTATTGTTGTTGGAGCTGCTGCAGGCTCTGGAGGGTGTTGCGGTATTGGGTCTGGTAGTCGGGGACCTGGAGATCGCCGAGGCGGGCTTGCGGGTTGACGACACCGGGGCCGCCATAGTTGCCGCCGTAATTGGCGCCGCCGTTATAAGCGCCGCCAGTGCCCCCACCACCTAGATTTCCGCCGCCACCTTGCTGACCGCCACCTTGCTGACCCTGGCCTGGCTGGCCTTGCTGACCTTGACCTTGCTGCTGGCCCTGGCCCGGCTGACCTTGCCCTTGCTGGCCCTGGCCTTGTTGCCCTTGACCCGGCTGACCTTGGCCCTGTTGTCCCTGACGGCCTTGACCCGGCTGACCCTGTGGTTGGCCTTGCTGGCCTTGGCCGCGGCCGCCGGCTTGCTGCTGCAACATCTGGCGGAGGCCTTCCAGATTGGCTAAGCCCTGCTGGGTGGCGCGGTCCTGTTGAGCATTCTTGGGATCGGCGCCGCCGGAGCCCAAAGCCTGCTGGACCTGTTTCAACTGGTCGCGGACTTCGTTGAGGCCCTGGGTGAAATTAGATTCCGACATCACGGCGTATTCGCCAAGACCGCGCCGGATGTAATCCGCGTTGCGCTGCATGTCGCGCTCCATCTCAGACTGCTGAATGCCGCTGAGGGCTTCGCGCATCTTGGTGGAAGCGACGCGTTCGGTGGCCTGGAGGTCGCGGGCGGCGGTTTGCATGCCTGAGCTGAGCTTCTTAAGGTCGTTTACTTCAGCATCCTTCTGGGAGGCCAGTTGGGCGGCTTGCTCGCGGGTGAGGTCCTTGCCTTGCGGGCCGAAGGCGCGACGCATCTGGCCTTCAAAATCCTGCTGTTTTTTAGCGAGCGAGTCGGCCTGGTTGGCGAGATCTTCGATTTGATTCTTGGATTGACCGGCGCGGATGCCGGAGAGCGACTGGGTAGCCTGATTGAGGCGATCGGCCGCGCGGCGGGCGTCGGCCTGGCCTTGGGGCGTGCCAGCCTGCTGGGAAGACGCGGCATGGCTCATATCCTGGAGAGCTTGCTGGAGATTATTGAGAGTGTCCTGGAGGCGCTGCTGATCGGCGCCGCGGAGGGCTCCCATCTGGCCCTGGGGATTCATCTGGCCGCGCTGTGGCTGCTGTTGTCCCTGCTGGCCTTGCCGGCCGGCTTGCTGACCGCCCTGTTGGGTGCTCTGCTGACCCTGCTGGCCCGACTGACCGGATTGGCCCGACTGACCGGATTGGCCCGATTGACCGGACTGACCCGACTGGCCGGATTGGCCTTGTTTCCCTTGTTGCGCCTGCTGGTCTTGCTGCTGGCCCTGCTGCGGAGAACCGTTGCGGCTCAAGCCGGTGGCCTGTTGCAACTGCTGGCGAAGCTGTTCGGCGTCGCGGCGCAGCATTTCCTGCTCCCACCGTTGTTGGGAAGTCTGCTGCTTGCCCTGCTGTTGTTGCTCGGCGAGCTCCTGCTGGCGCTTGGCGAGCTGCTTCAGTTTCTCGAGGACCTCGTCGATATCCTTCTGCTGCTGCTCGGCGTTCTGGCCCTGGCTCTGGCCCTGGCGCGCGCCTTCGTATTGGTTCTTTTCGGTGTCGAGTTCGAGATCGAAGAGGCCCTGCAAGTCACGGGCGGCACCACCGCCGCCACCGCCTCCGCCGCCTCCGCCACCGCGCTGGCCGAAGGCGACCTGGATATCGCGGAAGGTGGCTTCGGCGCGGAGCAGATAGCGGAGGGCTTCCTGTTCCGGCGCGACGGCATCCTGCCACTTGGCGACCTTGAGTTTATCGGAGGCCGGGCCCATGGCAGTGCCGGCCTTTTCCATATCGTCGATGAAGCTCTTGAAAGATTCGCCGGCGTCTTCGAGCTGGCGGCTCTTCATGCGGTTGGCGAGCGAGGCGGCCTGATCGCGCAGCTTGGACTGAACGGAAGCCAGGAAAGCGGCGTTCTCGGCGTCGGTGCCGCGAGCGCCGCGCCCCTTCAACTGGTTCCAGGTGGCGGTAATGATTTCCTTCTGGCGCTGGGAGATCTGGTTCTGGTCGTCGCCGCCCCCGCCGCCGCCCCCGCCGCCGGCGTCTTCCTGCGACTGGGTGTAGTTGCGCTCGAAGGGCTGGGCTTCGATGAAAAACATGTCGGTGGTGGTGGTCTTGCGGGCGTCCTTGGCGGTGGCGTAGAGGCTGACAATGTCGCCGGGCTCGACCTTAAAGTCTTCGAGCGAGAGGACGGTGGAGCTGGAAGAAGCCTTGGCGTTCACATTCGGAAGAAGGGCGATGGTTTTTTCAGGAGCGCCGTTGACGGAGTAATGGAGCTCGACGGACTTGAGGGCGAAATCGTCCTTGGCGTCGATGGCTACGGTGACTTCCTCGATGGGGCTGGCTTTAAAATCGTGGCCGGGCCGCGTAATGCGCACCTCGGGCGGCTGATCTTTCTGGGCCTCGATGAAATAGTCTTCGCTGAGGCGGACGTCTTCCCCGCCTTCGACGGCGGCGACGTGGTAGAGGCCGTCTCTTTCAATCGGCACGATGGCGGCAAGGGTGCCATTGTCGCTCTTGCGGAGCGAGATCTTGGTGCCGTCCTCGAGCAGGATGGCGCCGTTAGCGAGGGGCCGATCGGTTTGGATGGCGACTTCGGCGGAAGTGCCTTCGACGGCGCGGAGATCGCCGCCGGGATCTTCGACCTGGTCCTTCATGTCCGCCCACGCGGGGAAGTGGTAAGTGACCTTGATGTTCTTAACGTTGGGTAAGTCGACCACACTGAGCTTGTAAGTGGAAGACTTCACGCCGCCGGCTTCGACATAATATTCGAGGGTTTCGGGAACGCCGGCAATCAGGAACTGGTAAGACGAGCCGCCGGGGGCGGTTCGCATTTCGGCCTGCTCCCATTGGGAGGCGCTGGAGTACTTGGCAAAAAAGCGGACCTTGGGAGCGGAGAAGCCGCCGAGGGTGGCGGAAATCAACTGGTCGGCGCGCTTGCGGACGGTGCGGTTGCCGGGATCGACCTGGATGGAATAAAAGGGCTTCAGGGTGCCCTTGGGCAGGCCGCCCCAGAGTAGCGAAGTGCCGTAGCCGAGGAAGCCGGGACCGGAGATGCCGAGCCAGATGAGGACTGCGATGACGAAGATGGCGGCGGAAGAAAAGCTGAAGATCCAGGAGCTGCGGGTGACCTGGCGCGGCGAAGCCTGGGTGGCCAGCGTCAGAGTGTCGTCAGCGAGCAATTCGAGGAATGGATCGGAGGGATTCTGCTCGACGCGTTCGGTGAAGGTGAGCAGGCGCTCTTCAAATTGCGGGTAGCGGGCTTCGGCGGCGCGGGCGGCGCGGCGGCGGTTGAGGCGGATGACGGGAACGATGAGAGCGGCGGCGAGCGACAGCGCGAGGCCAATGAAGAGCAGGACCCGCGCACCCAGGACGCTCCTGCTGGAGAAGGAGAAGTAGTTAGCCATCAGGACGGCCAGCACGGTGAGCGCCAGCGCGGCCAGGGCCGTGAGGGCGGCTCCGCGGGTAAATGCCAGCAAGCGCATGCGCCGCTCAACGGCGCGCAAATAATCAGACAGCCGATCCAGAGATTTCATGCGGCCTCTTTATCCACAGACAGATGTTGATTCCCCAGCAGCGACTCGGCCACCGTTAATGCCAGCACCAACAGCATGACGTACCACCAGAGGGAAAGGGGCTTCTGTTCCCCCGCGACGGACCCCCCAGCTTCCACAGTTCCGTTGGCTGTATTCTGCCACAAAGCGAGGGTCTCCGGCGGGGTGGGTGTGAGATCGGACTCGTGGCGGTCTGCGTTTACGGCCACCAACTCATTACGGCCGTTGGGCCGGCGAATATCGTAGAAGCCGGCTATGGTGAACTGGATGTTCTGGGCCTTGGTGGCTTCGTCGAGAGAGAGGGCGCGCTCGCCTTTGGGGTCGACTACGTCGACGGCCGCGCCTTTTTCGCGGGATTCGCGGAGTTCCGCGAAGGAATCGACCAGGACGCTGGGGGGCCCGGAATCGATACGGGCGAGATAGCGGGCGGTCTGATCGACGAAGGGGACGAAGGAGGCGTGCAGCGGAAAATCGTTGCTGATGTTGTCGAGGGTGGACGCGAAGACCAGGACGTGGCCTTCGCCGATTTGCCGATCGAGCAGCAGGGGAGTCTGATCGGTGAGGCGGGCGACGATGCGCGCGCCGGCGGCGGTGACCTTGATGGCCTGGTAGAACTTGACGTCGTCCCAGCGGTCGTCCTTGAGGATGGAGGGATGGGAGGTGTCGAGCCAAGCGGCGGACTGAAACATTTCGCCTTCGCGGCCGGAGTAATGGGAGCCTTCGATGGTTTCGCCGGAGACGGGGACCTTGCCGCGGGCCACGGTGCGATGGCCAAGGGCTACGAAGACGGAGCCGCCGCCGCGGACGTAATCGCGCAACTGGTTTTCGAAAGAGGCCGGAATCGCGCCGACGTCGGAGAGCACGACGAAAGCGAAGCGCGAAGGATTGAGGTTGGCGGCCTGGTCGGGGGTGGCGGGATCGATCTCGAAAGCGGCTTGGCCGGCGGCTTCGAGGGCGGTTTTGAAGTAGAGGATGCCGCCATTGGTGTCGGGCTCATGGACGAAGAGAATGTGGCGGGGGTCGGCGCGTTCGATGGAGAAATAGAAGTCGTCATCGGCGGGGAGCGAGTCGGCGGAATCGATCCTGACCTCGCCTTTGTTGCGGCCATAGGGGACTTCGAGCGAATTGAACTCGACGGTGGCGCGGCCTCCTTCAGGCACCTCGACGGCTTTGGTTTCGACGGTGCGGCCGTTCAAGATGAGCGAGACGTTGCGGATGTCCTTGCGGGTGGCGAAGCCGGCGACGGTCGCGAGCACGCGGTTCTTGCGGTTATCGAAGACGCGGCGTGGAGCCACCACGTTGTCGACGGTGAAATTGGGGGTATCGGGTTTGCCGATGAGGTGGGGTTCCAGCCGCAGGTTGGCGTTGAGGCGGAGGTCGTTGAAATTGGCGGGCATGCCGGATTGCTGCATGTCGGAGAACAGTTGCACGGTGAGGGGCAGGTGAATCGATTGGGAAATGGAGCGGGCGGTGCGGGCCAGCTCGGCGAAGGAGGTGCGCTCATCGGAGGGCTCGATGGCGTCGATGGCGGCGTTGAGGGAGGAGTGGTCGTCGGTGACTTCGCTCATGACGTGGACGCGGGCGCCGAAGGCAAGCACCTGGGCGCGTTCGCCGGGGTGGAGGCCGCCGACCAGGGATCGGGCCTGCTGTTTGGCCTGATCGAGGCGGCCGGTCGAGCGCATGCTGAGCGAATGGTCGATGGCGAGGACGGTGATTTCGTTGGAGCGCGAACGGGGCGGGATGGCTTGCCGCACGAAGGGGTGGGCGAAGGCCAGAACCAGCAGGAGGACGAGCGCGGTGCGCAGGGCGAATAAGACAAGGTAGCGCAGGCGGCGGTGTTTGATGGAGCTTTGGGTGCGCTTCTCAAAGAACATCAGGGAGCTGAAAGGCAGCGGTGTGGTTTTATGTTTGCGGAGCAGGTGCAGCCAGACGGGGAGGCCGACGGCGGCAGCGCCGGCCAGGAACCACGGGGTCAGGAAACCCATCTAGAGTCTCCCTTTGCGCACGGAGAGGTATTCGCGAAGGCCTTCATCGAGGGGGCGTTCGGTGTTCATCAGGAAGTAGTCCAAACCGTGGCTACGCGCGGCGGAGCTGAGGGCTTCGATGTGGGAATCGATCTTGCGGCGATACTCGTTGCGGGCGTACTCGGGCGAGACTTCGAGGGAAGCGTGGGCGTCTTCCATATCTACCAACATGACGGGCTCGCGGAACTTTGGTTTGATCTCCTGGGGATCGAGGATGTGGAATAGGATGACTTCATTGCCGCGGTAGCGAAGGGGTTCGACGGTCTTGATGATGGTGGCAGGGTCCTCATAGAAATCGGAGAGGACGACGACGATGCCCCGGCGGTGGAGAAAGGTCTGGAAATGAACGAAGGGTTTGGCGAAATCGGTATGGGTGCCGGGTTCCACCTTCTCAATGGCGTGGAGCAGGCGGAAGAGTTGGCCCTGGCGGGTAGAGGGAGCGACGTAGTTGGAGACGTCCTCATCGAAGACGATGAGGCCGGCGGCGTCGCGCTGCACGTTGGCCATGTAGCAGAGGGAAGCGGCGACGAAGCGGGCGTAATCGAGCTTGTGAACGGCGTGAGAGCCGTAGCCCATGGAGGCGGAGGTGTCGAGCAGGATGAGCAACTGGGAGTTGGTTTCGCCGCGGTACTTTTTTAGGAAGCACTTACCGGTGCGGGCGAAGACATTCCAATCGACGTGGCGCAAGTCGTCGCCCTGGGAGTAGGCGCGGTATTCGGCGAACTCCTGCGAGAAGCCGAAATCGGGTGAGCGGTGGAGTCCCGCGACGAAGCCATCCACGACGGTCTTGGCGACCAGGTCAAGGCCCGAGATCGAGGCGAGAGTCGCGGGATCGAGGAAGCGCTGGAGCATGAGAGGGGCCCCTTATTGACTGGGCGCGGCCTTCCATTCGAGGATGCGCTTAAGGATGTCGTCCTGTTTCAGCCGGTCGGATTCGGCATGGAAATTGAGCAGGATGCGGTGGCGCAGCACGGGGATGTAGAGCGAGCGAACGTCTTCATAAGTGACGTGATATCGGCCTTTCATGAGGGCTTTGGCCTTGGCGGCCAAGACCAGGAATTGGGCGGCGCGGACGCTGGCGCCATAGTTCACATACTTTTTGACGAAGTCGGGGGCGTTTTCGTCGCTACTGCGGGAGACGCGCACCAGCTCGACGGCGTGACGGGCGACACTTTCGCCGATGGGGACCATACGGACGAGCTGCTGGAAATCGAGAATCTCCTGGGCGTCGGTGACGGGGTCAGCCTGCGGGATGGAGGTGACGGTGGTGAGATCGACCACCTTCAACTCTTCTTCGGCGTCGAGGTAATCAAGGACGGTATTAAAGAGGAAGCGGTCGAGCTGGGCTTCGGGGAGCGGGTAGGTGCCTTCGAGCTCGATGGGGTTCTGGGTGGCCAGGACGAAGAAGGGCGCGGGCAGAATGTAGTTGTTGCCGCGGACGGTGCAGGCGCGTTCCTGCATGGCTTCGAGCAGCGCGCTCTGGGTCTTGGGAGGGGTACGGTTGATTTCGTCGGCGAGGAGGATGTTGGCGAAGATGGGGCCGGGGACGAAGGTCCAGGTGCGGCGGCCGTTGGCGGGATCCTCTTCGATGATGTCGGTGCCGGTGATGTCGCTGGGCATCAGGTCAGGGGTGAACTGGATTCGCTTGAAGACCAGGCCGAGGGTCTGGGCCATGGTGCGCACGAGGAGGGTCTTGGCGGTGCCGGGGAGGCCGGTGATGAGACAGTGGCCGCCGACGAACAGGGCGATCATGACCTGTTCGAGGACCTCCTGCTGGCCGACGATGACGCGGCGTACCTGAGTGACCATTTCGACTTGCACCTGGCGGAAGCGAGCGATGCGGCTCTTGAGGACTTCGGGTTCCAACTGCGACACGGTGGATGACATGTATACCTATTCTCTTTTCTTGAGAGGTGCGGCGGGAGTTTCATTTTCACCGCCGCTCAGTTCGAACAGTAATTTTTGCGCAGCGCGGAAACCGGGCGCCGCTTCGAGCGAAGAGATCAATTCGTCTTTGGCGAGCGAGTCCTGGTGATTGAGGTGGTAGGCGCGGGCCAGGTCGTAGTGGGCCTGGGCGGGGTCGGCGGGGTTGTGGCCGACGATGGCCTGGAACTCGCGGATGGCGCCGGGGGCGTTCTTGAGATCGAGCCACAGGACGCCGAGCTTGCTGTGGGTGCCGTTGTCCATGGGATAGATGTAATTAATGCGGTCGAGCGTGGCGGCGGCTTCCTTGCGATTGCCGTCGGCGGTGAGCTGGGTTGCGAGCCGGTTGAGGGTATCGGGATTGCGGCCGCCGATTTTCATGTAGCGTTCGAGCTCGGCGACGGCGGCGGGCTTATCGTTCCCGGCAAAGTAGGCGTTGGCGAGGAATTCGTAGACGTTGCCGTCTTCGACGTAATCGGGGTAGAAATCGCGCGTGGCAGCGCCCAGCTTGATGACCGTGTCGTAGTCCTTGGCCTTGTCGGCGGCGGCGATCTGCTTGAGGCTGGTGCGCCACTGGTCCAAGTGCTCGATGGTGTTCTTGTTTTCAGCCTCAATGAGCGCGCGGAGCTGGTTGTCGAAATCGGCGGGCTCGATTTTCAGCTCCTTGCGGATGACGGTCGAGGTGTCGGTCTGCGAGGCGAAATCCTGGAGCATGGCGAGGATGGTATCCCAGCCCCATTTTTCGGTGATGTAATCGCAGATGCGTCCGGCCTGGTAATAGCTCACGATGACCTGCACGGGGTTGACCGGATGAACGAAGCCGCGGTCGAGTTCGGCGACGGGGAGCAACTGGTGCTCCTTGATGGCGGTGAGNNAGGGTGAGCGTAAAGACGTGGCTCATTTCGTGCCAGAGCGTGGAGTCCCAGTGGAAAGCGCCGGGCTTGCGCCCGGATGGGCTATCGAGGGCGATGGTGGAGCCGTAGGTGCGCGAAGTGAACGTGACGCCGAGGGCGCCCAAGCCGGGCATGCCTAGGGTGCGGACGGCGAAATCTTCGTGGTTGGGAAAGGCCTCCACCTGCACGGGGCGATCGAGTTTGATCTTGTACTTCTTCTCGAAGGTCGAGATGACGCGGGCGATTTCAGGCTCGAAATAAGGCTGTAGAAGCCCGGATTCCTTCTTATCGAGTTTCAGGACTGTGAGGTTGGATTTGGTAGTAACGAAGTTGCCGTACTTATCGAGCAGCATCAACGTGTTTTTGGTGGCGCTGTCCTGCAGGCCGTGTTGGAAGCAGTCGGCGAGCTGCTTCATGGCCTCATCGTTCTGGCCGAAGCGCATGAGGTTGATGCCGAGTTCCGAGCGGGCGCGCCAGAGTTGGGGATCGATCTCGATGGCTTTGCGGTAATACTGGAGGGTCTCGTCATAGCGCCGGTTGATCATGAAGAAGTGGGCGGCGGTGGCATAGCCGAGGCCGGCGTGGGGATCCCAGGAAGTCTCAGTCTTGCCGTTGAGCCAGTCGATGGAGGCGAGGATGGCCTTGCCGACGATGGAATTGGAGTCGATGGCCAGGGCTTTGCGGGCTTCGGTGGTGGCTTTGGGATCGTTGTTGTCTTCGAGCGCGAGGCGCGCGAGCAATTCCTGGGCTTCGAGAAGCTTGGGGTCGGCCTCGATGGCCTGACGCGCTAATTTTTCAGCGCCGCCATCGTATGCGTCGGCGGCCAAGAGAGCGAGACCGAGCAGGGCGCGCGGCTGGTTCTTGTCAACCTTAAGGGCTTCCTTGAAGAGGTCGGAGGCATTGCCCAAGTCGTCGCGGTCGCCGTGGTCCATGAACATGCGGCCCCAAAGGACTTTGTATTCGAGGTTGTCGGGGTGTTGGGCGACCAGGGCTCTAAAGATGGTGTTGGCGGAGTCGAAATTGCGCGCCCGCCAGAAAGCTTCGGCCTGTTCGAGAGTTTGGGCTGAGATCGCCAGGTGGACGACAAGCGCGAGCAGGCCCAGCCGCGCGACGAGTTTCACTTGTCGATCTCCTCCTGGGTCTTGGCGAGTTCGAGGAGCAGGCGGGTGAGCTGCTTTTTGTAGTCCTCGGCGGGCATGCTGGCCTTTTCGTACTTCAACTGGTCGATGGCCTGTTCGAGCTCTTCCTTCTTTTCGAGGAGGGCCTTCTTGGCCGGGTCCTTGCTGGCAGCGGCGTTGGCCCCCAGCCGCACGACGGTGAAGGAAGCGGCGAGCCGGCCTTCGACATTGTCGGCGTCGGGAGCGGCGGCGGCCGCGACGCCGGCGCCCTTTCCGGTGTCTTCGAAGACGCTGTGCTCGGTGGCGAGACGCTTTTGGGTATCGAAGAACTCTTTGGTCTTGCGCTGGGCGTAGCGAAAGGCCTCCAGGGCGGAGACGGACTCGTTCTTATCGACGTCGGCGGAAGGTTCGCGCAGGGCTTCGGCCCAATAGCGGGCGAAGATGGTGGCGTTCTTCTCGGAGCCGGCCTTGGTGGCGGTGATGACCACGCGGTTGGGCTTGCGCAGAAACTCGATGGAGCCGCCGGAGCTACTGGTGGTGACCACCACCAACTGGCGCGCGGAAGGGACGCGGTCGAGCAGAGTGGCGAGTTCGGCGCCGCTGAGATCGGGACCTGTCACGTTGAACTTGTACTCGACGCCGTCGAAGGTGCCGTGGCCGATCAGCACGACGACCAGGTTATCGGTGGTCTTGACGGCGGAGGCGAGCGAGGCGAAGCGGGCGCGGATCTGCTCGCGCGTGGGAGCGATGAGGGTGAGAACGTTGGAATCGGGCGTGCCGGCCTTCTTGAGGCTGGAATCGATATCCTGGGCCCACATTTTGAAGCGCTGGTCGTAATCGGGCTCGCCGCCCAGACCCGAAATGGTGACGTAGAAAGTGGCGGCCGGGGCCGCGAGCGCGGCGAGCGACAACAGGGCGAGCAGGCGCAAATTCATACCACCCCCCAGCGGCGGCGGAGCAGCCATTCGGAGGCGCGGATGGCCAGAACGAGGAGAAAGAGCGCGGGCATATCCCAGAGGTCGCGGGTTTCACGGGTGGTGATGCCCGCCTCGGAGTACGAGATTTCGTTCGATAGCTTGGACGTTTCGGAGGGCTTATAGTACCGGCCGCCGGTTTCCTCGGAAAGCTTTTCGAGCAGCTCGCGGTTCTGCGAAGTATGGAAATTCTCGGCGACACCGTCTTCGCGGCGGAAGGTCAACATGTCGTGGCCGAGCTCTTCCTGCTCGCGTCCGGCGATGATTTCGGCCACGTAGGAACCGGGTTTCTCGGCGGTCCACTCGCCGCTGTAGACGCCCTCTTCGAGTGGCTGCGGGGCGAGTTCGAGGGTGGCGGTGGAGCCGTCTGGCTTGATGAAACGGGCCTGCACTTTGGCGTTGGAGACCGGCTTGTATTCCTTATCACGGACTTCCACGCGAAGCGGGACGCGCGTATCGTCGGAGAGAACTTGTTTGGGCGTGGTGGAGACCACCTGGCCGGGCGTTTCGTTCACCAGGAAGCGGAACATCTGCTGCCAAAAGGTGGCGTGGGTCTTGCTGGTGTGGTCCTCCCACATTTTCCAGCGCCAGCTTCCCTGGGTGGCGAAGAGAGCGGTGCGGCCGCGGCCGTAGTTTTCCGTGACCAGGAGCGGCTGCTTGGATTTGCCGGAGGGCAAGGAGTAGAGGAGGGTGCTGGCGCCGGGCTTGGGCTCGCCGACCTCCTGATAATCGGCAACCTGCGGAATGGCCTTCCAGCGGGCGGCGTTCTTGGCCGGGTTGTCATCCAGGCGGCAGATGGTGCTTTGCGCGCCTTGCGAAGAGAGTTCGACGCTGGTGAAGACGCGGTGGAAGGTGCCACGGTTGGCGGGCAGGCGGGTGGGGACCAGATCGGCGAGGGGCGAGCTGGGATAGCCGCCGTCGGAAAGCGTCGCGCGGCCGGCGAGGAAAAGCAGACCGCCGCCGCGGCGGTCGACGAAATCGCGGATCAATTGCTGCTGGGTAGGCGTGAAATAGTTGGCTTCCACGCTGCCGATGATCAGTCCTTCAAAGGGGAAGAGCTCTTCGGGTTTGGCGGGGAACTCTTCGAGCTGGTGCTCACTCATGCCGGCCGGGAACTGGTGCAGGATGTTGTTCTGGGTAGTGCGCACCATGCTGGCGAGCTCAATGTCGTCGAAATCGTCGAAGGCGCGGCGAATGAACTTATACTCCCAGCGCGGCTCGCCTTCAAAATAAAGGATGCGCGGCTTGTGGCCCTGAACGTCTACCAGGCGGGTGACGGTGTTGTTGAGTGGGTTCTCTTCGCCGGAGAGAGGTTGCGCGGAGATCTCGAGCGATTTGGGTCCGGCATCGCCGATGTTGAAGGCGATGGTTTCGGTTTGCGGCTGGGCGTCGGACTTGAGGGTGATGTCCTGGGAGGCGAGCACCTTGCCGTTATCTTTGACGGTGAGGCGGGTCTTGCTGCCGCTCAAGCCGTAGCTCTGGAGCGTGACGTAGGCGGCGAGGCGGGATTTGGGGAGCGCGCGGGCGGGCACCACGGCGTCGGTGATTTCAACGTCGCGATCCGGGTGCTCCTTGCCGAAGCCGATCGTGTGGACGGGAATACGCTGGCGGCGGATGGCGGCGATGGTGGCGAGGTCGATGCCGCCGGAATTATCGGCGCCGTCGGAGAGCAACACGATGGCGCCCAAGGGCAGGGAAGTGGATTCGGCCAGAACGCGCTCCAGGGTATCTCCGATGCGGGAAGCGGGCGCGGCGGGCGTGAGGTGGTCGGTATTGGGGATGCGTTCGGGCTCTTTGCCGAACTGGTAGAGGCGGACCTGGAAGCGGCCGGCCAGGGACTTGAGGAGGCCGTCGTTGAGGGCAGCTTTGGCCGCGGCTTCGCGGGTGCCGGAGGCGTCGTCGATCGACATGGAGCGGGAATCGTCCACCAGGACGGCGACGACATTTTGCTGGGTGCGGAGGGTGGCGACGCTGAGCGCGGGGTGCCAGATCAGAAAGAGGATGAGCGCGACCATGCCGGTTTCGAGCAGCCAGATGGCGATGGGGCGCAAACCGCTGAGCATGCCGTGATTCCGCCGGACGTGCCAGAACAGCAGAGCGCCGGCGGCGAGGATGGCGATGAAGAGCAGCCAAAGCGGCCAGGGGGTCAGGAAGACGAACTTGCCCTTGTGAAAAATGCTGATCGGGTATTTGAAGAGAATTTCAAACATTGTGGGCGATAAGACGATAGACGTGAAGGTAGGGGCGGGGAGTTACAAACAAACCCGGGATAGTGGGGAATTCCAGGTGCGGGCGCATTCCGAGAAGCCCTCGTATCTCGACAGGATAGCACGTAGGAGCAGGGGCGGCCGATGGAATGGGGGGCGGGCGGCAGCGATACTTGGCGAGGGTTTACCCTACGCCGATCCGGCCATCGCGCGCCGCGGTTCAAACGTGTAGCCGAAGCCGCGCACCGAGTGGATCATGATGGGATTGGCCGGATCCTGCTCCACCTTTTGGCGCAGACGCAAAACATACACGTCCACGGCCCGGTCGGTAATCGCCCGGTCCTGCCCCCATACCGAATTCAGCAGTTGCTCGCGGCTGAAGACCACGCCCGGCCGGCTCATCATGAACTCCAGCAGGCGGAACTCGGTAGCGGTCAGGGCCAGCGGAGCGCCCTCAAAACGGACCTGGCGGCTGGTCGGATCGAGCTCCAGCCCGCCCGCCTCCAGCACGCGCGGCGGCGTCGATTGGCTGCGGAACTGCAGCTTGATCCGCGCAATCAGCTCCCGCACGAAAAACGGCTTCACCACGTAGTCGTTGGCGCCCAGTTCCAGCCCCACGATGCGATCGGTCTCCGAAGCGCGCGCCGTCAGGAAAATGATCGGGATGGCCGCCAGTTCGGGAGTCTTTCGGATGCCTTTGCAGATGTCCAGGCCGTCGGAATCCGGCAGCATGATATCCAGCAGGATCAGGTCGGGCCGCACCTGCCGGCACAACTCGATCGCGCCCTTGCCCGTCTGCAATCCATTCAGCGAGAAGCCTTCCTTCTCCAGGTTGTACTTCAACAGCGAGAATAAGTCCGTGTCGTCTTCGATCAGCAGGATTTTTTTCATAAAGAGTCCGTTGGCGCAAGTTCCAGCTATCAACCTATCAGCGCCCCGGTTACGGAATCGTTAAGACGCCGTGAATTCTGGATTAAGCTCTTTCGGCCGGAGTGCGGATTCTTCCACTGGCAGCGTGAAATAGAAGGTCGAACCCTCTCCGGACCGGCTTTCGACGCGCGTCACCCCGTTGTGCGCCGCCACCAGGTGCTTGACGATCGAGAGCCCGAGGCCGGTGCCGCCCAGCTCGCGCGAGCGCGCCTTGTCCACCCGGTAGAATCGCTCGAACAGGCGCGGCAACTCGTCGGCCGGGATGCCGATGCCGCTGTCGCGCACATGCACCTCCACGTATCGGCCGGCCGGCCGCGCGCCCACACTGATGCGCCCGCCCCGCGGTGTGTACTTGATGGCGTTGTCCATCAGGTTGCTCAGAATCTGCGAGACCGCTTCGCGGTCGCACCACGCCGCCGCATCCTCCGGTCCGGGCTCCAGTTCCAGGCGGATCTCGCTCTTCTCCGCCATGGGCCGCATCAACTCGATGGCTTCCTTCAGCAGTCCGTTCACGGCAAACGGCCCAAATTCGAACTTCTGGCGGTTCTGCTCCACGCGCGAAAGTGTCAGCAGGTCTTCGGTCAGCCGCGCCAGTCGTTCGGCATTGTGGCGGATGATGCCCAGGAACCGCATGTTGTATTCGGGGTCTTCGAGCGCTCCGTCCATCAGGGTCTCGGTGTACCCCTGAATGGAAGCCAGCGGCGTGCGCAGCTCGTGAGACACATTGATGACGAAATCCTTGCGCATGCGCTCCACCTTTTCGAGCTCGGCCTGCTCGTGCTGGAGCTGGGCCATGGTCTTCTCCAGCGCTTCGGCGGTCTGGTTGAGGGTGGTGGCAAGCTGGCCGAACTCGCTCGTGCCCGGGTGCGGCAGGCGCGCGCGGAAGTTGCCGCGCGCCAGCTCGCCGGCGTGCGCCATCACCGCCGCGAAGCGCCTCGAAAGCAACCGCGCCAGCCAGGCTGCAATCGCGATCGCCGGCAAAAATGCCAGCGCCGTCCCCGCCAGAATCTTCGCGCGGATCTCGCTCACCTGCCGGTCGATCTCCGCGGTCGGCATCGCGATGCGCACCGCCCCGCCCGGCATCGGCACGGCCACGTACAGGAATTCCGTTCCCAACGTCGCGCTGCGCCTCCGGTCCGAGCCGGCTTGGCCGCGAAACGCCTCCACGAGCTCCTTCCTGGTGCGGTGGTTCTCCATGCCGGCGGCATCGGCCTCGGAATCCACCAGTACTTTGCCGTCGGAACGCACGATCGTGATACGGCCGCCCACCGCCGCGGCCAGCCGCCGCACCTCGGCGGCATTCATCGCCGCCGGGTCCGGGTGGACCAGTGCCGCCAGCCGGCACTCATTCGCCAGTTGCCGCTTGAGGTCCTCGAGATACGCATTCTTCGCCACGCTGGTGGCAAACGTATCCACCGCCAGCAGCGCCACCAACAGCAGGCAGAACACGCCGGCGATCAGCTTGAGAAAAATCTTGCCGGTCACGCGGGGTCCTCGAAGCGATAGCCGAAGCCGCGCACCGTGGTGAGATAGCGTGGGTTCTCGGCCTGCTCTTCAATCTGCTCGCGCAGCCGCCGCACGTGCACGTCCACGGTTCGCGGCGTGACGTTGCGCAGCTCGCCCCAGACCGATTCCAACAATTGCTCGCGGCTGTACGCGCGGCCCGGATGCGTTACGAAGAAGTCCAACAGGTTGAATTCGGTGGAGGTTAGCGCAAGCTCGCGTCCCGCCAGAAACACGCGACGTCCCGTGCGGTCCAGACGGAAAGGTCCAATCTCCAGGGCGGCCGGCTCCACGTCCATGTCCTCCCGCCGCAAATGCGCCTTCACGCGCGCGATTAGCTCGCGCGGGCTGAAGGGCTTGGTCATGTAATCGTCTCCGCCGATCTCGAGCCCCAGCACGCGGTCCACTTCGTCCGACCGCGCCGTCAGGAACAGCACCGGCGTCCGCGACAATACCGCCGATTGGCGGATCTGCCGGCACAATTCGAAACCGTCCGTATCGGGTAGCATCACGTCGAGCACCACCAGGTCCGGCTTGTGTTGCTCGAGCGCTTTCAGCGTCCCCTTCGAACCGTTGAAAATTTGCGTCCCATAGCCGTGTCGCCTGAGATTGTAGTCGATCAGCGCCGCCAGTTCCGCCTCATCTTCCACAATCGCGATGCGTTTGGGCATTCCCTATATCTCCGGCGAGCGCCGGCGCTCGCTCAGCCGCATTAGCCAGTACAGGCCCAGCGCCAGCGCCAGGACGGCGCCGCCCAGCGGCCAGACGTTGCGCCGCAGAAATGGCTCCACGTCCTTCCCTAACTGTACGCCCAGGTACGCTTCGCCGAAATAGCGGATGATTCGCGCCGCCAGCAGGACCGCTAGAAACCGGCTAATCCGTGTGTGCAAGGCGCCCGCCGAAACCACGAATACCTTCAAAGGTAACGGAACGATGGGGGTCACGGCGGGAACAAAAACCGTCAGCAACCCGTAGCGGTTAAACCACTGCTGGAACTTCTGTCCCCTGATTGAGGTGGGCTCGCCTTTGCTGAACAGCTTGCGCCCGTGCCTCGCCGCCAGGAATAGCGCGATGCTTCCGATCGAAGATCCGATTACCGCCATCAGTGCGGTGAAGTAGGCCCGCTGCGGTGCGTCTACCGCCACCGTCAACAGCCAGTAGTCCGTGGCCGCGGGCAGCGGAACCCCCAGTGAATCGATCACGCCGATCAGAAAGATGCCCAGTGGTCCAAACGCAACCAGTGCGAGGGTGATTTTGTGAAGCAATTTGCCGGTGACTCACTAGATCATGTCCGCGAAGGACTTTCTCAGTTTATAAAACCACGCGTGGCCAAGCACGAAGACCACCGCGGCCAGCAACGAAAACTTCCATAACGCGCCGAATGCCGGGTGTTGATTCTCCAGGAAAATCGAGCGATACCCTCTCACCAACACGTACATCGGGTTCTTCGCAAGTATCGGAGCTTTGGCCAGCATTTGGTTCTCCGGGTAACAAATCGGTGTCATGAAGAACCAGATCGTCAGCACAAACCCGATCATCTGCCCCAGGTCCTTTACATAAGCGCCCAAGCCCGCCAGAAACCAGCTCACGCCGGTAGTGAAGAGGATCTGCGGGATCAGCAGCACCGGCAGCCAAATCACCGTCATCGGAATACTGTGCCGTAGCGCCAGCAGAAACGCGCAATAAAGCGCCACTGCAAACAGTTCCGTAACCAACCCCGACGCCACCAGATTCACCGGCAGCGTGTCCACCGGGAAAACCAGCTTCTTGATCAAATTGCGATTTTCCAGAATAACACCCGGAGACCGTCCGGCGGCTTCGCTGAAGGGCAGCCACGGTAACATACCGGCCAGAAAGTAGAGCGCGAACTCGGAGCGGCTGCGGCTTGGGTCGCGAATCACCACTCCGAAGACGAAGAAATACGTCAGCATCAACAGCAGCGGGTTGATGATGGTCCAGAACGCGCCGCCGAACGAGCCCTTGTAGCGCCCCATGATGTCGCGCTTCGCCATCACGCGGATCAGCGCGCGATTGCGCCAGATGGTCAGCACCGGGTAGAGGAAGGCGCGGCCCACCCCGCGCAGCTCGCGCTCGCGGCGCAACGACTGCTTCTCCGTCACGCGGGTCCTGTCGAGCCTCGCGACACCATCCTTGGTCGTGCTCTCCACCAACAGGAACGGCCAACCGCGGTCGTAGTACCAGCAGACATCTTCGCGCATGGGCGAGATCACCGTTTGATATTCGCCGTCTTCCGCGGGCAGTTCGAACTCCATCCACACGTGCGCCTCGCCGCCGGGCTCCACGTCGCGCGCCAGCCGAACGCGCGCGCCATCCACAATCAGAGTGCCGCTGGCGCGGTCGAACAGGTGATAGCCGATCCCGAAACCTTCGGCCGCTCGCCAGGTCTCTTCCGTGAGGTTGCGTATCTCGAATTCGGCGCGCACCGTGCGCGTTCCGGCGTCCAGCGCCGCCCGCGGATTGAGCCAGGCTACGCTCATGAATACAGCCATCCCGGGTAGCGTTCCTTCACCGGGCCGGTCTTCCGTCCTAAAGCGTAGATGCCGTCGCCGCGCAGCTCGGTTTCCAGGCGATAGCGCCGCAGCAGGTGCGTCACCCAGCCGAATTCCGGATGCGGCAGGTCGCGGAATTCGCCCGTCTCGAGACGCGCCACCGCGAAGCCCGAAGTATCCAGCAGCCGATGGACTTCCCGCGCCGTGTACTCGCGGTTATGCCGCGCATCCACCTCGCCCGATTCCGCCGCCGGCTTGATGTACGCATGGAAAAACCCTGGATGATACCCGAGCAGAATGGCGGAAATCCCCCGCAGCGCCGCGACATTGGGAGTCGTGAGCACCAGGTGTCCGCCCGGCTTCAGAATCCGGTTGATCTCCGACATCAAGTGCATCGGATCTTCAAACAGGTGCTCGATCAACTCGCAGCACAGCACCGTGGAGAAATGTTCATCGGGATAAGGGAAGCGGTCTTTTTCGGCGTCGAAGTGATCGATCTCGCAGGTAAAGGTTTCGCCGTCCGCCGAAGTCACGGTGCGATGGTCAATGCGGCCCGTCGGGCCGTAGTAGCAGCCGCGCACTTCGCCGTACCCGAGTTTGTTGTGCAGGGCCGGCGTCACCTGAAGGTACGCGCCCATTTCGAGGATGCGATCCCCGGGGCCACCCGCGGGCGTGATCTCGAGCGTTCTCACCAGGCGTGTCCGGTGCGTGTCCAGATAGTCGCGCGACGCTTCATCCACGGCCCAGCCGCGCAGATACTGCTCCACCTCGGGCAACTCCGCGGCGGGCGCGGCCTCCACCGGCACGGGCGGTTGTTCCGTCCCGCGGTATTCCTTGCCTTCCACCACCGCTTCCAGAAATGCCGCGTACTGCCGTGCCACCGCGCCCCAATTGCATTCCCGCGCCACGTAATCGCGGGCATTCGCGCCCAGCGCTTGCGCCACTTCCGGGCGCGACACCAGCAGATTCATGTACTCGAAGATGATGTCTTCCTCGCCCGCTCCCACCGGAACCTTGAGGCACACGTCCTCCGGAAATTCCTGGAACGACCCCACCTCGGAAACCATCACCGCCTTGCCCAGGCCGAGCGACCGCAGCAGCGTGCCGGAACTTTCTCCCACCGTGGGATACCGCAGGTTCAGCACGATGTCGCACGCGCCCAGGTAGCCGACGAACTCTTCAATCGGCGCGAACCCCAGCACCCGCACGTTGGCCGAAAGGCTCATGGTGCGAATCATCGCCGCCAGCGGAAACTCCGGATGCGGCTCACCCACCAGGATCATTCGAGCCTGCGGCACCAGGCGCACNNATCCGAAGATCCCGATCAGCGGCGTGATTTCGTCGATTCCCAGCTTCTGCCGCCAGGCGTTGCGATCGGCGTCGGGAATCCAGGCGCCGTGGGGAATCACCGCTACCGGCCCCGTGAATCCCGCGGCCAGCACTTCCCGTTCCATGTGCCGGCTGTGCACCACCACGCCGCGCGCCCGTTCCAGCAATCGCCGCGTCATCGGCAAGCCTTCGTAATCCGGACCGACTTCCAGCTTGCGCACTCGCTCGGCATAGGCGCCCGCCGCCGCCCCGCCGTTGTACTCGCACTCGCGCACGTAGCCGTCCCAATCGTCGCGCCGGATGGTGAGGTCTGAGATCAGGTGATGCAGGTTCGATTCGTGCATCACCACCACGCCGGGATGTCGCAGCGCGGTCTCGTACACGAAGTCGTGATACTGGTTGTTGCCCACCTGGTAAAGCGCGATATCGAAACGCGAAGGGTCGAACGCATCCTCCGCGCGCGCAAACACTTCCAGGTCCACCAGGGGTCCGAGTGATTCGATCAGCGCTTCGGAATAATCTGCGATCCCGCTGCGCGCCGGCGGCAGCGGGGAGAAAAAGGCTGCGCGCATTTCAGCGCACCAACTCCATGGACAAGGTTCCCACGGTCTGCGGAATCTTGATCAGGAGCGGCGTTCGCGCCGCATCGCGCGCATAGAAGACCTCTACCGTGAAATCGGCCTTCGGCCCCTTCACCGAGACCGTTAGATGGTCCGTGACTTCTTTCTTGTCGCCCACCGTGATGGTCTGCGCGCCCGCGTATTCCATCCGCGTCGAATACGACGAGCCGAAGTAGCTCTGCAGCGCAGGAGGCACCCGGCCTTGCCCCAGCTCTTTGCGGCCGAAATAGACGTAGGCGATGGCATCGCGCGCGCACGGGGCAATATTGAAGTCGCTCGTCCCGCCGTCGGCCGGGTATTCGGTCACCCGGTGGGCCGTGCCCTTGTCCTGGTCGAAGGTGGTCTTCTCCTTCACCTTCTTGCCGCCCTGGCTGATGTCGCGGCTGAGTTCCGTGGAGCAGAGCCCAGCCGTGGCCGACGACCTAAACTTGTCCTTGATGGCGAATCCGGGGACGGCCGCATCCAAACCAATTTCGAAATCCCAACCGTTCGCCGTGTGGTGCGCCGAAAGCGTGGCATCGCCCAGACTGAGGCCGCTCGGCCAGTTGACGGTGTAGTGCAGCCCCTCATCCTGAAAGGGAAAGCCCGTCTGTGCCGCTGCCGGCGCCGCTGCCGCGAATGCTGCTGCCACCAGAAGAAATAAACCAGGGGTGTGCTTCATCGGTGAATTATGCTCGGAACCGCCGCGCGCTCGCGTAGCGGCCGCGCCTGCTCCATCACTTCGTGGAATACTTCCAGCGTCTTTTCGGCCGTCTTCTGCCAACTGAAGTGCGCCGCCCGCTGCAATCCTAGCCGCTCCGTGCGCGCCCGCAACTCGCCGTCCAGCAGGATGTCCGCGATCGCTCGCACCATCTCCTCCACCGCGTACGGATCGAACAGGATCGCCGCCCCGTCCACCACTTCCGGCAGCGCCGACGCGTCCGAACACACCACCGCACGCCCGCACGCCATCGCTTCCAGCGCCGGTAGCCCGAAGCCTTCGTAGAAACTCGGAAACACGAACACGTCGCACGCGTTGTAGAACTGCAACAACTCCGCGTCAGGCACAAACCCCAGGAACCGGATCCGATCCTTGACCCCCGATTCCCGCGCCGCTTCTTCCACCTTCGCCGCAAACCACGTCGGTTTCCCCACCAACACCAGCTTGTGCTTCAACTGCGGATACGCCTTCACCAGCTTCGCGAACGCCCGGATCAGCCCGATGTGATTCTTCCGCGG
>PLZX01000067.1:1617-8069 GCA_003152325.1 Bryobacterales bacterium | reverse complement strand
GTCCGCCCCACCGTCACCTGCAACTGCCACGCTCGCCCGCGCGTGAAGTATTCCGGATGCTCCAGGTAGCTCACGTCGTGGACCGTCGCCACCACCGGAACCGGGCACGCCAGCGGAGCTGTGTACTGCACGTGCAGCAGATCCGGCCGGTCTTCCCGCACCTTCATCGACAGGTCATAGCCCAGCCGCATAAATGGGTTTAACGCCACGCGCCGCGTGCGGATGCTGGCCGGAATGCTCGCGCACGATTCCAGCGCCGACACGTATGCCACAATCTCGCAGTCGCGATCTTGAGCGGCGAAGGCGGTCAGCAGGCTACGGACGTAGACTTCGTTCCCCGTCAGGTGCCGGCCGATGGCGTGTGCATCTACAGCGATGCGCATGGACCGTACTAGTATACCGGACCGTCATGCCGGTCGAAGCATCAAAAGTCCAACTTTTCCCAAGCTTTCTCCCATGTAAATTCTTGTTCCAGCAAAAGCCGGCCAGCCCCGCCCAATTCCCGCCGAAGCGTAGAGGAACTCAACAATCGCGACACCGCCGATGCGAACGCCGCGCCGCCTTCCGCCAACAGCAGGTTCTCGCCGTCGCGCGCCGGCAGTCCTTCGGCCCCCACGGGCGTCGAGACCACCGGCAGCCCGGCCGCCCAAGCCTCCAGGATCTTCAGCCGCGTGCCGCTCCCCGCCAGCAGCGGGACCACCGCCACGCGGCACCGCGCCAGTTCCTTCACAGCGTCGTCAACCGGGCCCGTGGCTTCGATTCGCGGGTCGCCCGAGATCCACTCGCTCACCGCGTCCGGGTTCTTCCCGATCAGCCTCCAGACCAGCCGCGGCCACTCCCGCCGCAGATGCGGCCAGACTTCCTGCCGGAAAAACCGCACCGCGCCCCGGTTGGGGTGGTATTCCATATTGCCTGAGAATGCGATCGCTTCCTCATCCGCATGCGGCGGCAACTCCACCCCCCGAATGGCATTCGGGTAAACCACCACGCGGGCCTCCGGGGCAATCTCCCGCGCCCGTTTGGCATCGCTCTCCGACGTCGCCAGCACCTCGGAAAACTGCGGCAGCCAGCGCCGCTCCAATTTACGCGACGCCTCGGCGAAGACCCGGTGGGCCAATCCCGTCGCGCCGCCTTCCACCGCTCCGCAGCGCTCGTGGAGCACGGATTCGATGTTGTGAAGATCCAGCACCAACTGCGTGCAGGCCTCCCCCAATACCGCTTGGTACGGTGCGCACCAGGAGTGTTCCACTACCCCAATTTCGTATCGCGCGTCGCCGATCCCCGCCCTGACCTCACTTTCGAAACCGGCGAAGCGGTCGACCAGCGGGGCCACCTGGCGCGCCACTCGGCTGGCATTCCTCGCCGCCCGCGCTGCTACGCGCCGGGAATGCACCGGCAAGTCAATCACGGTGATCTTTCGCACTAATCCGGCCGGCAGTGCTTTCGCCGGGTCCGCCGCGCCCGGCTCGCGGAACACGATCAGGTCCACCGCGCCGCGCTTCGCGAGGTAGTGCACCAACGAAGCCGTACGCAACGCGCCGCCGCCTGCCAGCGGGTAGGGAGCCTCGGGAGAGAGCACCAATGCCTCAGTTGCCAAAACGCCCCCGCGCCTCTTCGTAAACCTCGCGCGTCAGCCGTGCCGTACGTTCCCAGGTGAACTCCCGCGCCCGTTCGAGCGAGAGCGCTCGCCGCTCCGCACGCCACTCCGGCCGTTCCGCCGCCTCGCACATCGCGCGCGCCAGTTCCGTTACGCCATCGGCGTAAACCGCCGCGTTCCCCGCCGCCTCCGCCACCGCGCGCGAAGCGATCACGCCCGCGCCGCATTGCATGGCCTCGATCACCGGCAGCCCGAAGCCCTCGTAGAGCGACGGGTAAACAAATGCCAGCGCTCCAGAATACAACCCGGCCAGCTCCGCGTCCGGCACTTCACCGGCCAGCCGCAACCCGGGCTCCTCCTCAATATCCGGCGAATCCTTGCGCCGCCGGCCGGCCAGCACCAGGTCGATCGGGTGCCGCCGCCGCACCTCGCGCCACGCCTCCACCAGGGTCTCCAGATTCTTGCGCGGCTCCAGCGTCCCCACGAACAGAAAATAGGGCGCGCCGCCGCCGGTCTCCACTGGCCGCAACCACGGCGCAGCCGCTTCCGGTACGGCCACCACGCGGTCCGGGCGCAAGTGGAACCGCTCGATGGCCTCCTTGCGCACCCCTTCGCCCGGCGTGACGATCATGGTGGCGATCCCCAACTCCAGCAGCACCGGCGTGCGCCGCCGCACCCGTTCCGCGGCGTGATGCCAGCGCGGCTTCATCCAGGGCGAAAGGTCGTGGATGGTCAGCACGCTGGGGCGGCGTGGGATGTAGGGCACCGCGAAGTCCGGGCCATGCACCAGGTCCGCGCCCAGGCGGTTCATTTCGCGCGCCAGACCCCAGATCCACCAGCGCCGCTCCATGGCGTTGCGCGGGCCGCCGCCGCGCCGCAGATTCGGTGGGCCGCCTTCCGGCATGCGGAACGGCTGGTCCGAAACCAGGTAAAACTCATCGTCCGGGTAGCAGCGCGCCAGCGCCAGGCTCAGTTCGCCCGTATATCGGGCCAGGCCTCCGCTGGTCAGGCCCAACGACGACGCTTCAATCGCCACGCGCATGGGTCACTCAGGCTGGGCAAGCTAAAGCATGCCCCACCAGAATCAGCCACATTGGTGGGGGATGCTTTAGCTTGCCCATACCGATCTATCCCACCGTTTCCCGGCCGCCATAGTTTTTTTCGTAATACTCGCGATATGCGCCGCTCCGCACGCGCGCCACCCACTCGCCGTTCGCGCGGTACCATGCGATCGTCCGCTCGAGGCCGGTCTCAAAATCCATCGCCGGCGCCCATCCCGTTTCGCGCATCAGCTTCTCACTCGACAGCGCGTAGCGCCGGTCGTGCCCCGGCCGGTCGGTCACGTATTGAATCAGGCTTTCCGGTTTCCCCGTCAACGCCAGAACCTGGCGCACCACGTCCAGGTTCGGCAGCGAGCGGTTGCCGCCGATGTTATAGATCTCGCCTTCCCGGCCCTTTCGCAGCACCGCCAGGATTCCGCGGCAATGGTCGTCCACGTACAGCCAGTCGCGCACCTGCTGCCCGTCGCCGTAGACCGGCAGCGGCCTGTCGTCAAACGCGTTGGTGATCATCAACGGAATGAGCTTCTCGGGAAAATGGTGCGGCCCGTAATTGTTGGAGGCCCGCGTGATCACCACCGGCAGCTTGAACGTCACGAAATAAGACCGCACCAGCAGGTCGCTTCCGGCCTTGGCAGCCGAATACGGGCTGCTGGCGTTCAGCGGAAACTCCTCGGTGGCCTCGAGCGGCGCTTCCAGACTTCCATAGACTTCGTCGGTGGAGACGTGCACGAAGCGTCCGACTTTGTGTTTACGCGCCCCTTCCAGCATCGTGAAGGTGCCGTTCAGATTCGTGCGGATCACAGGCTCGGGCGATAGAATGCTGCGGTCCACGTGCGATTCCGCGGCGAAATGCACAATCGCTTCGGGCTTCTCTGCCTCGATCAGCGCGTCCACCAGCGCCCCATCGCAGATATCCCCGTGGACAAACCGGTAGCGCTCGTTCCGCTCCACCGCCTTCAGGTTTTCCAGGTTGCCCGCATAGGTCAGCTTGTCCAGGTTGACCACGCCGAAATCCGTCTCCGCGATCACCATGCGAACGAATGCCGATCCGATGAACCCGGCGCCGCCCGTTACCAGAATCTTCACAAATCGTCTGCCTTTATCGACGGGCGCCAGCTACTTCCGCTGCGTCTCCCAGTCGTAATTGATGGATGGGTCGTTGTACGCCAGGCGCCCTTCGTCCGCGGAATTGTAGAGCTGGTCGGTCATATAGACCAACATCGCGTCCTCGCTTCCGATCACTTTGTAGCCGTGCGCCACGCCGCGCGGGATCAGCACCTGCCAGGGCCGCAGCGCGCCGACATACATAGTGTTGCGCTTCCCAAAAGTCGGCGAATCCAGCCGCAGATCCACCAGCGCCACCTGCAGCATGCCTCTCGCCGGCGTCCAGTAGTCGGTCTGATGCAGGTGGTAGTGAAACGCCTTGATGGTGCCGGCGAAATTCATGGCCGCGGCTACTTGCGTGGTGGCCGGCGGAAACGCCGCCGCCAGCCCCTGGCCCATGCGCTGCACCTCCAGGAAGTATCCCCGGTCGTCCGGGTAAATCAAAAACGGCTGGACGCGCACGCCGTCGATGAGCTCCGGCGAATTCACTTTCAGGATGACCGCGCCGATGCCCGGGGCGCACTCCGGCACCGCCAGTTGCAGGTCGGGTGTGGAGGTCACCCGGCGCGAAGCGGCGCTCGATTCCGCCGCCATCAGGCCCGGACCGTTCCTTCCACGGCGCTCGCCGTTTCGCCCGCTTCCCCCTGCCGCCGCGCCACCGATTGCGCCGCCAGGTTCGCCGCGCGAAGCAGCGAATCGAACGTCCCCGCGTCGGTCCACCAGCCGTCGAGCAACGAGTGCGTCATGGTTCCTTCGCGGATGTAGGCGTTGTTGACGTCCGTGATTTCGAGCTCGCCGCGCCGCGAAGGCACCAGCGTTTTGATCTTCTGGAATACCGAGGCATCGTACATATAGATACCCGTCACCGCAAAGGTGGATTTCGGACGCTTGGGCTTCTCTTCGATCCCCACCACTCTGTCGCCTTCCACTTCCGCCACGCCAAAGCGTTCCGCGTCGGGCACTTCCTTGAGCAGGATGTGGGCGCCTTTTTCCTGGGCGCGGAATTGCTCCACGGCGCTCTTCACGTCGCCTTCGATGATGTTGTCACCCAACACCACGCAGATTTTCTGGCCGTCGGCGAAATGTTCCGCTAGCGCCAGGGCGTCGGCGATTCCCCCTTCTCCTTCCTGGTACGTGTAATTGATGTGCTTCAACCCGAATTCTTTCCCGTTCGCCAGCAGCCGCAGGAAATCGCCCGAATTGCGCCCCCCGGTGACGATCATAATGTCGCGGATCCCCGCATCCACCAGCGTCTGAATCGGATAGTAAATCATCGGCCGGTCGTAAATCGGCAGCAGATGTTTGTTGGTTATCTTGGTGAGCGGAAACAGTCTGCTCCCCGACCCGCCCGCGAGCACAATGCCTTTCATAACTTTTCATCATACAATACGTTCACATGCAGCTCTACGATTGGAACCAGCTCCCGGCCGAGCAGTTGAATCCGCTCATCACACGGCGCATGATCCACAGCGGCCAGATGACCATCGCCCGCCTGGAATTACTGAGGGGCGCGGCTGTTCCCGAGCACCGCCACATCAACGAGCAGGTCTGCACCGTGGAGCAAGGCGCTCTCGAATTCTCCATCGAGGGCCACCCCCAGGTGGTTCGCGCCGGCGAGTCGCTGGTGATCCCGCCCAACGTGCCTCACGCCGTGGTGGCGCTCGAAGATAGCGTCGCGATGGACATCTTCACCCCGCGCCGCGAAGATTGGATCAGCGGCGACGACGCCTATCTGCGCCGCTAGTGGGTCATGGCGTACACCACGTAGTTGATCCCGATACGGATCCCCAGCGCGGAGAATTTCTGCGGGTACTCCGGATTGTCGGCGTGCTCCCAGGAATCGCCCAGGTCCATGTCGTTACAGATGGCCACCACCAAACGGCCGCGGTCATCGTAGATTCCGCGCCAGTGTGGGTCGTAGCCGTCGTACTCGTAGGTCCTTCCGGAACGCACGTATTGCTCGCCGGGCACCTGGTAACGGCCGTCGAGATCGTAAACCGAGTGAAAGATCGCGTCTTCGTCCGGAAGATCGACGATCTTGCGGTCGGGAAACACGCGTTTCATGCTGGCCGTGAAGACCTCCCACTCCTCGGTGCCGTGGAAATCGTCGCACATGAAAAACCCGCCGCGGTCGATAAACTCGCGAAAAGCTTTCACCTGCGCAGCGGTGAGGTCCCAGTGCCCGACTTCGACGGCGTAGAGCCACGGCCAATCGTATTGGTCGCCTTCATCCAGGTTGATAGGCTGCTCCACCGACCGCGCGTGGATGCGGGTGAGGCGGCGCACGGCGGCGGAGAAGTGGCGGTCGGAGCGCGGATAGTCCATGGTCCAGTAAACGCCGCGCCCGCCCACGGTCCAGTCCATGATGCGGCTTCCCCAGCCGCGGCTGCGCGCATGCACGCCGGCCATGTTGGGATACATCAGGCGCGCAAACACCCATTCGGTTTTTTCCTGATAGTCGGCGGGGATGGGGAAGTTGTTGTACTCGAACGCCGGGTATTCGCGCCACGTGTGCTCGTGTTGCTGGAGGGCGAAGCACGCACCCAGGAAGACCGCTCCCCCGGCTGCTAGACATGCCACTCTGCGCCAACCCATGTTGTGCCTTGCCTAAGAGGATAGCATCTGCCCGCGGCCTCAACGTCCCAAACGATAGGCCGAGGCGGGTGCAGTTACTTGGCATCGCGCCAGTT
>PLZX01000067.1:0-1612 GCA_003152325.1 Bryobacterales bacterium | reverse complement strand
GTCCCTTGCAGCGGCGAGTTCACCGCCACGCGCTCCGCGAATCCGCGCGCGTTGGGGTTGCGGGCATTGATATCGGGGATGGGGCGTTCGCGCCCGAAAAGCGTTCGCGCCACTCCAGTCCGCCGCACTTCCGCGATGGTCTCATCGATGAAGCGCCGCACGCCCGCATAGCGCGCAAAATAATTCTTAATGTATTTCTCCGCCTCGCCGCGCCCGATTCCCAACTGCGCCGCGAGGCCAAACGCGCTGATGCCGTAAACGATTCCGAAGTTCACCGCCTTGGCGTCGCGCCTGGCATCCGGCGTCACCAGCATGGGCGGCACGCCCAGCACTTCCGACGCCGTTCGCGTGTGAATGTCCTCGCCATTGCGGAACGCTTCCAACAGCAGCGGGTCGTCCGACATGTGCGCCAGCAACCGCAGCTCGATCTGCGAGTAATCCGCCACCAGCAGTTTCCATCCCTCCCTGGGCACGAAGGCCGCGCGGATCTCGCGCCCCAGCGCCGTGCGGATGGGAATGTTCTGCAGGTTCGGATTGGAGGACGACAGCCGCCCGGTAGCCGCGCCCGCCTGGTTGAAGCTGGTGTGCAGCCGCCCGGTGCGGGCGTCGATCAGCGCCGGCAGTGCGTCCACGTACGTGCCCTTCAGTTTGGTGAGCTGGCGGTATTCGAGTACCATGCGCACAATCTCGTGGTCCGGCGCCAGCTCTTCCAGAATCTCCGCCGCCGTGGAGCGCTGCTTGCCCTTGCCGTACCGCACCGGCGCCGCCAGCTTCAGATCGTCGAAAAGCACTTCGGCCAGTTGCTGCGGTGAACTGATATTGAAGACGCGGTCCGCGAGACTATGAATGCTCGCGGTCAGCCGCGCGATCTCGGTCTCCATCAACCCCGACAGCCGCTTCAATTCGGTGGAATCGATGCGTATGCCCGTGCGCTCCATCTGCGCGAGCACCCCCGCCAGCGGCAGTTCGATGTTGCGGTACAGATCGCCCAGACCGCGGGATTCGATGGCCGGCGCAAGCTGCTGGCAGAGTTCCAGGCTGATATCGGCGTGCTGTTCCGGCGACGCCCCCAGTTTCAAATCCAGACGCCGCTGCGCAAGGGCTTCGAGCGTAACAGCGGCCGGGTCCGCGTCCAGCAGGAAGGCGTAGAGCATCACGTCGTGCTCGAAGCCGCGGCCTTTGATCCCCAGCCGGTCCAGTTCGAGCAGCGCCGCCTTGACGTCGCACGCGATCTTCGGCGCGCCCGCGTCCTCCAACCACGGCTTCAAGTGCTCGAGTATGGTGACCGCGCGCCCTTCCCCGGGGCGCCAGGCCAGCCCGACGGTGTCGAGCGCGAATGTTCCTTCGGCCGATTTCGAAATCTCGACCGCCACGGGAGCTCCCGCGGCGGCACCCAGCCAGGCGCGCAGCTCTTCGGGGCCTTGTATCGCGCGGTAATCCCGCCCCCGCGTGTCCTCGCTCGGCCCCAGTTCCTTCAGCAGGCTGTGGAACTCCATCTCCTGAAACACCGCTTTGAGCGCCGCTTCGTCGGGCGGCTGCGTTTTCAGCCCTTCCAGCGAAAACCCGATCGGCACGTCCGTCGAAATGGTCGCCAGGCGCTTGCTCATGCGGA
>PLZX01000207.1:2004-8947 GCA_003152325.1 Bryobacterales bacterium | reverse complement strand
TCGGCGCTGTAATTGACCAAATCGGCCGCCGGCATGCCAGTGGTTCGATCCATTCGCATGTCCAGCGGCCCATCCGCCAAAAATGAAAAGCCACGCTCCGGCGTCGTGAGCTGATACCGGCTCACACCCAAGTCCGCCAGCAGGCCATCGATCTTGTGCAGCCCGTTCTCTTCCAACGCCCCCGGCAGGTCCTCGAACGATCCATGGTGATACCGGATCCGTCCGGCCCACTCGGCCGTGTTGCTGCGTGCCATCTCCAGCGAATCCGCATCGCGATCGTTCGCGATCACCAAACCCGTGGTCAGACGCTGCGCGATGAGCGCCGTGTGTCCGCCCAACCCGGTGGTCGAATCCAGATAGACGCCGTCGGGCCGCACCGCCAGCAGTTCGATCGCTTCGGCGGCCATGACTGGAAAGTGCATATGCCATCAGTTCAGCCCCGCTGCTTCGAGCAGTGCTACGTCGTCGCTGGCCACTTGTGCCGCTTCGCGCTTGCGTTCTTCGTAAATCTTCTCGCTGAACACTTCGATGCGGCCGCGGTATGCCATCAGCCGCACCGGTTGATTCTCGATGCCCAACTCCCGCCGCAACTCCGGCGAGAAGAGGATTCTGCCCTGGCTGTCCATTTCAGCTTCCGCGCCCAGGTCGTTCGCGTTGAACGCGACGTTACGCGCCAGCTTCACGTTGTCGCGATACGATTCGAAGAATTTTTCGTTGGCGCGCCACACTTCGATGGGGTATATTTGCGCTGTGCGGCGATCCAAACTCGTGACAAAGAGCTTCTTTTCCTTCAGGACGGCAAAATACTGCTGGAAGGTCGCCGGCAGCTTCACCCGACCTTTATCGTCCAGCCGTCCGGGATACATTCCCCGCGGCGGTTCGACCATCAGCAGTTGTTGACCTAAGACGTCCACAATTAATCCCTTTTATATCCACTCTCGGCCACAACCAATAGTGCCACGGCACTTCGTGTTTTGCAAGAGGGATTTTGCAGGATCTTACTGACAGGTACGGAGTTACATTGACACCACCCAATCTACACTGATCGGGAAACATACTATATGTAGATTTGATAGCGAAGAAAAAACGAAGAAAGAAGGGGCTGGCCGACCAGCCCCCGGAGAAGAAAACTACTACAGGATGGGTATTTTGGTGGCCAAACTATTAATCGGGCTGGAAGATCCAGCCGGGACGACGCCTACCGAGATACCGATATCGTTGCCCTGAGGCGCATCGTTCGGGACGATGAACGCCACTTCGAAGACTCCAATCATGTTGGCCGCAAGGCGTGCACTGGTCACTGTGACACCGCCGGACCCACTGATCCCGACAATCACCTTACCGGTAGCCAAGGCATCGGCTCCGATCAGGTCGGCGCCGGGGTTATCCACCTGCCCGGTTCCCACGGGAGGAGTGGTTGGCCCCAGGCCCGTCACGTACACTCGCACGATTTCATTGCGGCGCGCCGGGTTGGGCGGATTTAAAGTAACGAAGCTCCCGTCAGCGCGTAGCACCACCGCGCGCACCACGCCGTCCGAGTACGGGATCGTGAAGATTCCAGGCGCAGCGGCGCCCACCGGCACGTTGACTGTGGCGGAACCGGCCCCGACGTTGACCGTTACCGGAACGGTCGCGGCGGGCGTGACTTCGCACGGTACCTGCACCATCAGTTGCGGTTGCCCGTTGACCATGGTGGCGCTGTAAATGGGCGTGGCGAAGTTGTTGAAGAGCACCGTGATGCCGTTCGCGGAGGTTGGCAGTGGTCCGAAAACCGGGGCCGGGAAAAGACTGGCGGCTCCGTTCGGCGCCAGACCCGCGGCCGTAATTGTGGCGATGCCGCACGGCGAGAGGAAGCTTGCCTGGCCGCTGGCTCCGTTGGCGAAGCTGGCGGCGGTGAGGGTCGGACCCGGGGGATTGACCGTGAGGTTGAAGGTGACGAAGAAGCTTGTGCCCGGTAAGGAGGCCGTCACGGTGGCCGGGCCGGTAACCGAACCGGCCGTCGCGGTGACCTGGGTCTGCCCCGCGCTGTTGGTTGTGCCGGAATTGGAAGAAAGATTCAACCCTGGGGTGGCGGAGAATTGCACCAGGGTATTGCCCACTGGGCCGGAGGTGCTATTCACCTGCACCGTCAAGGGCGCCGGGAAGTTGGTGTTGATGACTGCGTTCTGCAAGTCTCCGGAGACTTTGGCGATGCCGGTGGGCGTCGGGCCGGTTGGCCTCACCGTCAGAGTGAAGGTCTGGGCCTGGGAGAGTCCCACCACGCTGGCTGACACCGTGACCGTGCCGGTAGTGTTGCCGGCGGTGACGGTGACCTGCGCTAGCCCGTTACTGTCGGTGACAGCGGTGCTCTGGGACAGGATGGTGCCCGGGGCTCCGGAGATGGAGAATTGCACCGGATAATTCGTGATGGGGCCACTGTTGCCGTTGACCTGTACGATCAAAGGCTTCGCGAAAACCGTGCCGGCAACCGCGGTCTGCTGGTCGCCGGAGATCGTCTGGAGGGTCCTGATGGTCACGAGAGCGGTTTCGGTGAAGGTAGCGTTGATGGCGGAGTTGGCGACAAGCGCCACGGTGATGTTGATGTTGCCCGCCGCCTGACCCGAGAAGTTGGCCAGCGTGGAAACTTGGCCGTTGTTGTCCGTGGTGAGGAAGTTGGTAGTGTTCGCCAGTACCACCCATCCCTTAGCACTATCCGGTTTGATGGTCCAGGTTACGTTGGCGCCCGAGACGGCGTTGCCGCGCGAATCCACCACTTCGGCGATCAGGGTGCCCAACGATGTGTTCTGCGCCAGCGCCTGGTTGTTGCCCTGTATGAGCTTGATGGCTGTCGGGAGGCCGGCGAGGGAGGTGAAGTTATACGGGCCGAATCTCTCCAGGAAGAGCGGTTGGAAGTTCAGCCACAACACGCCGTTCTGAATGCCGGCACTGGAGGCGAGCACAAGGGCCGTCTGGCTCTTCACGGTCGCGATGACATACTCCACCCCGTTAATCCGAATCTCCTGGTTGTCATCGAGGCTTGAGAAGTCTGTGCCGCTTACCCAGGTCACAGCCGTACCGTTGGTGTTCACAGTTCCCCCGTCGGCAGTCAATGAGGGGGTGGACACGCCGCCGATCATGACATAGAACTGGCCGGTGCCGCTGCCGCCGAGCCTGGGCGTGCAAGTGGCGTTGATTGGCGGGTTAGTGCTGGTTTCGGTACTGCTGCTGAGAACCGTACCGGGGTTGCCGGTTGGGCTGGGGCTATTGGGATCGCACGAAATGGTGGGCGTTGTCTGGCCCGGGGCGAGGAGGAGTTCGATGGAAACGCCTTGGACAGGCGTGTTGCTGGTTCCGGATTCAACGAGTATCTGGATATTCGGAAGCGTCGAACCGGAATTCCCGGACAGCGTTGCCGAGCTGAGCCCCTGGCCGTTCATGATCGGTCCGTCGGACTTCACCTCCGAGGCGCCGCTGGTCTGGTCGATCAGGGCATACGTCTCGGAGAAGGTCGCCGAGGGGCTGCCGCCATTGGCGGATGCAACGATGCTGGACGCCAGAGAGTTCCGAATGGCGGTGCCGTAAGGGTTGGTTTCGCGCTCGTTCAAGACGTTGCTGCTCATGCCGTTCGAGTCGGTAGTGGTGGTGAGTGNNGCAACCGTCTGTGCCGCTGCCTCGCGAGCACCCCACAGGGCTACCAGCATCGCGGCGATTACAATCATCCTGGATCGTGACAAAACTTCCTCCTGGTTCCGGGGGAACACTAATGGAATTGGGATGGACGCGGAGAGAAACTGATTATAACACCGATCGTGTCGCGCAGGTCCGCGCGCAAGTGCAAAAAAAAGAGGGGAGCCGAAGCTCCCCTCCAGAAAAAACATCAGACTTGATTCTAGTGTACGAGCTGCTCGATGCTCACGCCACGGCCGGCCGACCCAAAGCTATTGGGAGCCAGTTCGAGAGCGAGGTAGCTGGAGAACAACCCGCGCAGGCCAAGGTCGGTCACCGCTGCATATCCATGAGCGTACTGGAAGTTGCAGATGGCGATTACGTATCCCTGGAAGCCCGGGAAGACGGTCGAAGCCAGTACGGTCTGAACCGAACCAGGGCTGACCACCGGGAAGCAGTTCTGGCCCTGGACCGGATTCGAGATCAGGTCGCAACCTTTGAGAACTGCGGGAGCGGCAGACTGCGCACCGGAGCTCGACAGAGTCACGCCATACGGATACAGCGTGCAGGAGCCGATCTCATTAAGTGCGCTGGTGATATTCGCGATCGGGAAAGGCTTGGTCCCGAACGGATCCATGGAGGTATTCGCAATGGCGATACCGGTGTCAAAGCCCTGCCCCAGACCAGTCGCCGCCGGATTTGCGGTGACGAACGGGTACAGCAGCGTGGTTTGGCACAGCGTGATGCTGACGAACGGGAAGTTCGCCGGGTTAAGGATGCTGAAGCGCGGAATGATGTTCGTTCCGGGCAACGGACCAGCGGCCGCGGTGAACGCGCCTTGGCTCGGCTCGGGAGCGAAGCTCAGAGACACATTGTTAAACGGCGCATTCAGGATGGTCGTGATCTGCGGCAAGCCAAACGGATTCGCGGGAGTGATGGAACCCGGAAGAGCCGCGTAGCTGACATACACGTCAAATACAAGCGACTCGTTCTTGGACGGCTGGGCGTTGGTGACTTCCCAAACCGCTGTGGCGACGCCACTCGAATTGGCCGCAAGCGGAACTGCCGGGAGGGCGTTTCCGCCGACGCCGGCGGCGACGGTCGCTGCAATTGGCGTGAAGGCGGTCCCATCGGATGTGGCCTCGCCAGTTCCCGTGGCTACCAGGACGGCATATGAATTGAGGAGCGTTTGCCCGCCGATAACAGGGGCGGTGCCCTCACTGACAGTCGACACATACAGCGTGATGCCGGCCGGGATGTTCGTGAAGACGGCCTTCAAACGAGTACCGAAGTCGGCCAGACCAGCGGTGTATACCGTGGATGTGGTGGAGACGTCGGCGGGAGTTCCGCCGGGGATAAACCCGGATTCGGAGTTCGACGCGAAACCGCCATACAGCCCGCCGGGGATGTTTTGGGTCCCGGTATTGACTGCCTCGGCGGCATACTGCGTGTTGGTCATTGGCACCACACGCGTCTTAAACGATGTTGCGAAGCCCTCCGTAAATGTGAGAGTACTCGATAAGTTCACATTCGCGGGGGCGCACTGCGCGAAGGGATTCAACGCGCCGTTGAGCTTGGCACTGGTAATCAGGCCAGGGCTGATCACAACGCCGACCGGGAAACCGGCCTGGACCAACGGGAGTACCGTCGAGGGGCTGGTCGAGATCGACGCCAGAATCTGCTGCTGGTTGCCAAGTCCGACCACCGGGAAACGAATGTTGGTGATGCGGAAAACACGCGTAACGCCCGAGGTGACCGGCGGAAGCACCGGTACGCCATAGAACGTGACCGTGTTGCTGCCAACCTGGTTCAGGTAGCCCTGATACATGTTCTGGGCAGCCGTGGAACCGCCCACGGAGGTAACCGCCACTTCGTACCCGCTGTTGGAACCCACGTATGCGGGGCAACCGGTAGAGACGGTGCACAAAGACTGCGGAGCGAGCGGGCCGTATCCGGTAACACCGGTGGGCAGCCCGGAACCGGGCTCGTCAATCAGCAGCACGACTTCGGAAAGTCCGGTCTGCCCGCTGGACGCGAACAACCGGCTGGTGATCGCACTGGTGCTAGGCGACATGAACACCGTGATGTTCGTGGTCGGGATCTGTGTGGTTGATCCCGGAGCGATCGGCGGTCCGCCTGTGCAACTGATCAAAATATCGCCCACTAGTTCCGTGTAACCTTCCGCGCGGAGCTGCGGGATTGATGCACCGTTAGCGGTGCAAGAGAGGGCACCCGCCGTCGTACTGCCGGCGATACCGATCTGCGCGCTTGCCAGGCCTGCCATAAGGGCCAGCACTGCCAGCGCAGTAAACCATCTGCGAAAATCTGCCATTTCCTTCTCCTTGTAAAGTGCCGAATTGAACCGGCTGAAATTCTCTTTCAACCTGAGCCTCAAACTTCAACTCAAAAACCTTTTATTCCCAGGGGATCTCTCCGTGTCGGGCGGAGAGCTTCCAGCGGCCACCAAGCCGGACGCCGGATCTTTTACTGCCAAAGCCTTTTCCATGGCACATGGCTTTTGTTTTATCTCTTTTGTGCCACAGCTTACTAACGCAAAATTGCACACTGCAACCGGACGCGGTAAAAACTATTCATAACTGATTGCCGACCCCCGTGTCAAGAGACTCGACGGTTCATCCACCAGCTAGAAACCTCATTCTACACTGTCTTGCCCGATTTAAGCACGCGCTACCACCCCGCGTCAAGAGTTTCGCACCGAATCGTCTCATATTTCCGTTGCTGCAACCCCAATAAAACCGTATTGCCGGTGCATCCGAACCATTCAAGACAGCAGTTACAGTGCCATTCGTCACGGAATACGACCCTTTACGAAAAAAGCCCCCAAACCGGTGGCCGGAGGATTCGACTGCGTCCAAAAGATCCAGTGCCGTGCCGCAAGAACCCGCCGTCAGTCGGATGGCAGGCTGGTCTTCCATACCAGATAAAACGTGGCCGCCAGATATCCCAGCCAAAGCACCAGCATCACCGGTACGCCAATTGATTTGAAAGCGGTCAATCGCGCCAGCGCGCCGGGGAGGCCGACGCTCTGGAAACCCGCCAGATGCAGCGCCGCCACCGCGCCACCGGCTTTGTGCCGGATCATACCAGTGTAGTAGGGTATCGCCACGAAATGCACACTATAAAGGTCCAGCATCGCGAAGAGAGCAGCGCCTGACAACACCGCAGCCTTGGCCGGCAGGATGCGGCGCAGTCCTGCTACCGCGAGCACCACCTCCGCTGCCACTACCGCGTCCAGATACCAACCCATCGAGCCCGCCAGCCCCTTGCTCATATAAAG
>PLZX01000207.1:0-1999 GCA_003152325.1 Bryobacterales bacterium | reverse complement strand
GTGAGCGAACTCCAGCCGCCGAAATAGAGGTGCGAAAAAAGAATCGCGTCGATGGCTTTGGCCCAGTTGAGCGAAACGGCCTGCCTCCACATCGCCACCGGACCGGCATGGCCGATCAGAACCGACTCGCTCAATCCCGAAAGGGTCCCGGTGAGTTGCAGGTTGCGCAGATACCACCAGCCGGCTATCGCAACGCTGATCGCCACCGCCAGAAAACCATGCAGCACCGTCACCGCGCGGCCGGCGCGAGCGCGGCACAATTCCCACAGCCACAACAATGCGAATGCCGGCAGCGCCGTGAGGAAATAGGCCTTCGTCAGCAGTCCCAGGCCAAGCGTAAAGCCCAGCCCGATGGACAGCCACAACTCCCAGCCACGCCCCACCATCCGCACAGCCAGCCACGCGAGCACCGAGAACAGGACGATGGAGAGGCCGTCGTTGCCCACGCGCGCCACGTCCAGCGCCACGCCGGGCATCAGCGCGACAATGGCAGCACAACCCAGCGCCAGGCGTTCGTCGAGCACCAGGCGGCCCACGGCGAAAACCAGGGGAATCCCGAGCGACGCCAGCAGCACCGAAAGCCATCGCAGCGTCATCACCTGCACGGCCAGACTGCTCCCGCCGAGCAGACGCAGAGCCGGCGTCATCATCCAATAGTAGAGAGGCGGCTGCAGGGCTTCGTACGTGCGGAACGGTCCGTCGCCCGCTTCGCGGCCCCAGTCCCGCGGCATCGCCCGAAAGGCCGCTTCGCGGCGCGCGCGCATTTCCGCCGGCAGGCTCCAGTAAGAGTCCTGGGTGAGCCAGGGCAGCGGGAGGTAGCGCATTTCCCACGGCACCGGGGCGAGTTGGAGCGATGCTTCGACATCGCGCGGAACCGGCGCGTCGCGCTCCGCCAGAGCCTCATGACTCACGGCCATGTGGCGGACTACCGAGAAGTGCGCCCATTCGTCGTAGCCCTCCCACAGCGGAAGCATGGAGGAATAGAAGGCCAGACGCGCCACAAAGCAGGCCCAAATCCCAACCACCCGCCAGTCGACGCGCATGGGTAGCATCATAGCGCGCCGCAGAAAGAAAAAACCCCGCGCCGCTCGGAGGATACGGCGCGGGGGGACCTGCTCCCGTTACAACACCGATTAGCCTAACACGGCGTCGGCCATGTGAGGCTGGTAAATACAGCGCGGATCGGAGGCCAGATAGTCGCCCGTCAAAGCGTAGGCCCGGGAGCGCGATCCGCCGCACACCTTTTGGTATTCGCAGATTCCGCACTTGCCGTCGCGCTGGCTGGTATCGCGCAGCGTCTTGAACAAGGGGGAATTCCGATACACGTCGGTCAGTGAGTCATGGAGCACGTTGCCGCCGCTGATGGGCAGGAACCCGCTCGGGAAAATCTCGCCCTGGTGCGAAACGAACACGAAGCCCTTGCCGTCGCTCACGCCCGCCGTCCGGAACGCCACGCCTTTGGCGCTCTCGTTCTGGGTGGCGCCGTGCTCTGCTTTGACGCGCTGCGCCACGTAGCGCCGGTAGTGCATCGCCTCGGTGGTCTTGATGCCGAAGGCCGCGGTCTTCGAAAGCTCGTACATGAACTCGAAGACCTCCTCGTACTCGGCGGCCGCCAGGTCGTCGTTCTCCAGTGCTCGCCCGGTCACGATCAGGAAGAACAGGCTCCACATCTTGGTGCGCACTTCTTTAGCGAGGTCCGCCATTTCCTGCAGGCGGCCCATATTGCGCTTGGTGATGGTGGTCTGCAACTGCGTATCGAGGCCGATGTCGCGCGCGTGGCGGAGTGCGAACATGGCCGTCTCAAAGGTGCCCGGAATGCCGCGGAATTCGTCGTGCGATGCCGCCTCCGGCCCGTCCAGGCTGATGGCCATGCGCGATACGCCGGCTTCCTTGAAGCCTTCAATAGCCTTGGCCGTCAGCAGCGGCGTAGCGCTCGGAGTCACGTTCGTGCGCAGTCCGATCTTGACGGCATAACGGATCAACTCGAACAGGTCCGGCC
>PLZX01000105.1 GCA_003152325.1 Bryobacterales bacterium | reverse complement strand
GGCTGGTTGTATACTAAACCGGGCCCTGGAGTCCAAAATCGAACTTCCGGATAGTCGGGAGCAACGTATGCGTTTTCACAAAATCGCTGGCATTCTGTTGCTACTGAGCTGTTGTGGCTGGGCGAGCATCATTCTTCCGACGGATTCTTCATTCGAGACCCCGGACGTGTCGGTCGTGCTGTGTGGTCCGAGCGGTTTTGATGGTTGCGGATATCGGCCCACTGGTTACGGCTGGTTTTTTACCGGAAGTTCCGGGATTGCCTCCAATGGGGGTGTCTTCGGCTTGGATTCACCCGGGAACGATAACCCAGCCCCGGACGGTAATCAGGCGGCTTTTCTCCAGTTTGACCCTAGCAACCCAGCTTCGTTTCCCGGCGACATAAGTCAGACCGTTACCGGGCTTAGCGTGGGCCAGTCTTACGTGGTTTCCTTCGAGGCTGCGTCGCGCCCTGATGTTATCGCCAGTTCGCCCTTTTTTGGGGGAGAGCAGGATTTCGATGTTTTATGGAACGGCAGCTCGATTGGCTACTTCTTCCCAACATTGACGAACTTCTCAAAATACTTCACGGCCTCGTTCACGGCAACAACTACCACTGGCCTACTGGCGTTTCTGGCAATTGATACTTTAGGCGGAGATCGTACCGCCTTCATCGATTCTGTTCAGGTCGACGAACTCGTGCCTGAACCATCGAATGGGCTCGTGGTGCTATCCGGCATTGGACTGATCGGACTTGGACTGCGCCGGGGCTTCGTTCGTCTGATCTGCAATCCCAATTGGCTGAGCGCACCCGCTTCTTCGAGAACTGCCTGCTGAGTGTGCAGGATATGGGCCGGCTGCAAGTGGTACCGGAACACTCTCCCAGTACGCTTCCAGACTTTACAGTACTCGCACGGCCTCCCGGTTCTTCGGATAATGCTGGGTATGAGGGAACCAGAGATCAAACTAGGATGTACCCGGAACCGCCTGCTAAACCGGATTTCAGATCGCCTGCGCGAGAACGCCATGAAGGTCCATCGCCGCGATCTTAAGCTGCTGGCCTACGGCGAAATGCTCACCAGCCTCAAGGAGGACCTCCGGCAGCAGCGCGAAGAGCGGAGGGCTGAAGCCTTGGAGCCGGCCGCCGCGTAGGGAATCCGCCGGCGAGGCCTACATCGCTCACGCGGCTGTCCTGATTGTTTGACGTAGCAACCTCTTGATCCGGGCGACCAACTCCGGCGGGTTGAACGGTTTGACCAGATAATCGTCGGCGCCGAGTTGGAACCCCCGAAGCACGTCATTCTCCTGCTGGCGCGCCGTGACCATCACTACCAGGGTCGGTAGGTTTTCGGCGCGGACCGCCGACAGCACCCCGTAGCCATCCAAGCCGGGCATGTTGACATCCAGCACTACTATGTGCGGCTGCTGCGCTCGGATCAGCCTAAGGGCATCGCTGCCGTTGTCTACCGTCTCACACTGCATACCGAAATTGCGCAGGGTCGTCCGCAACAGCGACAGGACGATTGGATCGTCGTCCACAATCAAGACCCTGGCATTGGTCATCAGGCGCAATGGTTCGGCAGCGACTTTGAGCCCTGTCCCCTGCGGCGTTGCGGCTGGGACGGAAGCGGCATTTGCCTTGCGCAAAACAGCCAGCGTCAGGCGCAGCAGCATTTCTCCGGGTTCCCAATTGTCGGCCAGGTATTCCGTAACCAGCCCTTGCACCGCCGGAGGGAGTGCCATCAGGTACCCATGATCTCCGGCCAGGAACAGCTTGCCCGCCGCGGAGCTTTCCACGGCTGCTTGCAGCCTGGCACCATCGGTTTCGGACCCCACGTGGACCACAACCAGCTCGCACTCGCGAATGGACGCGGAATCCAGATCGTCCGTGGCGGGGAAGATCCGTGGCTTGGCGTGCACGCGTCCCAGCGCGGCGCAGGCTCGGTCGGCCTGCTCGGGCAGTAGTCCGATCAGGGCCACCCGTTTCCCTCTGAGGGCCTGTTCTACATGATTGGGCACGGACACGATCCGGCTGTCGCGCAGCTCGGAGAAGGCCAGCAGCAGATCGCTGAGCCGACCACGAAGCTCCGATTTCCGCGCGGGCAGGTCTCCCAGCAACTGTCCCGCGCGCCGGGCCAATTCCGTGATGCCGTGGTAACCAAGCTGACCGGCGCTACCCGCCCATTCGTGCATCTGGTGGGCCATCTGAACGGCATCGAAACGGTTGTCGAGGTCGGCCAGTAACTCGCGGCTGCGCTCGATGCCGTCCTCGAGGAATAACTGCTGCAGGCCTTCCCACTCTGTGGCCGACATACCCAGAGGAACTTCCATCATTTCGTTGGGCATGGTGATGATCCTCCGCGCCAGGCAGATGTGGCACACGCCGGAGCCCGAGAGACAAATGCCGGTGCACAACGCCACAGGGCATACTGCCTGTACGCATTACCAAGTTAATTCCTTGGGGGGATCGCAACAATATCTACTTTCGATAGCAGAGGCCTAGGGCCGTTGGGTAATTTCGGCTGCCGCGGCAGTAGGGCAAATCCGATATCGCGTTCTGCCCTCAGAAGTTCCCTCTGGTGAAAGAGTTGACGCGCCCTAGGCCGGGCGGTACCGCTGCCCAACCTCCAGTACTGTTACACACCGATTGTTGCGGGCATACTAGAAACCGGAACCGAGTATATGACCCATTACTATGCGCTGCTTTCAATTGTCTACATGATCAGCTTCGTGCTGCTTTTCGATAGAGAGCGCCTCGCCAGAGGCAACGCCCGCTTCTGCAGGAACTGCCTGCTGAGCGCGCAGGATATGGGACGGCTGCAGAGCATTATGGCAGCTTGTCAGGATAGCTAGGCGGCCTGGACGCATCTGCCCGTCGCTGGCGCCGCGCGCCAGCAGGCTCGTACCAAACGCCTTACGCTCTCGTTCCGGGGAAGCATCCGGCTCCGTGTCTCCCCCGATTCGTAAGGCTAAGATTGCGAACGGTTCTCCACTTCAAACGTCTTTACCGACATGTGGTTCGACATCCGTTCGCCATCCCTACGTTCTCCCTCTCCAGTACGGCGTGCCGTTCTCGTCACGGAGATACAGGGTGGTCGATTCGCGCCGCACCTGGCGGGCCAGAACGACGGGGGCGCCGCCGTACTTCACTTTCGAGCCGATCACCTGGACCCGATCACCTTTGGCAAAGGTGACTTCAAAATCCTTTAGGTAGTTAGCGGGGCCAAGATAAACGTCGATGGTCTCGGAGGTCTCCTTGGCCGAATCCAGCCGGACCATCAGGTGAGATCCACTGAGCGGGTTCCCGCGGGGAACCTCCCGCACGTCGGCGACAACCGTCATCATGTCAACCGTTGTGGCCGAATCGTAGCGCGGTTCCGGCTCCGCCTGGGCCGTCTGGCCCGAAGAGGCTGTGAGCCCCAAAAGCAGGGGCGCCACCAGGAAAAAGACAACAACAGTTCGGAACCCCATGGTCATGCCTCCTTTTCAGCCAAACACAAGGGGTAATCAACCAGTCGGTCCTACCGCAGGCCGGCTGATTGTAGTATAGGATTCTTTTATCTGCTTTTCAAGAGAACGCCCGGAGCTACTGGACGGCCACGGTGACGGTGGTCTGGCTCTGCCAGATCCCGATGTGGATCACTAGCGGCACGTTCGACCCGGGCTTTACGCCGGCCGGAATCACGGCATTGATCTGCGTCAAGCCCGCGATGGAGCCCGCCACCGCACCGCTGTACAGCACGGTCGCGTCGATGCCCCCGATGGTGACGGAAACCAGTTGCGTCAGCACCGGCGGCAGCGCCGGCGGCGGAGGCGCCGTGATGATGGCGCCATCCGTGCTGGCAGGATTCGTAACGCCGCCGCCGACGCAATAGATCATGATTGCCGAACCCCGCGCCGCGGGACTGGCGGCTGTATTTATGGAATAGTCCTGATTAAGGATCGCGCCCGGTCCAAGGCCGGTGCTGTCCAGCGTCAGCAGGCCCGGCGTGGCTGCCTGCACCGCCAGCGTCAGAGTATTCGAAGCCGTGCCCTGGAATTTCACCTGCACCTGCGTCGAGCCGGTTACGGCGTACGGCGCAACCGCGTTCACCTGCGTCGCCGAGGCGAAGATCAGCGGCACGGGCACGCCATCGAACAGCACTTGCGCGTTGCCCAGCGTCGTAGGGAACGAGCCCGCCGGAGGGAGCGCTCTCGGAAGCGGGCCGATGTTGACGCCAAACACCGCCACCACCTCCCCGGGCGAAACCGCCCCCTGCGCGTAACTCCCGCTGTTCACAACGGCGGTCAACTGCACCGGCGGCGGCGGCGCCGGCTGTTGCGTGACGGTGAACAGCAGCGGCCCAACGTGGATGTTGCCGGTGCGCGCGACGCTGGTATTGGCGATGATGTGGTACCCGAAACCGCCCGGGCCGGCGCCGGAATTGGCGCCGCTGATGCTGATCCAGCTCACGTCGCTATAGGCGACCCAGCTACAACTCGCGCCGGTGGTGAGCGTGATGCGGCCATCGGCGCCGGTAGACGGCACTGCCGGCAGTCCGCTCGGCGCCAGTGTCAGGTTGCTAAGCGAGCCGTCCTGAACCAGAGAGAACGTCTGGGAGGTGCTGGTGGTACCGGCATACACGATCATGGAGCCGGAGCGCTGGTCCAGACAGGTGTTGGCGGCAACCGTGTAGCCCACCGCACCATTCAAGGTGCCGGTGCCTGGAGGAGTCACCGTGATCCAGCTCGTATTCGAGCCCGCCGCCCACACACAGTTCGTCTGCACCTGAAACGTGCCCGCACCGCCCGTCACTGCGGCGGTGCCCGACGCGGGCGCGAGCGTCACCGCGCAGGTGGGCACGCTTTGAATCACCGTAAAAATAGTGTTGCCGTAGGCCGGGTTCGATACGACGATGTGGCCGGTGCGCGGCGCCACAAACGGATTTACCGCTGCAAGCCAGTTGAATGACCCGGTGCCCGTACCAAGCAAGCTGGTTACCGGGAACGTGATCCAAGTGACGTCGGTGGCGTAGCTCCAGCCGCAGCCCGTGGGTGCGGTGATGGCGATGGTGTTGGTGGAGGCATCAGCCGTAATGCCGATGGATTGGGTCGGCACCGGAGCGTACGAATAGCTACACGTCTGGGCGAACAGCGGAGCGGCGGCGGCCAGCAGCAGGAGCAACCTCATCACTGGTATGGTAGCGCTTCCCGGCAGGCCTGCAGAATCGCCACGGCCCCCGGAGTATCACCATGCACGCAGATGGTCTTGACGGTGCCACTTCGCGCCAGGCGCAGGGCTTGCGCCGCGGCCTCTTTGGGATCGGTGATCAACGCATCCGGAAACTGGCGCGAACGCAGCGAGCCATCCGGCTCGTATCGCCGGTCGGCGAAGCCTTCGCCGGCCGCCGCCAGCCCCATGCTGCGCCACACGTCGAGCATGGAAGCGCCAGCCAGGCCAAACAGCAGAACGTTGCGGTTCCACCGGGCCACGCCCAGGCCGATGGCCCGCGCCACCTCCTGGTTGCGCACCGCCACGTTGTACAAGGCGCCGTGCGGTTTCACGTGCACCGTGGTGCCGCCGAGCCGGCGCACCACCACATCCAGCCTCTCGATCTGCTCCCAGACGGTGCGCTCGATTTCCGCCGCTGTCAGGGCCATTTCGATGCGGCCGAAATTGGCGCGGTCGGGGTACCCGGGATGCGCACCGATGCGGATCTTGCGCTCGAGCGCCAGCCGCACCGTCCGCTCCATCGTGGCTTCGTCCCCGGCGTGGCCCCCACAAGCAATGTTGGCCTGTGTGATGTGTTCCATCAGAGCGGCTTCATGGACGGCGTCTTCCAGTTCGCCCATGTCGCAATTGAGATCGATGGTCACTAGTAGTCCTTTCCGGAAAACTTCTTATAACCCATACAACCACTTTTCCTGCTCCTGCATCAATTCGAGCGCACGTTCCATGGAAACCCTCTCGAAGCGCACCTGGTCGCGCGGGCGGAGTTGGCCGACCCGCCAGAAGTCGGCCGAGATCACGTTGGCCGGCTTGGGGTACCCGCCCGTGGTCTGGTGCTCGACAAACAGGATGATAGGTTGCCCGTCGGGCGGCACCTGGATGGCGCCGAGCGGCACTCCTTCGGTGAGCATGTGGCCCGCCGGGCTGGCAATCGCGGCGCCACGCAGCCGAAGGCCCATGCGGTTGGATTCTTCGGAGATGGTGTAGTCCGCCTGGTACAGTTCGCCGACGAACCAGTCGGCCTGCGGACCGTCGGTGACGCGGAGCGGTCCGCCCGCCGGGAATGGCGGAACCGCGCTCCCCGGACGCGGCCGGCGCACGGCTTCGTTGCCGATGGGAAGCACGTCTCCCTTGCGAAGCGCCCGGCCGCCCACGCCGGTCATCAGGTGAGTGGAAGCGCTTCCCATCACCTTGGGCACCCCGATGGACCCTCTTACGCACACGTAGCAGCGGGCGCCGGAGCGCGACGGGCCGCACCGCACAGTCTGGCCGGCCTTCACTTCCACCGCGGTCCACAGCGGCAGGTCGGCCGAAAAATCCGAGCCCGTGAGCGCGATGGTCGCGCCCCGCTCGAACTCGAATTCGCCTCCGGTCAGGGTCATCTCCAGCGCGGCGGCATTCTCGGCGTTGCCCACCAGCAGGTTGCCGGCGCGCAGTGCCAGCGGGTCGGCGGCGCCGGATGCCGACACGCCGAAGTGCGCCCAACCGAACCGGCCGAGATCCTGGACGGTGGTGAGAAAGCCAGGAGACACAACGCGAATCGAGCTCACGCGCGCTCCGCGACGAAGCGCACGCGGTCGCCCATGCGCAACAGGGGCGGCGGCGCGCCCTGGGGATCGAAGAGNNGCCTGCGCGCCGCCAATCGCCACGCTGCCTTCCGGCACGTGTTTGCGCGGCGCGGGGAGACGCGGCGTGGCCAACTCAGGCGGTAGCCCGCCCAGATACGGAAAGCACGTCGAGAAGCCCACGAAGTAAACCAGGTATTCGGCCGCGGCGAACAGTTCCACCACGCGCTCCGCCGCGAAGCCCGTGTGGCGCGCGACATCCTCCAGATCCGGACCGAATTCGCCGCCATACCGCACCGGGATCTCGACGGTGCGCGCCTCCTCCTCACGGACGGTATCCGGCAGGCCCAGGCACTCGCGCACCAGGGCCTCAATTTGCTCATGCGTACGCAGCCGGGGATCGAAATCCACCAGCACCGAAGCGTACGCGGGGTGAAGGTTGAGGATGCCGCGCGCGCCAACCAGTGCCCGCGTGAGCCGCATCACCGCACCGTACGACTCCATGGAAATCTCGTCGCCGAACGAGACGTGGAGCGAACGATCGCTGGCCGGGCGGATGTCTTTCACAAACTCCATCTTGCGCTACTCCACCACAAATGAGTCCAGGTCCACAATCTTCCGCCCGGCCACTCGAATCTCGATCACATGCCGCCCCTTGTCGAAACAACAGAACCTCGACCGGCTCTGCCATGCGGCTTGCGGAGCAAGCAAGTCGACGCTCCCATAGCCGTTTCCGTCAATCGAGATCTCGGCCATGCCCCGGTCCGGCCCCTTGCTGTGTACGTAGGTCACCGCCGTACCCTCAAACGCGAAAGAGATCTCCGCGCCTGGCGCAGCGGACTCGGTCATGGTGTGGGCCCACGTCCCATCGACGCTGCGCCTGGTCCAACTCCCGCGGTACCAGATGGCTGGATCATAGTCGTCGTAGATGCCCGCCGGCAGTACCATCACGGGCCGGACTGGCTGGCGCGCGGCCAGCGCCGTGTCGTCCAGATTCTCGCAAGCCTCATCCAACCGGGATACGTAGAAATCCGCGAATTCGGATTCCGATGCTGTGCACGTCTCCCAGACTTTGCGCAACGCCTCCGGCTCCAGGTGTTCGGTGGCCGTCGGTTTGCGGCCCACAAAATAGCGAACCCCCCACTTCTGGAGAAGCTGCAGCGTCTTTTGCATACTCACCGCCCGCCGCAACTCGTCCAGGATCGGATATTGGTGCCAGTTGCTCAGGTAGACGACGCCCGAAGCGTCGGCGATGTCGTCTTCAGCGGCCAGGAAGACCGGCGCGCCCGCGTGCTCCCGGTTGAAGTCCGCCATTACCTTGCGAATAGGGATAGATTCCCGGATAAACCGGTCCTTCGCGCTCCGGGAGAATGTCGCTCGCATATAGAAGTCTTTTTGGTACCATCCCGAGGCCGGCAGAAAATAGAGGTTCAAAGCGGTNNCAGCAGGGGAAACGCCGCGTAGCAAAAGCGGGCGTTTGGTTCGAACCGAAGCACCAGCAGCGCCGCCCCCAGTGCGACCACCGCGCCGCCAAGCGCCCGCCTGCGATCCACCACCGCGAGACCCACCAGGACCAGCGGCACGATCAGCAGATACTGAAATCCGAAGGCGCCGTCTTGCGATTCGTAGTAGGCATGCGTGTGAAACGTCAAGTCGTACGGCGTACGCCACGTGAGGGGCATGCGGAATTCGTTGTCCTGGAAATCCACCGCCGGGTCGATCAGCGGCGAATGAATCTTACGATTCTGGGAGGGAAAGATTGGGTTTCCCGTCATGCGCCAGGCGATTGCGTAAGTGGGCAGCGCGGCCGCCAGAAACAGGCCGGCCGCCACCATGCAGGACAGCGGCGCCCTCCGGCCGAGCAACTTCCAGTGCCTGCGGATTTCTACCATGGCGAACGGCAGCGCCACTGCGACAAACCCCAATGCCCCGGCCTTGATGGCCAGCGCACTTCCTCCCAGGGTCATGGACAGGTACAGAAACTTGCGTTCTCCCGTCCCGCCAAAGCGCCAGAGCGCGGCCAGCATGCCCAGAATCATCGCCGCCAGCAGATTCTCGACGAACAACGATCCCGTCACCAGTTGAACCAGCGGAGTGGTCGCGAGCGAGGCCAGCAGAAGAAAGGCGAGCGGGCGCGAAACCCGCCGCCGCACCACGCAGTAGAGCAGCGCGAGCACCAGCAGCAACGCGGCGAAATTCAAGAGCCGCGCTGCAAACTCACCCCCCAGCAGATACACGATGGAGTAAGTCCAATCGGCCCCCATCGGCATCACCGACCAGACGTACACGGCGGGCCGAAATGTCATCGCGTGGTTGCGGGCGATGTTCGCGGGAATCGCCAGGTGCATGGCCAGGCCGTCCGCGCTTCGTTCCGGCTTGAGAACGATCAGCCAGTGCATCACCAGGACGAAGCTCAGCAGCGCGAAACTCGCGCGCTCCGCCCAGGTGCGCAGCTCAAGCGAACGAATCAGCCCGCCCCAATAGCGCAGGCGCCGCCAGGAGCCCCGGAGGTCCAGCAGGATGGGGATCGCCAAGAGTGCCGCCCAGCTCGCCGCATAATGCACCGGCAGCCGCGCCAGCAAAGTCATCAGGAAGATGTAGAAGGCGGTGCCCAGCAGAGTCGCCAGCAGGTGGGTCTCCGCCGATTCCTCCGTGCCGCGGCCCAGTAGCCTCATCCCCAGCGCGCAGGCTGAAAGGAGAAAGAAGAGAACCGCGAGAACCGGCTGCACACCGACCGCGACCGCCGTCAGCGTCGCGACCAGCGCGCATGCCACCACGGCCAACGTCCAAGGCGCGACTAAGAGAAGGGATCCGGCGACCGCCAGATACCATCCGCCCAAGCGGCCCAGCTTCTTGAGGCCGTCCGGGTCCCAAACGTGCTGGGCAAACAAATGGCCCTGGCAAAAGCCATACACCTCGACGCCCAGCACACAGAGGACGACCAGCAGCACCACCGCCGGAAAAACGCGAGCTGCCTTGCGAATCACCTACTCAGTCTAAATCAGCCGGCTGTAGCTTCGGCGACAGCAGGTGGATGACGCCCAGCGCCAGCAGGTAAGCCGAGCCCGCGTAGAGGAAGCACGGCAAATAGCTGAACCGCACGATGTAGCCGGTTACCAGTTGTGCCAGAGCGCCGGCCGCCGCCCCCGCCAGGCCGCCGATTCCGGTCACGCTTCCCACTGCGGACT
>PLZX01000334.1 GCA_003152325.1 Bryobacterales bacterium | reverse complement strand
TTTCTTTTGTAAGCGCTAACAATTTCGGCTGGCACAATGATATCGTATGTCTGGAGGCGACAAGCCATGAGTGACCATTTGACCAACTCCAGATTGAGCCGTCGGGAACTGTTCGGGACGGTGGGCAAGGCCCTTGTATTAACTCCGATCATCGGAAGTGCCGCTATGGCGAACGCCAACGCCGCACCGGGCCCGGCACTCACGGGAATCGCCGGAATCGACCGCGTGACGGTGTTGGGCGGCAAGACCTATCTGCGAGGTTGGGCCGGATATGGCGACCGGCCGGAGCCGGGACGCGGCGGCCGGGGCGGTCAGGCGGCTGCCGTCGAAACCGGTCCTGAACCCAAGGTGACCTGGAGCAAATACACCGGACCGGGCGCCGTGACGTTCGCCGATGCGCACTCCGCCATCACCACCGCGACGTTTTCGGCGCCCGGCGCCTACGTGCTGCGACTGACGGCTGATAATGGCGACGCCTCCAGCTCCTCAACGTTGAATGTGTCGGTGGAACCGGCGCCTCCGGCGCAAAAGCTGGATGCGGTTTACACCAAAAATTTCAAAATCGCGAGCCCCTTGTGGAACGCCCGAGCCAAGGCCCTGATGGTGAGCTGGATTCCGCATTGCGTGGACCAGATCAACCGCACCGACCTGACGCTGGGACCCGGTGGCATCGACAATTTCATCGAAGCCGGGAAGAAGCTGCGCGGCGAACCGCACGGCTATCACAAAGGCTACGTATTTTCCAACGCGTGGGTCCACCAGACGGTGGAGGCGATGAGCATCGCGCTGATGATCGATCCGCAGGGCGATCCGGAAATCATCGAAGCCCACAAGAAGATGCGGGCGACGCTCGAAGACTGGATTCCCAAGATCCTGGCCGCCCAGGAGCCGGATGGCTACTTGCAGACAGCCTTCACTGTGCCCGCACCGAGGCGGGGGCGCGGCGCCAATGGAGCCCCGAATCCCAACGCTGCTGAGGTGATTCCCGTCTTGAAGCATTGGGACCCTCCGACGCGCGGCAATCACGAAGGCTACACCGCCGGCTACTTCCTGGAATCGGCGATCAACCATTACCTGATGACCGGCAAGAAGGATGCCCGGCTCTACGATGCGGCCAGGAAGCTGGCTGATTGCTGGAATAACAACCTGGGCCCCGCTCCGAAGAAGCCGTGGTACGACGGGCACCAGGAAATGGAGCAGGCGCTGGTGCGCTTCGGCCGGTTCGTAAATGATATGGAAGGCGGCGGCAATGGTCAGAAGTACATCGAGCTAGCCAAGTTCCTGCTCGATTGCCGCTACACCGCGGCGGTCAATCCCGAGCGGGATCGCTCGGAATACGACCAGAGCCATCTGCCCGTGGTTCAGCAGTACGAAGCTGTGGGACACGCCGTCCGCGCGGTCTACACTTACTCCGGCATGGCGGATGTGGCGGTGGAGACTCACGATCCGGATTATCAGAGCGCCGTTAAATCGCTGTGGGATAACATCGTCAACAAGAAATACTATGTGACCGGCGGAGTAGGAAGCGGCGAGACCTCGGAAGGTTTCGGTCCGAATTATTCGCTGCGAAACGGAGCGTACTGCGAATCCTGTTCGAGCTGCGGCGAGATCTTCTTCCAGTGGAAAATGAATCTGGCTTACCACGACGCCAAGTACGCGGATCTGTACGAACAGACCATGTACAACGCGTTGCTGGGCGGAACCGATCTGGAAGGCAAGCACTTCTTCTACACCAACCCGCTGGACGCCGTTGAATCTCGCACTTCCTGGCACACCTGTCCCTGCTGTGTGGGCAACATCCCACGGACGCTCCTCATGATGCCGACGTGGGTTTACGCCAAGAGCGCCGATGGCGTGTATGTCAACTTATTCGTGGGAAGCACCATCATGGTGGAGAACGTGGGGGGCACCGATGTCGAGATGGTGCAGGCCACCGAGTATCCCTGGAACGGCAAGGTGGCGATCACGGTGAACCCCAAAGTCGCGAAGAACTTCAGCGTCCGGGTCCGTGTGCCGAACCACAACATCAGCAGGCTCTACCAGAGCACGCCGGAAGTGGGTGGACTGACTTCGCTGGTTGTGAACGGAGCGGCCGTGCCGCACACCATGGACAAGGGCTACGCGGTGGTCACGCGCACCTGGAAAACCGGCGACAAGATCGAGCTGGTTGTGCCGATGAAGATCCAGCGGGTGAGGTCCAGCACGCGGATCGCAGCCGATCAGAACAAAGTGGCGCTGCGGTATGGTCCCCTGATGTACAGCATTGAGAAAGTCGATCAGGATATCACCAAGAGCCTGAAGGCGGATTCCGCTCTGACCACCGAGTGGAAAAAGGATCTATTGGGCGGCGTGATGGTGATCAAGGGCGAGTTCGCCGATGGCAGCCCGCTGATGGCCGTCCCCAACTATGCGCGGGCGAATCGCGATCCAGAGCCGGCGCCACGGCCTGCTGCTATGGCGGAAGGCGGCGGACGGGGCCGGGGTTTCCGTCCCCAACCCAACTCGGTGGTGTGGATCAAGGAAGGGTAGGCGGGCCTTGGCCGCGCGCAACCGAGCCGCGACCGTAAGGGAGCGTTTGCGCCGCAAGTAGGCAGAGCAAATGAAGAAGAAACTCTCTTCCGCAAAGGCGCCACTCCCCAAGTTTCAATCCGACCAGGATGCCGCCGAGTATTTCGAGAGCCATTCTGTCGCCGGTGTGTGGGATCGGTTATCCGAGGCTCCACAGGCCAAACCGTCGGCGGCGCTAGCCAGGAAGATCCGCGACCATCACACGAAAGCAAAATCTCCGATCTCCCTTCGGCTGGCTCCCGAACAGATCACCGCGGCAAAACACATCGCGGCGGCGAAGTCGGTTGGTTACCAAACACAACTTCGGATGTGGATTGCGGACGGGATCCGGCGAGAAGGCAAACGCGCCTAGTGTGCCGAAGCACAAGTACGAATCGGCGACTATACGTCCTTGTGGAGGCTTAACATAAGAGATAGACTCGTCTCAAATCGCAGCACCTGGTTCAAAACGGGCTGTAGCGGGAGGATCCGCATGATGATGGCGAGGTTTCTTGCCTTGGTTGGCCTTCTCACGGCGGCGGCCGGCGCGCCGGCGCAGAACGCGGCGGGGCCGGTCGTGACCGGCGAACATGTTCAACTGCAGTCAGGGATTCTCAAAGAATCGCGTTCGCTGGTGGTGTCGAAGCCCGCTGGATATGACGACGGAACGGAGCGCTACCCGGTGCTCTACTTGCTCGATGCCGAAACGCACTTCCAGTACGCGAGCGGCATCGTGAACTTTCTGGGCGAGAACGATCGCATACCGAAAATGCTCGTGGTGGGAGTCGCCAGCGGAGATATTGCGCAGCGTACGCGCGATCTGACGACGCCTTCCACCGTGGAGTCCGACAACCGTTTTTCGCCAGGCGGGGGCGGCGCTGAAGCGTTCCTCTCCTTCGTCGCCGAGGAATTGGTGCCGTATATAGAGAAGAATTACCGGACCCGGTCCTACCGGGTGCTCGTGGGCCACTCATTCGGCGGGTTGTTTGCAGTGTATGCCATGATCGCGCGGCCGAAGCTGTTCAGCGCGTACATCGCCGCGGACCCGAGCTTGTATTGGAACAATCACGCGGTGGTCGCGCAGGCGGAGACGTTCTTCGCGAACTCGAAGGAACTTCAGGCGGACCTGTATATGACGGCAGCGGGCGGCTCCGGCGAGCCGGACGCCGAGATTCGCAGGTTCACGAGAGTACTCAGCGAGAAGGCCCCTGTCGGGTTTCGATGGAACTTCGAGTGGATGAAACAGGACGATCACATGTCGATTCCGCTGCCCAGCATCTACCGGGGGTTGGAGACGATCTTCGAGGAATGGCGGCTGCCACAGGACTGCCTGGCGCTCTACGACAAGGGAGGCATCGAGGCGATCCACAAACGCTTTCGCGAGGCCGGCGGGAGATTCGGTTACCCCGAACGCACGACGCCGCCGTTCACCGTCTCGCTGGTTGTTTACCAGCTGTCAAGGGCAGGACGCCTGGAAGACGCGGCCAAAGTGCTGCTGCATGATCCGGCGAACTACCCGCCGCCATGGAACCAGCTGGACGCGCTGGCTCAGGCGTACGAGAAGCGCGGCGACAACCAACAGGCGGTCCGCTTTTACCTGTTATCCCTGAAAGCGAACCCACAGAATGAGTTTGCGAGAAAGAAACTAATCGAGAAGGGAGTTAAGATCCCGCAGCCCTAACTCTCGCCGGCCGCTCGATGGGTGGGCACCAGCCATGATCCTCGGCAGGGCCTGACAGCCCAGCCAGCCTCCATTGTCTGATACCCCAGATGGTCTGTCACCTGGACGTATAACCCGCAAACCGCCGAGGTGGTACGGGCCTTTCAGACATGCCCCCTCCCAGATTCCGACTCCCGCGAAGCAGACGGCCGCTACTCCTTGCTCACATTCACAAAATAAAGATCCGTGGCCACCGCGAACTCGTCCTTCTTGAGCGCTGTCTTCATTGTCTTCCACTCAGCCGTGGGCTGCACAATCTGCCAGTTGCCCGTCGCGCCCACCTTGATCGGCATGGCGAAGCCCGCTTCGTCGGCCTTCCAGCGGTAAGAGACCGTGCCCGCGGCGTCGTCGAACTTCAGTTCCAAAACAGGCAGGGCCGCGTGGCGGAGGTACTCATCGAAGATCGGCGTCAGGTTCATTCCGGTTTTCTGGTTGAAGTAGGCGACCATATCCTCGGTCATGATGTTCTGATACTTGAAGTGCTGGAAGACATCGTGGATCAGCGCAAACCAGCGCGCGTCGTCGTTCACGACGCTGCGGAGCGTGTTGAGGAAGAGCGCGCCCTTAAAGTACATGTCCTGCGGCGGTTCGCGGTTGACGCCGCGCTGCGTGATGATCGGCTGCTGGTTCCGAACCTTCGATTTGTAGCCGTTGGTGTACTTCAGGCCATCTTCTTTGCCCCACATGTATTCCACGTAGAGGCACTCCAGGTAGGTGGTCCAGCCCTCGTGGATCCACATGTCGGACACGTCGGCCGCGCTGACGGCGTTGCCGAACCATTCATGGCCGCTTTCGTGGATGATGATGAAATCGAACCGCGGGCTGATGCCGACGCCGGTCCAGTCGCGCTCCAGGTAGCCGTTGGCGAAGTGGTTGCCGTAAGTGACGGCGGTCTGATGCTCCATGCCGGAATAGGGCGCTTCGATCAGCTTGTAGCCATCCTTAATAAAGGGGTATTCGCCGAAGTAATGCTGGTAGGCTTCGATCATCCCCTTGGCTTGGGCGAACTGCTTCTCGGCCTTCTCCAGGTCTTCGGGCAGAGCGTAAAAATCGAGCGGCAGGTCGCCGAGCCTGTCGGCGAAGTGCTCATACTTGCCGATGTTCAACGAAACGTCGTAATTGTTGATGGGGTATTGAATGAGCCAGTCCCAGCGGGTGTAGCCGTCGCCCAGGTCGGTCTTGCTCACGAACTTTCCGTTCGAGACGTCCACCAGGTCATTGGGGATAGAGACGCTGAGTTCCATGTTCTCCACCTCGTCGCGCCACTGGTCCTTGTTGGGCCACCAGAGGCTGGCGCCGATGCCCTCGCAGGCGGTGAAAATCCATGGCCGGCCGGCGGGGTCCTTGCCAAAGGTGAAGCCGCCAAACCGGCTGGTCTGTTGCGGTGTTCCGGAATAGTAGAAGTCAATCGAATAGGTGCGGCCGGTTTTGAGCGTCTCGGGAAAATCCACGAAGACGGCGCCGAGCTCGCGTTCGTACTTCAGCGTCGTCGAGCCCATCAGGATCTTGTCGATGTTGAGGTTGGCGAAGAGATCAAGTTGGATGCGGGTATCATCCTTGAGCATTTTGAAGCGGATCGTGTTCTTCCCGGCGATCACCTTTTTTTCCGGGTCCACGCGCACGTCCAGATGGTAAAAGAGCAGATCGTTGTTCGCGCGATACTGGCCGTACTCGCCGCGCAGGATATCGGCCCGCGTGGGCGCGGCCGGTTGAGGCGGAGGGGTTCGTTGCGGCGTCTGGGCGGAAACCAAGGCCGTGAAATACAGTGAGGAGAGCGCGAAGCACAGGCGCCGGCGGAAGATCGATTGGAGCACGATCCTACCTTATCGCAATCGGACCGCTGGTTCCATTTGCGTCGCTAGTGGTCCGCGGCAAGCAGAATAGCCAGCATGCACTTGACTGAGCACTGCACTAGTGTAGCCGTGCCAGCGAGCTGCGCATGGCTTCCAGATGGCGGTCGTTGCCGGCGGTGAATTCACCCGCCTTGACGATGACGCTGTCGTGGAGCGTAAAGAAGAGTTTCACGATCTCGGGATCGCGCCAACCGCGCTCGGTTTCTTCCTTCATGATGTGGAGGGCTTTGGTGGGCGAAAAGGCCGGCTTGTACGGCCGGGAATTTGTGAGCGCGTCGTAGATGTCGACGGTCTGCAGTACGCGGGCCAGCAGGGGGACCTCCTCGCCGCGCAGCCCATCGGGATAACCGCTGCCATCCCAGCGTTCATGGTGGTGCCGGATGAGCGGCAGCACGGGGTTGAGCGATTTCAAGTGGCGGCAGATTTCCGCGCCGCGCTCCGGATGGCTGCGCATCACCACCCATTCGAGCGCGGTCAGCTTGCCTGGCTTGAAGAGGATCGAATCGGGGATTCCCACCTTGCCTATATCGTGCAGGTAGCCGCCGCGGTACAGCGCCAGAAGGTCCGGGCGATCCAGCCCCATGGCCGTCCCCATCGCCACGCTGATGAATGCCAACCTCTCGCAGTGTCCCGCAGTGTGCTTGTCGCGTTGTTCCACCGCGTGGCCCAGGGCGAACAGAATGGCCTCGGTTTCGCTGACGGCGAGCCCCTCCTCGATGACGGCATCGAGCTCGGCGGCGGTGGAATGCGTGGGTCGCCGAAGGCCGTGGCAACGGGCGCGACCCCTATCCGCGGTGGGAACGCCAGAAACGCTGGCTTCATTTTCGATATTCAGATCCATAACGCTACTTGCCTATATCGGCTGAAACGCTGGAAGGACTAGGGTACTAGGCAGACTGTCGAGACCCATCTCAGTGTCTGACGACGGTGACAGCCCGCCAGGAGGAGTTCCCGGCGGCGTCGTGGGCACGAACCGTGACCACGTTGTTGCCGGATAACAGGGTCACCACGGCGGACCAACTGGTGGTGCCGGTGGCGGCGCCCGAGTCTCCGTTCGACGTGGACCAGGTGACGCTGGTGACCGCAACATTGTCGCTGGCCGAGCCGCTGATGGCGATGGTGCTCGCGTAGGCGGAGGCGATGCTGGAACCCGGCGACAGAATCGCCAGGCTGGGCGGGGTGGTGTCGGTGGCCTTGGCGCCGGTGCCGGTGCCACCCGTTCCCGTTCCCGTTCCGGTTCCGCCCGTTCCCGTTCCGGTGCCACCCGTTCCCGTTCCCGTGACGGTTCCGGATGGCGGGGTTACGAAGCCAGGGGTGGAGCCGTAAACGGCCTGGATGGCCGCGATATCACCCGGGGCAAGGCCCGCGGCGAAGCGGTAATACGGGTACATGACGTCGCCGGGCTGATCGGAGTGGCCCAGGCCGAGCGCGTGGCCGGCTTCATGGAGCGCCACCGTAAAGAGATCGACGGAGGTGCCGAGATGCCAGCTTTCATCGTCATCGAAGTGCATGTCCCCGGCGATGGGCTCGGAGTTCGGAGGAGCGGGGAAAAACGTGTGCGCCAGAACCCCCCCGTTGCCGTCGAACGGGTAGCCATCGCCGTGGGCGCCGTGGGCGAACAGGATATCGATGCTGCGGGTGGTCTCCGCTTGCGCGGCGGGGGTGAAGCTGACATTCGCGTGGCGGGCCCATTCGGCAAAAGCGCGCGCGATTTCGCTCCGCACCAGGCTGGCATCCAGTTTTTCGGTGAGCGGGCCAAAGAAATACCCGAGTGTGATGCCGGCGCCGGAAGAGGAATGCCAGGTGGCGACCGGTTGCGCGTAGTCCGCCACCAGGCCGGCTTCGGTAAGCGGCCCCGGACAGCCAAGCACTGGGATGCCCGACTGAAGGTCGACGGAAGCCGGCACGATGTAGGCGACCTCGTCGAAATCGGCCAGGTTGGGGAGTGCGCTGGCCGCTCCGGTGACTAGCAGTTGAGCGGGCAAAAGGTCGGGGTTTTCGATGATTGTAAAACCTTGATTCTGAAGAAACTCCCGATCATCCGCAAGACTCGAATCGGGCTGAAAGACCACCAGGTAAGCCCCCGCGGACTGGGTGGCGAGGGCCGGGCTGATCTTCGCCTGCGGATCGAGCGGCCCGCTCCAACCGACATCCAGGCCCACCAGATTCAATGGAACGCGGCCGGACACCATGAGGGTGTTGTCGGGGACGTAGGCGAGCACCTGGATGCGGCGTCTGCCCAGTTCGGCGCGGACATCGGCATCCGGATAGGAATGAAACAAGACGAGAAAGTGGCGGACCGCCCCGGGAGCTGTCTCCCGACGCGCCATACCCTGAGCAGGCGCGGGACTGATGCTGCCTGTTTTCAGCCGGATGACGCCCTGCGAACTGGCCGTTTGAGCCAGCAGGATCGACATCAAGCCAGCGGTCCATAGGATTCGCATGGTTGTCTCTGCTGATTCTCATCGCACAATTTGAGATTTATTCGAGCCTGGAGACACCAATAAGTTATTCAGGGATGAAATTCATTTATTGCAGCACACTGTTCCTGGCTTGGGCCGCTGCGGCCGGTGCGAACTTCCCCCGCGCGGCCTACCAGATGGCAACCGTGGCCGGGAGCGCCCAGATCGGCGATGGCGGCCCGGCGACGGCCGCGCAAATGGGCGCCATCCAAGGCATCGCCGTGGACCGCCTGGGCAACGTGTATCTCTCCGACTCGGACCACCACCGCGTCCGCAAGATCGACACCAAGGGAGTGATCGCCACCATAGCCGGCACCGGCTACAAGGGCTTCAGCGGAGACGGCGGGCCGGCCACAGCGGCGCAATTGGACACGCCATACGGGTTGGCGGTGGACTTGGCGGGCGCGCTGTACGTGGCCGACCACAACAACAACCGGGTGCGCCGGATCGCGCCGGATGGAACGATCACCACGTTCGCGGGAAGCGGCGGCAACGCGTCCTCGGGGGACAACGGACCGGCCACCGCGGCGCAACTGCTCGAACCACGCAACCTGGCGGTGGACGCGGCGGGCAACGTGTACATCTCCGAGTTCGGCGCCAACCGCGTACGGAAAGTGACCCTCGACGGCAATATCCACACGGCCGCGGGAACCGGCGTCTTTGGCTATAACGGCGACGGCTATCCGGCGGCGATGACGCAACTGAAACAGCCCACGGGCCTTGCGGTGGACCGGTTCGGAGTGCTGTACATTGCGGATACAGGGAACGGCTTGGTGCGGAGAGTCCTGCCAAACGGCTTAATGTCGACCGTGCCGGGCAACACGCCGGGGATCTCGCCGTACCTCGAGCTGTATTCGCCGGTGGCTGTGACACTGGATCTGAACCAGAATCTCTACGTGGCGGACGACACTGCCATCGTGCACGAGTACACCGCGGCGGGTGCGTGGGTGTACTACTTCGCGGGGACGGGCGATCCTGGCTTTTACGGCGACGGCGGCCCGGCCACCGCGGCTGGACTGATGAAGGGCCCGCGGGACGTGGCCGCGGACTTGGCCGGCAACCTGTACATCGTCGACGGGGTGCGCATCCGGAAGGTCTCAAACGGAACCATCCGAACGATCGCCGGAGACGATTACCTGCACGTCGGAGACGGCGCAAGCGCAACCGCCGCCGAACTGTTCAACCCGTCGGCGCTCTGGCTGGATGGCAGCGGCAACCTGTTGATCGCGGACGCGGGCACCGAGCGCGTGCGGAAGGTGACCTCCTCGGGCGTGATCGCAACACTGGCGGGAACCGGAGCGGAAGCCCCAGCCCCGGAAGGAGCCGTGGCCGCTACCGCCCCGTTGTTTGATCCGATGGGCGTGGTGGAAGACCCGGCCGGCAATGTGCTGATCCTGGAATCGTGGGGCAACATCCAACGGGTGGGAGCCGACGGACGGATCGCCACCGTGCTGGGGACCAGCACACCGGGAACCCCCTCCCACGCTCAGTCGATCGACGGCCTGCCGGCGCTTCAGACTTCGCTGGTCTCGCCGCACGGGATGTGTACCGACCGGGCGGCCAATGTATATGTGGCGGACGCGCATCGCATCTTGAAATGGTCCCCGGGTGGGATCGTGACCACCGTGGCGGGCAACGGCCTTCCAGGATTGGCGGGAGATGGTGCACAAGCCACCCTGGCGCAGCTCTGGTACCCGCACGCCTGTACGCTGGACAGCTTCGGCAACCTGTATATCGCCGACACGGACAATCACAGCATCCGCAAAGTGGACGCCGGCGGAACCATCACGACCGTGGCGGGCACCGGGCGCCAGGGATACAGCGGGGATGAAGAAGCGGCGACATCCGCCAATCTGAATTTGCCTGCGGGCGTGGCGGCGGACGACAACGGCGACATCTTCATCTCGGACACCGGCAACAACCGCATCCGGCAAGTGACGCCCGACGGCATCATTCACACGATCGCAGGGACCGGAGCGGCCTCCTACGGCGGCGATGGCGGCGCCGCGCTGAATGCGCAGATCTATGGGCCGACGGCCATTCTGCTGGACGGCGCGGGCGAGCTTTTCTTCGCCGACACCAACAACAACCGCGTGCGCCTGCTGATTCCCAACGGGGTGATCCAACCGCCGCCCGTGGTGCTGCCCCCGCCGCTTACGGTCGAAAACGCCGCCAGCGTGATTGCCGGGCCGGTGGCGCCGGGCGAGCTGGTGACGATCGCGGGATTGGGCCTTGGGCCCCAGGAGGGTGTCGGCGGCGTCTACGATTCATCGGGGTTGCTGGCGAACCAACTGGCTGGCACGGAGGTGCGCTTCGACGGCGTGCCGGCGCCGCTGCTCTATGCGCAGACCAGCCAGATCAACGCGCAGGTGCCGTATACGGTGTCCGGCAACGGCTCCACTCACATGGAAGTCTTCTACCAAGGCCAGTCGGCCGGAGCGCTGGACCTGACGGTGACGGCGACTGTGCCGGCCGTATTTTCGACCATCGTGCAGCAGGACGGGACTTACAACTCCCAGACCAATCCGGCGGCCCACGGCACGTTCCTGACGTTTTACGCCACGGGAGATGGAATCGAATACGGGCCGGATCTGGCAGGATTGCCGGCGGCGGTGCCATATCCATTCCCGGTGCTGCCGGTAACTGTGACGTTGGCGGGAATGACGGCCGAAGTGACCTATGCGGGCAGCGCGCCCGGGCTGGTAGGCCTTCTGCAAGTCGATGCGCGCGTGCCCGGCAGCTTCGTGCCCTCGGGCGCCGTGCCGTTAATCCTGACGGTGGGAACCGTCCAGGCGCCGGCCATCACGGTGTGGGTGCGCTAGGGGCGAGGCTGTTATCCTGATGGCTGCATGCGGCCCGTGGCTCTGACAATTGCCGGATCCGATCCCAGTGGAGGAGCTGGCCTGCAGGCGGACCTCAAGACCTTTCATCAATTCGGGGTGTATGGCGAAGCCGTGGTCACGCTGGTGACTGTGCAGAACAGCGTACGGGTTTCCCGTGTGGAAGTGCTGTCTCCGGAACTGGTACTGGAACAAATCGCGGCGGTGGTGGAAGACCTGCCGCCGGGTGCGGCCAAGACGGGCGCCCTGGGGTCGGCGGAGATGGTGGAAGCGGTGGCGCGGGCGGCGGCGGAGTTCCGTTTTCCGCTGGTGGTGGATCCGGTGATGGTGAGCAAGCACGGCCAGCCGCTGCTGCCGGAGACGGCGGTGCATGCCATCCGCGAACACCTGCTGCCACGGGCGGCGCTGGTCACGCCCAATATTCCGGAAGCGGAAGCCCTGACGGGCATCGCCATACGGAGCCTGGATGACATGCGGCAGGCTGCCCGCCGGCTTTGCGAAATGGGCGCGCGCGCGGCGCTGATTAAAGGCGGCCACGCGTCGCGGGAGGATTCGACCGATATCCTGTTCGATGGCGCGGAGTGGCGCGATTATCCGGCGACGCGGATCGCGACGCAACATACGCACGGCACGGGCTGTACCTTTTCAGCGGCCATCACCGCGGGCCTGGCGCGCGGCCAGGCGATGGGTGAGGCAGTCGAGCGCGCCAAGCGGTTCATCCAGGAGGCCATCCGTACCAACCCCGGGTTGGGGCACGGCGCGGGGCCGGTGAATCATTTTGCGAAGGAAGGAGCCGAATGAGATTCCCGGAGTTGTTGCTCGGGGCAATTCAGCGGTCGGAGATTCCACTCCGCTTCGAGCCGGGCGCGGAAGAGGCGGTGGCCAAGCCGGTGACGGAAGTGCTGGAGGCGTGGATTGCCGCCCACCAGCCGGCGGGAGACGGCTCGGAATTCGATGCGGGCCAGCGGGCGCTGGTCGAGCGGTTGCTGGAGGAGTTGAACGGGTCGGCCGATCTGCCGGAGTGATACGATTCAGNNGTGGAATACGACGCCACGCGGATGAAGCCCGCCGATGTGGAAGCGACCCTGGCGGGCGCCGGCATCGCCGCAGAGCGGGCGTAGGGCAACAGCCGGCTACAGTCTCGAGCTGGGTCCTTGACCGAGCCAGCGCAAGACACCATCGAATACCGAGCGAAATTGATCTGCCTTGAGCATTCCCAGTTTTCGTACCGCTCGCACGCTCGGATAGGTGGATACGCCCTGCGCTAGAAATGCGCCTCGCTTCAAGAATGGGACATTAGCAGGGATCTCGAACTGCGAACCGCGCAGGAATAGCCAGACCTCACCGCGAGCGGGCGTCATTCTCATCCGCTCGGAGGCTGGCGAACAACTGGTCGGCGGCGTCAGCGACTTCCGAATCGTCAAAAAGCCCGGAATCAAACGGCACCGCCCGGCGCAAGAACGCCACCGTAAAAACCCGCTTCTCCTCTTCGGGCAAAGCTTCGAAGGCTTCCAGGAGTTGGGCAG
>PLZX01000266.1:1794-8438 GCA_003152325.1 Bryobacterales bacterium | reverse complement strand
CACGGTATCCAGACACCGGGTAAACGGGTCTAGAAGACTGTCAAGCACGCCCGAAGCGATCCCGTCGCTCATGTTCCCACGTTAGCACGCACGGGAGGCGGCCGGGAGATTCGTTCCTGGTNNTGCTGATTCGCGACATTCACACGCTGGCAACCATGGATGCCGCCGGTCGCGTGCTCTACGGCGCGTTTGTTTACGCGGAAGGCGGCGAGATCCGGCGGATCGGGAGCGGGGCGGAGCGGCCGCCCAGGGCGGACCAGGTAATCAGCGGGCGGCACGCGGTGGTGATTCCGGGCCTGGTGAACACGCACCATCATCTTTACCAGACGCTGACGCGCGCGTACGCGCCGGCGGCGGACGCGGAGCTGTTCGACTGGCTGCGCACGCTTTACCCGATTTGGGCGCGCCTCGATGAAGAGTGCGTGCACGTGGCGGCGCTGGCGGGGATGGCGGAGCTGATGCTCTCGGGGTGTACCACCACCACCGACCACCACTACGTGTTTCCGCGGGGGCACGGGCGGATGATCGACGCGGAGATCGCGGCGGCGCGGCGGATCGGGATCCGTTTTCACCCGACGCGCGGCAGCATGAGCGTGGGGGTGAGCCAGGGCGGGTTGCCGCCGGACTCGGTGGTGCAGCGCGAAGAGCGGATTCTGAGGGATTGCGAGCGGTTGATCGGCGCATATCACGACCCGCAGCCGGGGGCCATGTTGCGCGTGGCGCTGGCGCCGTGTTCGCCATTCTCGGTTTCGCCCGGGTTGATGCGGGCGAGCGCGGAACTGGCGCGGCGGCACGGCGTCAGGCTGCACACCCACCTGGCTGAGACGCGCGATGAAGAAGCTTATTGTGTGAGCCGGTTCGGAATGCGGCCGCTCGATTTGCTGGAGGATGCCGGGTGGATGAGCGGAGATACGTGGCTGGCGCACGGCATCTTCTTTAATCGCCGCGAAATTGCGCGGTTGGGACGTGCGGGCGTGGGGATCGCGCACTGTCCGACGTCGAATATGCGGTTGGGGTCGGGGTGCGCGCCGGTGCTCGAGTTAAGGCGGGCGGGTTGTCCGGTGGGTTTGGGTGTGGATGGCAGCGCTTCAAACGACAGTTCGAACATGCTGGCGGAGGCGCGGCAGGCGTTGCTGCTGCAACGCTTGAAACACGGGGCTGCGGCGCTGGGTGTGCGGCAGGCGCTGCGAATGGCGACGGTGGAGGGCGCCCGGTGCCTGGGGCGCGACGACATCGGAAGCCTGGAGCCGGGGAAGCGCGCCGATATCGCCATGTTCGATCTGCGCGGGGTGGGGTACAGCGGAGCGGGCGACGCGGTGTCGGCACTGTTGCTGTGCGCGCCGGCGCGCGTCGACACGCTGGTGGTGGAAGGACGCGTAGTGGTGGAAGGTGGCGAAATCCGAAGCATCGGCCTCGAGCGGGCACTGGCGCGACACCGGAAGCTGGCGGCGCGTGTGTGCGGGACGCGCAGGCGGAAGCCCGCCATCCGGTAGATTCAGGACTTGTAAGCCTGTTATATTCCTAAGCAAGAGGTGACCGTCTTGAGGTTAGAGTTCCATGTTTGAACAGGTTGAGGCGTTCTATCGGCCGGCCAGTGTCCGCGAAGCCGTGCGGCTGCTGGAAAGCGCGAAGGGTCGGGCGAAAATCCTAGCAGGCGGCACGGATCTAGTGGTGGATGCCGACTCCACCATCCGCGCCTTGATTGATATCACGCATAGCGGGCTTACTTACATTCGCCAGCAGGGCGGCGTGTGCGCCGTCGGCGCCGCGACGACCATGGCNNGGTTCCCCGGCGGCCGATCTGGTGACGCCGCTGCTGGTGTTGGACGCGGTGGTGGTGGTGGCCAATGCCAAAGGACGGCGCAAGCTGCCGGTCGCGGAATATCTGGCTGTTCGGGGCACCAAGGGGCTGCGCCAGTCGCTGCTGGTGGAAGTGGTTGTGCCGGCTACGAAGGGAAGGCGCTGCGGCTGGTCATTCCAAAAGCTGGGGCGCACGGCGCTCGACATTTCGGTGGTGAACGTGGCGGCGGGTTTGCAGGTGGACGGAGTGGGGCGCATCCAGTGGGCGCGGATCGCTCTGGGCGCAGTGGCTGCAACGGCCATTCGGGCGGGCGCGACAGAAGAGAACCTGCGGGGGCGCACGCTGAATGCCCAAGCGGTCTCGGAGGCCGCGGAAGGCGTGATGCGGGAGGTGAGTCCCATCACCGATGTCCGCGCGTCGGCCGCATACCGGCGAGAGATGTGCCGCGTGCTGACGCGACGGGCGCTGGAAGAATGCGCCATACAAGCGGGGTGTGCCTTATGAAGACCATGGAATTGCGGGTGACGGTGAACGGGCAGCCCCGGAAATGGGCGATTGCGCCGGGAGACTTGCTGCTGGATGTCTTGCGGCGGGAAGGATTCTTCGGTGTCAAACGCGGCTGCGAAAAAGGCGAGTGCGGCTCGTGCACCGTGCTGGTGAACGGGCGGGCGGTGAATTCCTGCCTGATGTTCGCGGCCAAGGTGCAGGGCTGCGAAGTATTGACCATCGAAGGTCTGGCGGAGGGCGGCCAGCTCGATCCGATTCAAGGGGCTTTCCTCGATCACGGCGCGGCGCAGTGCGGATTTTGCACGCCGGGAATGATCCTGGCGGCCAAAGCGTTGCTGGATAAGAATCCGCATCCCAGCGAGGATGAAGTGCGGGAGGCGATGGCCGGAGTGCTCTGCCGCTGCACGGGATACATCAAGCCGGTGGAGGCGGTGCTGGCCGCGGCCAAACAGCCGGATAAGCGCGCTGCACGGAAGCGCCGGCCGGCGGAGGTGGCGCGATGAGCGACCGCAACGTGGTTGGCAAGAACGTCCGCAAGGTGGAGGGCCACAAGCTGGTGACCGGGGCCCCGGCGTTCACCGACGATATCGAGATGCTGGGAATGCTCTACGGCAAGATTCTGCCGAGCCCGCACGCACATGCGCGCATCAAGCGCATCGACACGCGGAAGGCCAAGGCGCTGGCGGGAGTGCACGCAGTGCTGACCTACAAGGATGTGCCGCGCGTGCCGCACACCACGGCGGGGCAGGCGTGGCCGGAGCCCTCGCCATACGACACCTACCTGCTCGATTCCAAGGTGCGATTTGTAGGCGATCGGGTGGCGGCGGTGGCGGCGGAGAGCCGCGCGATTGCGGGGAAGGCGCTGAGCCTGATCGAGGTGGATTACGAAGTGCTGCCGGCGGTGATCGACATGGAGCAGGCGATGGCGCCGGGCGCGCCCGTGATCCACGACGAGCCGGATGCGACCAAGATCTATGATCCGTCGCACAACATTGCCGGGTACATTCTGCGCGAGATCGGCAGCGTGGAACAAGGCTTCCGGGAATCCGATTATATTATCGAACGCGAGTTTCGGACGCACCGGCAGCAGCATACGCCGCTCGAGCCGCACATCACCATCTGCTGGCTGGATCCGAACGGCAGGTTGGTCATCCGCACCAGCAGCCAGGTGCCGTACCACAGCCGGCGGCAGGTTGCCATGATTCTGCAGATCCCGGTGAGCCGCATCCACGTGATTAAGCCGCGCATCGGCGGCGGTTTCGGCGGCAAGCAGGAAATGCTGCTGGAGGATATTTGCGGCGCTCTGACCTTGGCCTCGCGCCGGCCGGTGAAGATGGAATTCACGCGCGAAGAAGAGTTCTACATGGCGCGCAGCCGGCATCCGCAGATCCTGCGCCTGAAGATGGGAGTGAAAGCGGACGGCACGCTGCTGGCCAACCAGATGACCGTGCTGGCGACCACTGGCGCTTACGGAAGCCACGCCAACACGGTGCAGGGCAATACCGGCAGCAAAGTGCTGCCGCTCTACCGCACGCCGCACATGCGCTTCGAGTGCCACGTGGTCTACACCAATATGCCGGTGGCGGGAGCGTTTCGCGGTTATGGATGTCCGCAGGGATTTTTCGGGCAGGAATCGATGGTGGATGAGATCGCGAACCACCTGCGCATGGACCCGGTGGAGTTTCACTTGAAGAACGCCATCCGGCTGGGTGATATCGACCGGCTTTCGGCGCAACTCGGCGAGGGACGGGAAGGATTGCCGCGCGTGATTCGCAGTTGCGGGCTGCCGGAATGCATCCGGCAGGGCGCGGAGGCGATTGGGTGGGAGAAGAAGCGGCGGGCGCCCGAGCTGCGTGGGCATTTGAAGCGCGGCGTGGGGATGTCGTGTTCCATGCAGGGCAGCGGGATTGCCGGCGTGGATTGGGCCTCGGCATTTCTGAAGATGAACGAGGATGGCGCCTTCTTTTTGCAGGTAGGCGCGTCGGACGTGGGCGGCGGCGCGGATACGGTGCTGGCGCAGATCGCCGCGGAAAGCCTGGGCGTGACGCTGGACAAGATTGTGATCACCTCCGGCGATACGGACACGACGCCGTTCGATGTTGGCGCGTATGCTTCGAGCACAACCATCATCTCCGGCGGCGCGGTGAAGAAGGCCGCGGAGAAAGTGCGGGAACAGGTTTTGAGCCTGGCGTCGAAGATGCTGGAGACGCCGGTGGAGAAGCTGGAATGGGGCAACAATGAAGTGTTCACGGTGTGCGCCTGCCGCAAGTCCGTGACCATGACCGACATTGCGATGCAGGCGATGTACAAAGAGAAGACGCAGATCATGGACGGCGCGTCGCACTTCAATACGGACAGCCCGCCGCCGTTCTGCGCGACGTTCGCCGAGGTTGAGGTAGACACCGAAACCGGACAGGTGCGGGTGCTGCACCTGGCGACGGCGGTGGATCCGGGCACGGCAGTCAACCCGATGCAGTCGGAAGGACAGGTGGAAGGCGCCGTGACGCAGGGCATGGGTTTCGCGCTCACCGAGGAGCTGCTCCTGGACGGCGCGGGGCGGCCGCTGAATCCAAATTTCATGGATTATAAGATTTTCTCGGCGAAGGACATGCCGAAGCTGACGACCATCCTGGTGGAGACCGATGAGCCTCTCGGGCCGTTCGGCGCCAAGTCGATTTCGGAAGTGCCGATCAACGGGCCGGCGCCCGCCATCGCCAATGCGATCTACCACGCGGTGGGCGTGCGCATTCGCAAGCTGCCGATACGTCCGGAAGATGTGCTGCGGGCCCTCTGCGACAAAGAGCGGGAGCGCCGGGAAGAAGGAGTGGTGATCGCAAAATGAGTATGCCTACGGTTGGGACTATCGACGCCGCGCGTCTGGCGGAACGGGCGCAAGCTTACGAAGGCGACATCGTTCGATTTATGCGGGACCTGATCGCCATACCGGCTGAGAGTAGCCATGAAGGGCCCGTAATCGCGCGGATCCGGCGGGAAATGGAGAAGGTGGGGTTCGACGAAATCCGCGTCGATGGTATGGGAAATATTTTGGGGCGGATCGGCTCGGGGAAGACCGTGATCATGATGGACTCCCACACCGATACGGTCGGCGTGGGCGATCCGAAGGAATGGGGTTGGGATCCTTACCAGGGTAAGGTGGAAGACGGCTACATCTATGGGCGCGGCTCCTGCGATCAGCGCGGCGGCATGGTGAGTATGGTGTACGCGGGCAAGCTCATCAAGGAACTCGGACTAGGTGGCGATTACACCGTGTACATGGTGGGGTCGGTCCAGGAGGAAGACTGCGACGGGCTGCCCTGGCTATACATATTGAAGGAAGACGGCATTCGGCCCGACTGCGTGGTGATCACGGAGCCCAGCCGGCTGGGGATTTACCGAGGCCATCGTGGGCGTATGGAGATCGAGGTGCATCTGCGCGGGAAGTCGTGCCACGCGAGCGCGCCGGAGCGCGGCGATAACCCGATCTACAAGATGAGCCGCCTGGTGGCGGAAGTCGAAAAGCTGAACACGCGCTTGAAAGACGACCCGTTCCTGGGGAAGGGCACCATCGCGGTGACGGAGATCCGTTCGCTTTCGCCATCGTTGTGCGCGGTGCCGGGCGCGTGCTCGATCCACCTGGACCGGCGGTTGACGGCGGGCGAAACCAAAGAAAGTGCGGTGGCGGAGGTGAAGGCGCTGCCCGGTGCGGAAGGCGCCGAGGTTGAAATTCTGACTTACGACACGCCCAGCTACACTGGGCTGCGCTACCCGATGGAGAAATATTACCCGACCTGGGTGCTGGCGGAATCGGACCCGCTGACGAGAGCCGCTGTTTCGACCTACCGGGCGCTCTGGAGCCGCGAGCCGGTGGTGGACAAGTGGACGTTCAGCACCAACGGCGTGGGGTCGATGGGCTTGATGGGCGTGCCGACGATTGGGTTCGGGCCGGGCGAAGAAGACGTGGCGCACTCGGTGGTGGAGCGCGTACCGATCCGCCACCTGGTGCAGGCGGCACAGTTCTACGCGGCGTTCCCGCTGACCTATGTGGCTACATTGAAGAAGGCGAATGGCTGAACTGGTACCACTGCCGCTTCCGCTGCTGTTGCGGCGGGCGTTCCACGAATACCGGAACGAAGGCAAGATCTTCGATTTGCCGGGCAGCAAGTTCTTTCGGGGCTTTCCGGATCTGGATCTTTCGGTCCAGTTCCACGGGCATCGCGCGTCGACACCGCTGGGGCCGGCGGCGGGGCCGCACGGGCAACTGGTGCAGAACATCGCGCTCTCCTGGCTGGGCGGCGCGCGCATCATCGAACTGAAGACGGTCCAGATTCTCGACGAG
>PLZX01000266.1:0-1751 GCA_003152325.1 Bryobacterales bacterium | reverse complement strand
GTGCGTTCGTGGATCGCGTCGATGCTGGATGCGACCTCGGTGGTCGACGAACTGCGGCCGTCGCTCGACGGCGAGTGGGCGCGCTATCGCGACCTGCCGTTCCCGGCGCGCATCAGCGATACCATCAGCCTCTCGACGTTCCACGGATGCCCGGCGGGGGAAATTGAAGGCATCGTGACATTCCTGCTGGTGGAAATGGGCTGCCACGTCTGCATCAAGCTGAACCCGACGCTGCTGGGCCGAGGCGAGGTGGAGCATCTGTTGCATGATGTGCTGGGCTACCACGAGCTGGAGGTCCATCCGCCGGCCTTTGAGAACGACCTGCTGTTCGACGAAGCGCTGGACCTGATTCCGCGTCTTCAGGGCGTGGCGCGGGCGCACGGGCGCAGCCTCTCGGTGAAATTCACTAATACCCTGGTGGTGAAGAATCACAAGAGTTTTTTCAGCGACGGAGAAATGTACCTCTCGGGCGCGCCACTGCACGTGATTGCGCTCAACCTGGTGAAAAAATTTCGCGAGCATCAACGCGAGCCGATTCCGGTTTCGTTCTCCGGGGGCCTCGACGCCAACAACGTGGCGCGGGCCGTGGCCATGAACTTCGTCCCGGTGACCAGTTGCACCGATCTGCTGCGCCCCGGCGGGTACGGCCGGATCATCCGCTACCTGGAAAACCTGGGCGCGGCCATGCGCGAGCGGGGCGTGAACAATATCGGGGATTTCGTGGTGGGGCATGCTTTAGCTTGCCCAGCCTCGCCGGAAGAAGTGAATGCCGCCGGTCTGCGCAACACCCCGATCTTAGTTGCGGAAGCCACGGCGGATCCAAAGTACCGGTGGGAGCGCAACAAAGGTGTGCCGCGGAAGATCGGCTCCAAGTTATGGCTCTACGACTGCATCACCTGCGACAAGTGCGTGCCGGTCTGCCCGAATGACGCGAACTTCGTGTATGAAACCGGCGCGATGGATGTGGCGTACGACAACTTCGAGCTGAGCGCCGATGGGCCGCGCGCGATTCCGGGCGGCGTGCTGCGCGTGGCCAAGGCGCGCCAGTTCGCCAACTACGCCGATGCGTGCAACGAGTGCGGCAACTGCGACATCTTCTGTCCGGAAGATGGCGGACCGTTCGTCGAGAAGCCGCGTTTCTTCGGCAGCCTGGAAACTTTTCACAGGGATGCGGGCCGGAACGGATTCTATATCGATTATGCGCGGAGCGCTATCCACGGCGTGATCGCGGGGGAAGCGTACGTTCTGACGGTGGATCGGGCGGCGGACCGGGCGCGCTTCGAGCGGGACGACGCCGAGGTCGAAATCCGTCTCAGCGATAACCGCGCGTTCGGCTGGAGGCCGAAGNNCGCCGCCCTTCCCGCGGCTGCTCACGGGAGCGAAGCTCATGACTGAAACCAAGCAAGCGCACTTCAAAGGCAAAGACTGGATCACAACCGAAGAGTGGTCTGACAACGAGCTGGACGTGATGCTCGACGTAGCGTCGGACCTGAAGCGGAAATTCAAGGGTCGGATTCCGCACCGCCACTTGCCGGACCAGACGATTTTCCTGATGTTCTTCGACAAGTCGACGCGCACACGGAATTCCTTCGAGGCGGGAATTACGCAGCTCGGCGGGCATGGACACTTTCTGACCTCGGACGCGATGCAAATCTCCCACGGCGAGAGCGCCAAGGATACCGGCATCATTCTCTCCAGTTACGGCCACGCCATCGCGATTCGCCACGACCTGGTTCCGGGCGAAGGTAACG
>PLZX01000253.1 GCA_003152325.1 Bryobacterales bacterium | reverse complement strand
GGATCTCATCGAACATCGACCGGTAAGCCCACGCATTTCCACGCCGCACCCAGAACGCCGGATGCGAGATCCCCCACGCGTCCTTCCACTCCCAGCCGGCTGCCGCCCAGAGAGCGCGGTCATTGTAGCCTCCGTCCTCCAGGAAACGCAGAAACTGGCCGTTCGTGACCTTGTATCGGTCGATGGTAAATTCCGGGACATCGACGGTGTGAGCCTCGAACTCGTTGTCCCAGCCGAACGACTGGTAATCGCGGCGCAGGCCCAATGTAGTTCGACCCGCCGGAACGCGCACGCATTCTGGCGTGAAAGAGCTGCCCTGGAGCACCCGCGACGTCGCTGCGCCCCTCTTGCGCTCGAACGGCATCTGGTGAAACATGTAGGCGAGCGTTTCGGCGTGCATCAACCGGTGCTCGATCGCGACATTGAGCAGTTGCCCGAGCGAGCCTCCGCCGTCGTCCGCCAGCGGTGCGGTCTCGATCGACCGGTCCAGAGCCTGGCGGACGCGGTCCCGATACTCGTTCACGTCCTGGCTCCGCGGCCAGTCCTGCGGCCGATCCGACGGCAGCCCCCCTCCCACCGGGTCGATGCCGAACGCGAAGAGGCGATCGAACTCGGAGTGGAAGCTCACCAGATCGCGAGGACCGCTCAGCAGGTTCCAATCGAATGCCTCCAGGTGGCCGACGTAGAAGACGATGCGGTGTCGCTCGGGAATCGGCCNNTGCAGCTTGTGTCGCCATGGTGATTCACTCACTTCCATTCGTTTAGAAAATTGCGGGCAACCTCGGTCACGGCCCGGTGTTCGACGTCCACCGATCCGTTCATGCGGCGCATAGCCGAATCCGAAATGCGGCCCGAAAGCTCTGCCAGCACCGACCTCAACCGGGGATATCGTTCGAGCTTATCTTGCCGAACCACGATGGCGCACTCGTAAGGCGGGAAATAGCGCCGGTCGTCTTCGAGGACGACGAACTCCGGACGCGCCAGCATTCCATCCGTTGCATTCGCAGCCGCCATCTCAATCTTCTTCGCCTGCAGGGCCTGGTAGAGTAGTCCGAGATCCATCGCCACCGGTTGCCCGGTCAGGCGCAGCCCGTAGGTTTGGAGCAGCCCGCTCAGGCCGTCGGGCCGCTCGGTGAACTCATATCCCACGCCTAGGCGCCACGGCCTGGGCCGCCGTGCCGCGTCGCTCAGAGTTCGCAAGCCTTGCTCGCGGGCGCTGTCGGCACGTGCCACCATCGCAAAGCTGTTGTTGAACCCGAGCGGAGGAAGCCATTCGAGGCCCCATCGCCGATAGCCCTCCCGGACGCTCGCGAGCGCGGCCTTCGCGTCCTTGACGGCTGGCTGCTTCAACACAGCCGTGAGCGCGGTCCCGGTGTATTCGGGATACAGGTCGATGGAACCGCCCTTTAACGCTTCGTGAGCGAGCAGCGTGCCTCCGAGATTGAGCTTGCGGTCCACTTCGATTCCGAGACGCCGTTCGATATGTTGCGCCACGATCTCCCCGAGCAGTACCTGTTCCGTGAAATTCTTCGACCCCACTACAACCCGCGGCCTTGACGAACATCCGGCCGCCAACAAGGCAATCAGAACGAGAATCGCCGTTCGATCCATCCGAGCGCCTCGTCTGCCGCGATAGCCATCAGTGCGGCCGGTACGGCGCCAGCCAGAATCGTCTTCGTGTCAGCCATCGCAATCCCGCGGAAGACGAAGGTCCCCAGGCCTCCAGCTCCGATGGCGGCCGCGATCGTGGCCGTTCCAATCGTTGTCACGGTCGCAATACGAATCCCGGCGAGGATCGTCGGAAATGCAAGCGGCAGTTCCACGCCCCACAGAATCTGCCCGCGCGTCATCCCCATGGCGACAGCCGATTCCCGTACGCCTGCGTCGACGCCGAGAATTCCCACTACCATGTTTCGGAGAATCGGGAGAAGAGCGTAGAGGACCAGCGCGACAATCGCCGTAGTCTTGCCTACACCGCCGAGGAACGGGATCGGCAAAAGAAAACCGAAAACCGCCAGGCTAGGCACAGTCTGGACGACGTTCACCACGCCCAGCGTCCAGCGGCGCAGCCGCGCGTGCCGCGTCAGGATCACCCCTGAGGGCGCGGCGATGACGACCGCCGCGAACACCGCTATGGCGACGAGCCACAGATGTTCGGCCGAAAGTCTGGCGATCTCAGCGGGTCGCATGCGATTCGCCGGGTGGTCCCCCTCCCAGGGTGGCCAGGAACGCCCTCGCCTCCGGGGAACGCGCCTGAACAAACTCTTCCGCCCGGGCCATCAATTCGAGCCGCCCCTCCTTCACCAGCGCGATCCGGGTTCCGAGCATCAGGGCCTCGCGAATGTCGTGGGTGACGAAAAGCGCGGTCTTACCGAAGGTTCGCTGCAGTCTCGCGAAGCGCTGCTGCATCTCGAACCGGGTCACTGGGTCGAGCGCCGCGAATGGTTCATCGAGCAACAGCAACGGCGGATCCGCCGCCAGCGCGCGTGCGATTCCAACCCTCTGCTTTTCGCCGCCGGAAAGCTGTCTTGGATAGCGCAATCCGTATACCGGCGCGGGCAGGCTCATGGCTTCAAGCAACTCCACCGTGCGGCTTCGTATTCGTTCCTCCCGCCAGCCTTCCAGCTTGGGAACAAGCCCGACGTTCTCAGCGACGGTCGCGTGCGGGAAGAGTCCGCCCTCCTGGATCACATAACCGATACGACGCCGCAGGCGAATCGGATCCCAGTCTGTGACGGGCTTGCCTTCGAACCTTACTTCGCCGCCCGTGGGCTCCACCAGCCGGTTTACCATCTTGAGCAAAGTCGTCTTACCCGAACCGCTCCGCCCCAGCAGCGCCACCGTTTCGCCCTCTTCAACGCACAGGTCGATTCCCTGGAGAATCTCACGGCCGCCGATTTGGTAAGTTACAGCGCGAAACTCGACCAGGACCGCCATCGAGGTTTCAATCAGTATAGTATGCCAAGGCGACCGGCGTTGGCCCCAGCTCAACCGTACGATTAAGTACCGTAATCCCTGCGGTGCAACGGCGAACGTAACTACTCTTGGGGTAAACTGGCGACACGGAACATATGAGTCGCTCGGAGGGCTGGCCGCCCTTGCCGCTGAACGAATGGCAGCAGACCTACCGCACCCTTCACATGTGGACGCAAATCGCCGGCAACGTTCGCATGGCCCTCTCCCCGCCCATGAATCACTGGTGGCACGTCACGCTATATGTCAACTCCCGTGGGCTGACGACGGGACCAATCCCGTACGCGCCAGGGGTCTTCGAAATTCAGTTCGACTTTCAGAAGCATGTCGTCGACATCTCCACCAGCGGAGGCCCCGGCGCGTCGCGGCCATTACGAGGCGAGTCGGTTGCCAGCCTCCACAGCGGTATATTCGAGGCGCTGGAATCGCTGGGCATTGCGGTGCGGATCAACCTCATGCCGCAGGAGGTTGCGGACG
>PLZX01000143.1 GCA_003152325.1 Bryobacterales bacterium | reverse complement strand
AGCACGCCGGGGCCGCCGGCGTTGGTCACGATGGTGAGACGCGGACCGCGCGGGCTGGGCTGCTTGGAAAGTACTTCGGCCATGTAGAACAGGTCGGCGATGTTGTTGACGCGCAGCACGCCGCTGCGCCGGAAGGCGGCATCCAGCACTTCATCGCTGCCGGTCAGCGCACCCGTGTGGGACGCCGCGGCCTTGGCGGCGGCGGCCGAGCGGCCCGGTTTGATGACGATAATGGGCTTGTTCAGCGCCACTTCCCGCGCCGCCGAAAGGAACGACCGGGCGTTCCCGATGGATTCCATGTAGATGACGATGGAGCGCGTTTTGGGATCGTTACCCAGGTGATAGATGAGGTCGCCCCAGCCGACGTCCACCATGGAGCCGACCGAAACGAATGCGCTGAAACCCACCATTTCCTTGAGGCTCCAGTCGAGCACCGCCGTACACAGCGCGCCGCTCTGGCTGATGAATCCGACCGATCCGGGCCGCGCGATGGTGGTGGCGAAGGTGGCATTGAGGCCCGTGAGCGGGCTCATCACGCCCAGGCAGTTCGGCCCGATCACGCGGATGTCGGCGGCCTGCGCTTCCTCCAGCAACCTCTGTTCCAGGGCCGCGCCTTCCGGCCCGATCTCCTTGAAGCCGGCCGAAATTACCACCGCTCCGCGAACGCCATGCTCTCCGCAATCCTTGATGATTCCCGGAATGCTGGGCGGCGGCGTGACGATCACCGCAAGATCCACCTCCTCCGGAACCTCCGCAATCGAGGGGTAGGCCTTGATCCCCAAAACGCTGGCCCGCTTGGGGTTCACCGGGTAGACTGTCCCACCGAAAGGGCTGGTCACCAGGTTCCAGAGAAGCGTGCGCCCGACGCTGCCGAGGGTTTCCGTAGCGCCGATTACGGCGACCGTCTTGGGAGAGAAGAAGACATCCAGCGGCTGGTTGCCGTGGCGCTTCATTTTCTTGCGCGGAGGCTTAGTTACTTGCATGTTCGGTGTCTTTCTTTGACTGGAACGCGGCTTGGTTGAGAGCCTCTACCACGTCCAGAACATTGAGCCCGTTCTTGCGCGCCACAGTTTCGATTTCGCAATCGTCGCATGACGATCGGAAGCGGAATTCCTCAAATACGGGAACGGTTTCAGGGTGTCGTTGCTTCACATCGCGGATGATCATGTCACGGCGGATCAATTGATCAAATCGAAACATAGTTTGCGCCTCGGAACAGTCAGAGTAGCACCTCTCCTACCAAAGGATCGCCTATCCTTTTCAACGGCTTGGGAGGTGCCCGGCGGACTCGCGATGGGTGATATGCCCCAATCCAGCGCGCTTCTTGCCGGACGTGGGGCGGGCGGAAGGTACGAAGCCAGCCAATTCCCTTTGGATCGGGTACAATTCTAGGGCGAAGGGATATTCGAATGAGCACTCAAACCACCCGCCGGACGGCTATGCGCCGGTTTGCCAGCATGATTCTTTTGGCCGCCGCAATGGTTGCGACGGTTGCCTACACCACGCCGCCCGCGCGCGGCCAAGCGGCCGACGTCAAGACCGCGGAGCAGGTGTACAAGAACATCACCGCGCTGAAGGGAACGCCCGCCGACCAGTTGACGGCATCCATGCAGTTCATTTCGGCGTCGCTGGGTGTCGATTGCGAATTCTGCCACGTGCAGGGTAAGCCTGAGGCGGACGACAAGGGTCCCAAGAAGACCGCGCGGGAAATGATCACCATGAGCCTGGGGATCAACAAGGACAGCTTCCGCGGACAGCTCCGGGTTACGTGCTTCTCCTGCCACCGCGGGTCGGCCAACCCGGTGAACATGCCGCCGGTTCAAGAGTCGGACACCATGGCGGCGCGGCCGGCGGCGCCAACCGCTCCGCCCGCCGGCGCGGCAACCGTTACGCCAGACCAGATCGCCGATAAGTATCTCACGGCCGTGGGCGGCGCTGATGCCATCAAGAGGATCAACAGCCGCGTCATGAAGGGTGCGATTCTCTTTGGCGGCAATGAAACGCCCATCGAACTGTATACCAAGGCTCCCAACAAGCGCGTCTCCGTTTCGCACATGGGCGGACGCGAGAGCATGACGGCCTTCGATGGAACCGTGGGCTGGACCGGCAGCACGGGCGGCGCGGCGCACCAGATGTCAGAAGCCGAAGCAGGAAGCGCGGCGCTCGACGCCGAATTCTCGCTGGCTCTGCGCCTGAAGGAACTTTTCCCGCAACTGCGCCGCGGCCGGCCCGAACAAGTGAACGGTGTGGATTGCGACGTGCTGCAAGGAACCAGGCCCGGCGGCATCGCGGTGCGGTTGGACTTCGACAAGCAGTCGGGGTTGCTGCTCCGCATGGTTCGCACTACTGCTACCCCCATGGGCCGCATGCCGGTTCAGATCGATTACGCCGATTACAGGGAATTCGATGGTGTGAAGGTTCCGCTGCGCTGGACGCTGGCGCGGCCCAACGGGCGCTTCACTATCCAAATCAAAGACGTGCAGGACAACGTCCCAGTGGATGACGCCAAGTTTGCGAAACCGGCCGATCCGGCGAAATAACTGCGGCGCCGAGGTATGGGCGCGCACCTTTCGCCTTGGCGCACATGCCGGTTTCTAACTTTAGTTTACATCGAATACCTTAGACCTTACCCCGCTGGTACCAATGGCACTGGTACGGACCTGCCATCTGGCTGACAATACGGACACGCAACATCGCGTACCCTGAAAACGCGGAATGTTGCAGGAGGTGCTCGTGCCCCGGATTCTTCTATGTAGCGGCGAACCCATCTTGGCCAGGGGGTTGGAGTCGGTGCTTCGCCAAGTAGATAGCTTTGACTTACTCCCGTCCTGTGCCACCCTAACCGGGCTGCAGGAACAACTGGCCATTAACAAACCTGAAGTGCTCCTGTTGGACCTCAGTCACGAGGTCACCTTCTCGGTCTTGAGCGATCTGAAGCAGGCTGCGCCGGAAACCAGCATCGTGTTGTGGGTGACGGCCATCTCCACGGAGTTAGCGTTCCAAGCCATGGGCCTGGGGGTTCGCGGCATTCTGCGCAAACAGCTGCCGGCCGAACTGCAGGTGAAGTGCCTGCAAAGGGTTCATGCGGGAGAGTTGTGGTTTGAAAAGGCCCTGACGGACAGCTTCCTGAACGCGCGCCGCGTGGTACTCACGAACCGCGAAGGCCAGTTGGTGAGCCTGCTGTCGCAAGGGCTGAAGAACAAGGAAATCGCCGCTACTCTGATGGTTTCGGAAGGCACGGTCAAGGTGTACCTTTCGCGCCTGTTTGAAAAGGCGGGCGTGAAGGACCGCTTTGAGCTAGCCTTGTTCGGGTTGAGGAATCTGACTACCGGGCAGCAACCCCCCGCCCCAAACGGGCAGAGCTACGGCCGCCGTTCGGTGCGTGGGCTGCGCTCTCTATTGCTGGAAAGACGGGCTGAGCCGTCGGTGGAAGTCCATCCGCGACTGGCGCCCGTGCGGTCGCCAGTCAGTTAGAAAGTTAGAAAGATGGAAAGGTGATGGGTTGAAGCGGGATACCCCCGCAAGGAGGATTTGGACTATGCAACACTACTGCGCACTATCGTCGATCGTCTTCATGATGAGCTTCGTGATCGTCTTTGAAGGCTCTCACCATCGGAAGAGGCTGGAACGGCTCTTCCGCTCGCTGAATTTTTTCAGCCAGGACGAACTGAGCCAGGTCCGCGCGATCTGGGCGGCCTGCCAGGAGACCTGACCGGATCTCGCGTGACCCGGGGAGTAGGGGTAGCCGCCGAGGGGCCGGCGCAATCTGCTACAACCTCTACATGCGAGTTCTTTTCCTGGGCGGCACGGGAATCATCAGTACGGCGTCAACGCGCCTGGCGGCGGAGCGTGGCATCGATCTCACGCTCATGACCCGCGGGCTCCGCACGACGAATCTGCCGGCCGGAGTAAACAGCCTGACTGCCGACCTCGACGACCCGGCCTCGGTCGCTCGCGCGCTCGGCCACGCACGCTTCGATACCGTGGTCGATTGGATCGCCTTCACGCCCGCGCACATCGAACGCGATCTCCAGTTGTTCCGCGGCCGCACCCGGCAATTCATCTTCATCAGTTCGGCCAGCGCCTATCAGAAGCCCGCCACGCATTATCTGATCACCGAATCGACACCGCTCGCCAATCCCTATTGGGACTATTCGCGCAACAAGATCGCCTGCGAGGAGCGATTGATGCGGGCGTACCGCGAAGAGGGTTTCCCGGCCACCATCGTTCGTCCGTCGCACACCTACGGGGAGACGCAGATTGCCCTGGCGATCAACAGTTGGACTAAGTCCTACACGGTGGTGGACCGGATGCGGCGCGGGAAAAAAGTCATCGTGCCCGGCGACGGCTCGTCCCTATGGGTCATCACCCACAACAGCGATTTTGCCAAAGGGTTGGTCGGGTTGCTGGGCCTCGAACAGGCCATCGGCCACGCGTTTCATATCACCAGCGATGAAGTGATGTGCTGGGACCAGTTCTATCGGATTGCCGGCCAGGCGGCGGGCGTGGAGCCGCAAATCGTGCACATGCCGTCGGATTTCATCGGAGCGTGCCTACCTGACGCGGTGGGCGGCCTGACAGGCGACAAGTCCGTCAGCGTGGTTTTCGACAACAGCAAAATCAAGCGGTTCGTTCCCGGCTATTGCGCCACCGTGCCGTTCGGACAGGGCATCCGGCGGACGCTGGCCTGGTTTGACGCCGATGCCGCGCGCCGTCAAATCGACGAGGATGCCAATCGCCAATGGGATCGCCTGATCGAAGCCTGGGGACGCGGCACCAGCGAAGCCGTGCGGTCATTTCAAGCGTAATCCGGACCCGAGCGGTGGTATCCTTTTCTTCGGACCTGGTGGTGAAGAGCAGCCACGGGTGCCGCGGAGGTTGGCATGAGCCTGATTCAATTCACACGGAACCAGACCGATCATTCCACGGATAAGGGTTTCCAGTTCGAGTTTTTCTGCGATCGCTGCGGCAATGGATTCCGTTCGCAGTTTCAACCTTCCGCCATCGGCATGGCGTCGAGCGCGGCGCGCACGCTGGGCAGCCTGTTCGGAGGCGTGCTGGGCAATGTAGGCGGATCCACCTATGAAATCGAACGGGCGGTGCAGGGACCGGGACACGACAAGGCCTTCCGTGAAGCCATCGAGGAAGCCAAGCCGAATTTCCGGCAGTGCCCCAAGTGCTCGCATTGGGTCTGCCAGACCACTTGCTGGAATGCCAAGCGCATGTTGTGCTTCGATTGCGCGCCGGATATCGAAACCGAACTGGCCTCGGCGCAGGTGCAGACCCAGGTGGAGCAGATGAAGCAAAAGCTCCAGGAGCAGGATCTCACCAAGGGTATGAACCTCACGGCCGAAGCCGCGGCGCTGTGCCCCAGTTGCGGCGCGCGCACCCAGGGCGCCAAATTCTGTCCGGAGTGCGGCAAGCCGCTGCGGCCCAAGGGCGAATGCCCGCGTTGCGGCACCAATGTCGAAACCGGCGCCAAGTTCTGTCCGGAGTGTGGCAACAAGATGGTTTGAGGGATGCCCGCCTACTCGGGGAAGTTCCAATACCTGGATGAGAGCGGCGTCGCGCTCTCGCAAGGCCCGTGCCAGTTGAGCTTTGACGCGGAGACGTGCACCGTAACACCCGCTTCCGGCACGGCGATCGCCTTCGACCTGGGAGACGTGGATGTAGCCACGCCTGGCGAATGGGATTTTCAGCTCAAGCTCTTCACCGGAAAGCGCATCGGGCTTGGACAGTTCGGCCCGGCCTTCGGCCGCATGAGCGAGGAACTGCTGGCAGCCTGGCGCGATCGCACGGTGCGTTGCCTGTTGCTGGAGGATCTCGAAGAAGTCGCGCGCTATACCGGCACGGCGGCCGGCGGCCCGGCGGAGATCCGGCTCTATGGAAGCAACTTGGCGGTGCTTCCGCTGGCCGCGCCGCCGCTGCAATGGCGCCTCGCAGAAGTGGATTCGGTCGAGTTTGACGAGGCCACTTACACCATCCGTCTGACCGCCGCGGGCGAGAGCCTGGCGATCGGCAAGCTCGCCAAGAAGACCGACGAATTCCGCCAAAACCTGCAATCCGCTTGGAATGCGCTGCACACGCGTTCCGCCGAAGCGCTGCACAACACTTTTCCGTTCCTCAACCCGGACCAGTTGCGGCGCCTGCTGGCGGTCATGCCGGAAGGACGCAGCGTAAAGCTGCCGACGCTCGAAGCCATCCATCCCAAGCTGCCGGAAGCGCTCGTCGCGGGCGCTGTGGACGCGCCGCTGCGGCCGTATTTCGACGCGCTGCGCGCCCGCTCGGCGGCCGATAGCATGATGACGGGATTCAAATTCATCCGCCCGGATGAGGAGAAGGACGAACAAACCGCTCCCGCCGAAGGCGAGCCCGACCAAACCAACCGGCCGCCGCTCTTCTTCTGGTTCTTTTTCCCGATGGCTTCGGGCGGCCTGGTGGCTTGGGAAGCCACTACCGGTGGGGGCCGCGCCACCTATTTCTTTCGCGTGGCGGAGCCCGTGGAACCGGCCATCGCGCGCTTGACGCGCGGCCTGGCGCTGGTCAACTTCCGTCGCGAGCCGGTGTATCTACCCGACGATTCGCTCGAGCGCCAGCAGCGCTTTCACCGCTACGCCATCGGCTGCCGCAAACTGCCGGATTTGCGCTCGCTGCGCGCCGCGTTTGTGGGTCGCGCCATCCACACCACTCTGGAGGCGTGGCAGGCGCAGGTGGACGGAGTAAGGTAGCTGGTCAGCTCCCCAGCTCGCCAAGCATGCCCCGCCGGGTGGGAACTCGTGGAGATTCCCCAAGGATCGTACTCTCCACAGGTCAGGAAAGTACCACAACCGAAGTGTAGGGGTTCGCGTATCCTTCCGCATGTCTTGTTCTGGCGGGGCTCCAGGACCTAATGTGGGGTAGAACGGGAGGAAAAGATGACCCAAGACTGCAAGGTCTGCCTGCGCGAAGCACCTGAGCGGGCGCTCTCCCAGAGTCCAACCGCACCTGGACTCTTGGAGTCCATCGCGCGGCCGGCGGCGCTGCTCAACGTGATGATGGAGCAAATCGAGTATCTGGCCGGCCACGCGGTCGAAGCTTGTCCCTCCGGATGCGCCGACTGCGCGCGGTTGGAACAGGCCAAGCGCTGGCTGCTCGCGCCTTTTCGCTAAGCCGTCTTGCCGGTGGGGGGGCTTCAGTCGCCTTCAGCCCCTCAATTATTAGATCGACGTCTGCGCGGCCGTCCGGACAACACGGGAAGGTCTGGAAGAGCGGACACCCTCGCCCGGGTGGGCGTTGGACATCACGAAGTCGAACTCAACCGCTTGGCGGGTTGCGGTAAACCACTGTGGGCCGGAACGTTTCAATTCGATCGTGTCTGGAAAACCCGCCGCCGCGACGCGCATGCGGTTCCTTCCCTTTGCAAGTACCACAGATTCAACGACGATCCCGAAAGAATATCTCATAAGCACATACATCGCTGGTCACCCTCCTTGGGTTAAGCAGAGTATGTGGGTCCACTATCCACTGTTACAATACTGCCTTTCGTTAGAGACCGAAAGTTCTGTGAAATGCCGCCTAGCTCCCCAACTCGCCCAGCATCGTGCGCTGGCGGTCCAAACGCGCGTCGCGATCCCGCGCGAACCGTTCGACCCCTTTGAAAACCGAGGCCGGGTCGAGATGGGCTTCGACGATCACCTCAAGCTCCAGACCGCCGGTGAGCCACTGGTTGTCCCAGTCGGACGTCAGCGAATACTCGTCGGTCAGCGGCCCGACTCCGCGGAGCGGCCACACGCGGCGGGTGCCGGTTGAAACCACCATCAGATCGTAAGCGGCCTCGGGCGGTAGCACCGCGCGCCGATACTCTTCGGGCTGGCGGTCGAACAGCTCCTCGCTCACGGCGGCGATCACCTTGACATTAATGCCGGCCTGTTCCAACTTCGGCAGCTCGTGCACCAGATTGACGGTGGAGCTCGAACCTTGCGCGATCACGTAGCCGTGGCGCGGCTGGCCTGGCGCGAAATCGCGGATGACGTAGAAACCCTTGCGGGCGGCCTTGAGATCGGTGTCGGCGAAACGGGAGCGATCGGCCACCGGGAAATCGGGGCGCGCCACTTCAATCGTGATGATGCCCACTTTGGGGTCGCGCGCAGCGATCTCGGCGGCGGCGAAGTAGCCGGGCGCCACGTCGTTGTAATCCCAGAAGCTCAGGTTGATCACTTGCCCGCGCGGGAACAGCTTCCAGCACTGCGGAGCGAAGATGCCGAAATGCGTGCGCGCATCGGCGGCCGTCTCCGGTCCCGAGTGCGCGGTCAGAATGTGCAGCACGCCCACACGGAAACGGCTGTCCTGGTTCTGCTGGCTCCAGACGCGGGCCGGCGTGTACATCAGCGGCGTGAAGGCGCCGTAGGTGCCGCTGAGCGCCCAGACTCCGGCGAAGCGCTCCGGATCCACCGAGGCGCTCTGGCTGACCAGCCCGATGGCCGTCGACACGTTGCCGGCTTCCTGGATGGGAGCTTTGAGCCGCGTACCCAGCGGATTGGTCTCAGGAGAGTAGTGGCCCCACAGGCTGCCGGGTTCCACGTTGATGGATTCGGAAAGATCGGCCGCCAC
>PLZX01000371.1 GCA_003152325.1 Bryobacterales bacterium | reverse complement strand
CTGAGAAAATCGAGGCAGGTCAGACTGAGAAAGGGAGCTTCGCGATGCGGTAGAATCTACGGCAAGGAGACCTTATGCGGATCCTGGTACTTCCCACTCTCCTGGCGACGGGTGTTTTCGCTCAGACGCCACCACCGAAGGCTGTCGAACAGGCCCCGACCGCTGAGACGGCAACTGCTCCCAAGGACGCCGAGCCTGCCGCTGCGCAGACCGCCGACCCGGCCCGCCGCTTCTATTTTGTCGCGCCCACACAGCGGGCGCCGCAGCGATTCTGGGGGTTGGCGTTCCAGAACCCGAATGGCAAGCCTGGCCCTCTCCCGGAACACCTGGTGATCGCCGGGGTGCCCAACGCCCGCGGACTGATGGAATTGGCTCCGGGCCGCGCGTGCGCCATCCCGTTGCTGGACGTGTCGCCGAAAGACGGATCCTCCATGGACCCCAAGATCGTGATTGCGGGAACATCGAAGCTCGACAACGTCGACCACATGCCGGTCATCCAGTTGCCCGCGCCCTCCTGCGCGGACGTCAAGCGATAGGAGGACCGCGCACAATCAGGACCGCGGCCAGAAATGCGTCCGTCAGCGGTTCGCCAGGACCGGGTCGTCCACGATCCGATAACCATCGGGCACGCGGAAGAGCGAGGCGTCCGGTTCCCCGAACTTCAGGTTTTTGAGCGTGGCCGTGCAATTGGGTGTTGTAGGGAGAGAGAACTTATGGATCATGGAAATTCCGCGATCGTCTCCGATCTTCCCAGAGATTCCGCACGCTGCTGAGGCAAATGAATCTAGACTAAGCTATGTCCCCGGCTTGACCTTGTGAATATAGCCGTTGACCACAGGATCTCCGTGGATGGGCCTCATTGGGGCGCCTCTGGAAGGACATGATCAATCGTACGTTCCGGTCTGGAAATCATGGGCGAGTTGGAAATCCATGCTTCTGGATTGGAAGCAAATATGATCGGCGATTTAGGATCACGCATTACCAGGCGGAGAGCCAGTTGGAAGCCATGGTTCTTGGGGAGCGAGAGATGCGACCGTCCCCATTTCTGGGTGGGGGTCCGCACCCAGGTTTGCGGTAAAAGACGCTGCGTTACAGAGGCACTGCTGGCAAAAACCTCGCATTTGTTTATAAAAGTGTTGGATTTTGCGATATTCGCATGTGGAAATCCACGTGCATAGGTGGCATCGAGCCCCGTGCGATCCAGGAGGATACACCTGTGGATAACGAAACTCTGACGATTACAGACAATCGGACCAACCAGACTTATACCGTACCGATCTACCGTGGCAGCATCCGCGCCATGGACCTGCGCCAGATCAAGAACGGCGCCGACGATTTCGGCCTGATGACCTACGATCCGGCCTTCATGAATACGGCCTCTTGCCAGAGCGCTATCACCTATCTGGACGGCGAAAAGGGGATACTGCGATATCGCGGTTACCCGATCGAGGAATTGGCTGAAGACTGTAGCTTCCTGGAAGTCGCCTACCTGCTCCTGAACGGCGAATTGCCCACCCAGGATGAGCTCGACAACTGGAACCACGAGGTGATGCGCCACACGATGATCCATGAAAACCTCAAGAAGTTCATGGATGGCTTCCACCACGACGCGCACCCCATGGGTGTGTTGATGGGGTCGGTGGCGGCGCTCTCCACTTTCTACCCGGACGCCCGCAACATCAGCGACGCCAAATGCCGCCGCAAGCAGGTGGTTCGCCTGATCGGCAAGATGCCCACCCTGGCCGCTTACGCCTACCGCCACCGCCTGGGACTGCCCTACATTTACCCGGATCCGGAGCTCTGCTACGCCAAGAACTACATGAACATGCTCTGGAAGCGGACCGAGCCCAAGTACGTCGCCAATCCGGTGCTCGCCCGCGCCCTCGAAGTCCTGTTCATCCTGCATGCCGATCACGAGCAGAACTGCAGCACCAGCGTCATGCGCGCCGTGGGCAGTTCGCACGCCGACCCCTACGCCACCACCGCCGCCGCCATCGCCGCGCTGTGGGGACCCCTGCACGGCGGCGCCAACGAAGAAGTGCTGCGCATGCTCGACGAAATCGGATCCAACGACCGCATACCGGCGTTCATCGAACAGGTGAAGCAAGGCAAGCGCAAGCTGATGGGCTTCGGCCACCGCGTGTACAAGAACTACGATCCGCGGGCGCGCATCATCAAGCGGGTTGCCGAAGAGGTCTTCCAGGTGACCGGTCGGAATCCCAAGATCGATATCGCGCTCGAACTGGAGCGCATCGCACTCTCCGACGAATATTTCATCCAACGCAAGCTATACCCCAACGTCGATTTCTATTCGGGCATCATCTACCAGGCGATGGGCTTCACGCCCGACCAGTTCACCGTGCTGTTCGGTATTCCGCGAACGGTGGGCTGGCTGGCGCAGTGGCAGGAGATGTTGGTAGACACCGACAAGAAGATTGCCCGCCCGCGCCAGATTTACATCGGCGAAGACGCGCGCAACTTCGTGCCCTTGACCCAGCGGGGCAAGCGCCAGTTGGTTACGGCGTAGAGGGAAACTAACGGCCGCCGCTGCGGTCGCTCGATGGCGGCACCATGTTTTTGAGGCGGAAGTAGACCGAAATATAGCCGTACTCTTCTTCGCTGTGGGCGACATCGACGATCAGCGTTCCCAGCTTGGAACGCTGGCCCACCATCTCATTGGCATTGGCATCGGTGATGCTGTCCCACGCCGCATCGCATTCCGCGTAGGATGCCGCGAGCGCCGCTACCAGCTCAGCCTTGGTCTTCTTGGTGGCGGCGTCTCCCGGCTTGCGCGGGCCCGTTACCGAAGTGCAAAAGCGGGTCTGATGGTCGGCCACGTGGGCTACCATTTCGCCGAACGAGCGGATCTCCGGCACCGGTTTGAAGCCGTAATTCTCCTCCGGCATGGATGCCGCGACCTTGGTCCAGAAGCCTTTGTATTGGGTGTAGAAGGCTTTCATTTCGCCGATCAACGGGTTGGTAGTCTGCGCCTGTAGCCCGGCGCTGGTTAGCGACGCGGCCACAATCAATAAAGCAGTGCGGTTCATGGGCGATCTCCTTCTCGGGGTGAGGCCATTTTACCTTAACTCAGGCCTTCCAACTCTTAACCTGCCGCACAAGGTCCCACATCATCCGGTCGAGGGCGCCGCCGGTGTCGCCGGAGGCCTCGCGCGAGTTGGCCAGCGCCGCCCAACAGAAACCGCTGGCAGTTCGGACCATGATGCTGGTGGTTCCCGGCAGGCTTCCCACATGCCACCAGTTGAGCGCCCGGTTGACCGCCCAGCCCTTGGCATATCCCGCATTGGCGCTGGTGGCGGTGGTCATTTCGCGGATTGACGCGGGCTTCAAAATGTCGCGATCTTCCGAGAAACCATCGACATGGGTCGCGAAGCGCGCCAGGTCTGCCGCTGTGGCGAGCCACCCGCCGTGCGAATCCATGCGGCGGACTTTCATGTTGTACGGGTCCGGGCCTCCGGTCCCATACACCACTTCCTGCGCTGCGCGTTCGGCCAGCGTATCGCCGGCGATGCGCATATCGAAGATGCCGCAGCGGCGCAGGACCGCTTCCCGAATGTGACGCTCATACGGTTGGCCGGTTACCTTTTCGATGATCCGGCCAACGATGCAGTAGCCGAAATTCGAATACGCGAATCGGGACCCCGGTGGATGACCGAGCCGGGCGTTGGCCAGAGTCCAGGCGATGAGGTCGTGATGATTCATGCCGGGATTTCGAAACATGGGATCAGCGCCATCGTTTGGCCACCCGCCGCCGGTGTGCGTCAGCAGGTCTTGGAGGCGAATGTCTTCCACGTACTGTCGGTAGGGCGGCTTTCCGAAGTCGTTTCGCAAGATGCCGTCCCCGCCGAAGACCCGGTCGTCGAGCGCGAGCTTACCCTGTTCGATGAGCTGGAACACTGCCACGGAAGTGATGGGCTTGGAGACACTGGCGATGCGGAACAAGTGCGACGGCAGAACCTTTTCGGCCGTGGCATGGTCGGCCAAACCGAAGCCCTGCTCGTAAACCAACTGGCCGTTGCGCGCCACCGCGACCGATAAGCCCGGCACGCCGTGCGCCTTTATGAAGGTAGATGCCACGCCCTCCATGGCACCGAGTTCCTGTGGCGCCGGCGCGCCATCCGCCGCGGCCGCAGGACTGGCCGCCAGGCTGAACGCGGTGGTTTGCAGGAAGGCTCTTCGCGAACGCTGCATGCCGGAGTACCACGCTACCGCAGGTCGTTCAACAACTGCAACACGGGTGCGATGGGGGCGTCGGGATGGTCGGCGCGCAACTGTTCGACGGCGGCCACGGCCTTCTGCAAGGCCTCGGCGAATCGCTCCAGCTCGGCGGGGGTGGTTTGCGGGTGGTAGGTCAGGCGGTCTCCCGTTTGCCATGCGTCGATCAGCGGGTCGGGCGACCACACGTGCTGTCGCGTGAGCGCGTTCAGCGCGCCGTAGGCCTCGCCCAGGCGCTGGATTCTGCCGGCGAATCCATCGAGCAGCGCTTCNNTCCAGCTTGCCGCCGCGCCGTTGACCTTGACAGCTTCCGGCGGCCAACTGCCGGGAAGCCGCACCTCATAACCGCGCCGCGCCACCATGCCCGGATAGCTGCCTTCGGCGGGCGCGATGATCACGGTAGTCCCTGCCCCGGCGCGTTCGGCGCGAATGGTGGTCCGCGCGCTCTGGCCTTCGAGATAGCCGAGGCCTTCGCCCGAGTCCTCATAAAGACGGTATTCGGTGGATTGCTTCTCCGCCAGCGGAAAGACCGTTACCAGCAGCGGATCGAGCGGCTTCTGGCCGGTATATTCGACGGGCGACTGCATCGGCAGAACGGTTCCCGCCTTCACGTATACCGGGATCTGCGGCAGCGAAAACTTCCTCTCGATTTGCCGCGGGCCGGTGAAGCGCCGGCCGGTGAACCATTCGATCCACTCGCCCGGCGGCAGCCACACGCTGGCGGACGCCAGTCCGGTTTCTTTGTTCGTCGGACCGGCCACCGGCGCCACAATCACGTTGTCGCCGAACTGGTATTCATTCTTCGACTCGTAAGCTGCGGCGGCTTCCGGATAGTCGTAATAGAGTGGGCGCAGAAAAGCCAAGCCGCTTTCGTTGGTGCGTCGTGCCTCCGTATAGAGATACGGCTGCAGCCGGTAGCGCAGCAGGAAGGCTTCGCGCATCACGCTGCTATACGGCTCCGGGTAAGCCCAGATGCGGCGTTCCGCGTCGGGGTTGCGCGTGGTATGCGTGCGCAGTATCGGGCTGAAAGCGCCGAACTGAATCCACCGCGCGTACATTTCCGGCTCCACCGTGCCCGGAATGTGGCCGCCGATATCATGGCTCCAGTAGGCATATCCCACGTTTGCGGCGGTCGCCGTGAAATACGGTTGGAAGGCCAGCGACTCCCACGAAGAAATCACGTCCCCGGAAAAGCCCACTTCATAGCGGTGATTGCCCAGGCCGCCCCACCGGTGGAAGATCAGCGGACGCTTGCCCTCGCGCGCCTGATCCGTGAAGTGAACGTAGTTCAGCCACCACGTGGGGTTCAGACCGTCGATGGGAGTGGTTGGCTTCTGCTGCCAGTCCAGCCACCAGAAATTGACGCCTTGTTGTTCCAGCGGGTGGTGCAGAATGT
>PLZX01000131.1 GCA_003152325.1 Bryobacterales bacterium | reverse complement strand
AGCCCAACGAGCTACCAGACTGCTCCACCCCGCACTCCCATCCTAGCGCATGGCACTGCTCCGGTCAAATTTCCGTTACGGCGACGGGTACAATAATGATGTGCCTCGTTTTTTGGTCCCGGCGGCGCTGGCGCTGGCCGCTGCCTTGTCCGCTCCACCCGCGCTGTTTCCGCTGAAGGACGTCCGGGCCGGCATGCACGGCACCGGCCGAACGGTTTTCTCCGGCGGGCGCATCGACGAATTTCAGGTGGAAATCCTCGGCGTGCTCGATAACATGGGCCCCAAGGAATCCATCATCCTGGCGCGCCTCTCGGGCGGGCCGCTCGCGCAGACCGGCGTCATCCAGGGCATGAGCGGCAGCCCCGTCTACATCGACGGCAAACTGGTCGGCGCAATCGCGCTCGGGTTCGCTTACTCCAAGGAACCCATCGCCGGCATCCGCCCCATTGAAGACATGATTCGCCCCGCCACCACCCGCGCCGCTGCTGCCGCGCGGAGAACGCCCATCGCGTTGGCCGATTCCGATTTCACCCGCGGCATCCCCCGGCCCGCACCGGCCACGGCCGCCGGCGCGCAGATGGCCGATATCGCCACTCCGCTATCGTTCGGCGGTTTCACCCGAGCCACTTTGGAGGTCTTCGCGCCGCAACTCCGCGCTCTGGGCCTGGAACCCCGCCAAGGCATGAGCTCCGGCGGCCAGCTCGATTCCGCCATGGGCAATCCGGCCAACCTCAAGCCCGGCTCCATGATCAGTGTGGAACTGCTGGCCGGCGACTACAACGTCGGCGCCGATGGCACGGTCACCTATGTCGACGGCAACCACGTCTATGCCTTCGGCCATCGCTTCCTCGATCTCGGGGGCACCTCCATGCCCTTCGCGCTTTCTGAGGTGATCGCGCTCGTCCCCAATACCAACACGTCGTTCAAACTGTCCGCCCCGCGGGAATGGATGGGTGCCATCAACCTGGATGGCAACACGGCCATTTCGGGCGAACTCGGCAAGCGCGCCGCCATGGTGCCGGTTTCGCTCGCCATCTCGCGCGGCTCGACCCGCATCGACACGTACCGGATGCAGATGGTGGACGATCCCCTGCTTTCGCCGCTGCTGGCGCAGATGGCGGTTTTCTCAGCCATCGACGCTACTGAGCGGAGCGTGGGCGCCGCCACCGTTCGCGTCACCGGCGAAATCCAGTTTCAGAACGGCTCCGCACCCGTCCGCATCCATAACCTGTTCGCCTCCGACAACGGCTCCGCCATGCAAGCTTCCATCTCCACGGCGTTCCCGGTGGCTTACGTGATGCAGAGCGGCTTCGATTCGCTGCGCTTGAAAAGCATCGACCTGCGCATCGAAGCCTTCGACCAGAAGAAGGAACTGGCCATCGACGGCATCTCCGTCGCGCGCCGGGAAGTGCGCGCCGGCGACAAGGTGCGGCTCAACGTTTCGCTGGTGGGTGAGAACGGCGCGGAGACCGTGCGCCAGGTGGAATACCAGGTGCCCATCGGCGCCGAACCGGGCATTCTCTACTTCACCGTGTCCGATGCCAATACCGCCAACCTCACCGATTTCCGCCAGATTCTGGGCGCCAATCCGCGCACCGCGGCGCAATTGATTTCGACCGTCAACAATCTGCATCCCAACAACCGCGCTTATGTCCGCGTGTGGCGCACCGACCCGGCCTTCCAACTCGAAGGCGCCGACCTGCCCGATCCGCCGCCCTCGGCCGCGCTCATCCTGGCCGGAACCCAATCGAGTTTCGCCGGCATCTCTCAGACGCGCAATTCCAAGATCGCCGAAATGGTGATCGACGCGGGCGACGTGATGATATCCGGCTCCAAGACCATCCAGGTGGAAATCAAGGAATGATGCCTTCCCTTCGCCCGTTCACCCGCCTTGCAATTTCTCTGGCCGCCCTGCCGGCGGCACTCACGCTGGTTCTTCTGGCCAGCGGCACGCAGACCTGGGAGTTGAATTCCTACGCCGATTTCCTGCGCGGCCACTTCAGCGGCACATCGCTCAGCCGCGACGGCCGCCTCTCGCTCGCGCCCCAGGTGGACACTGTTTTCAGTTCCGGCCAGCCCGTCATCTGGATGGCTGCGCAGGCGCCCGATGGCACCATCTACGCCGCCACCGGCCACCGCGGCCGCGTCTACGCCGTCGACGCCGCCGGCAAGTCGTCATTGCTCTTCACCGCCGAACAGCCCGAAGTGTTCGCCATCGCCGTCGATTCCAAAGGCGCGGTCTACGCCGGCACGTCGCCCGACGGCAAGGTCTATCGCATCGTCAACGGCAAGGCCGAGGAATACTTCGCGCCAGGGGCTCGCTACATCTGGTCGCTCGCGGTCGGGCCCGATGGCGCGCTCTATGTGGGCACCGGTGATCAAGGCAAGATCTTCCGCGTGGAGGGCCCCGGCAAAGGCGAACTCTATTACGATACCGGCCAACAACACATCACCGGCCTGGCCGTGGATTCGCAGGGCCGCCTGCTGGCCGGCTCCGGACCGAACGGCATTCTCTATCGCATTTCCGCGCGGGACCAGGCCTTTGTGCTCTACGACGCCCCCCTGCCGGAGATCCGCTCCATCGTTCCCATGCCCGATGGCACGGTGTACGCCGCAGCGCTGGGCGGTTCGGTTGCCCGGCGCGCCCAAAGCGCCGCTCAGGCCGCGCAAGGTTTGTCGAGCGGCGTCCTGCCTACCGTCACCACCACCATTACGGTGGAGGCGCAGGCCGGCCCCGGCGGTGAAATCAAGCCGCCCGAATCCAAGCCGCAGCAGCCCGCCGCGGCGGCTCAGGGCAGCACGCAATCTACGCCCGTGGCGGAAGTGCCGGGTGTCGACAAGTCCGCCGTCTATCGCATCAATCCCGATAACACCGTGGAGACTCTGTGGAGTTCCAAAGAAGAGAACGTCTACGATGTGCTGCCGCTTGAAAAACAGATTCTCTTCTCCACCGATCAGAACGGCCGCATCTACGGCCTGGGATCCGACCTTCGCGTGACCCTGGTCACCGAAACCAACGAAGGCGAAACCACGCGCCTGCTGGCTGGCCCGCACTCGATTCTGGCTGCCACCGGCAACACCGGCCGCATCTTTCGCATGGGTGAGAAGCCCGGTTCCACCGGCTCCTATGAAGCCCCCGTGCACGATTCCGGCACGGCCTCGCGCTGGGGCAGCCTCAGTTGGCGCGCGGATGTGCCCGCCGGCTGCTCGCTCGCGTTCCGCACGCGCTCCGGTAACTCCGCCAGGCCCGACCGCACCTGGAGCGACTGGTCGGCGCCGCTCACTCAATCGGCCAGTTCCCGCACCACCAGCCCCAACGCGCGCTACATTCAGTGGAAAGTGGAAATGGCCGGAGGGGCCGCCGGTTCCGGATCCACCCCCATGCTCGACAGCGTAACCCTGGCGTACCTGCCGCAGAACTCTCCGCCGGTGGTGCGGAGCATCAACGTTACCAGCCAGGCGGCTCAGGGGGCGGCATCCAAAAACTCCACCGCCGCTTCGCCGTCCGCCGCTTACAGCGTGACCGTCAGCGATACCGCCGACGCGTCGTCCGCCACGTCGGCCGGCACTCCCACGCAAACCCTATCGCGCGCCTCTGCACAGCAGATCAATATCACCTGGCAGGCTGACGATCCCGACGGCGATCGCCTGCTCTACAACGTGTATTTCCGCGCCGACGACCAAATCCAGTGGATGCCGCTCCGCACCAACCTCCACGACAATTCCATCACGTTTGACGCCGATGTTCTCGCCGACGGGAAATATTATTTCCGGGTGGTCGCCTCCGATCGCGAAGCCAACCCGCCCGCCACCGCTCGCGAGGCCCAGTTGACCAGCCCCCCGGTGCTGATCGACAACACGCCGCCGGTGGTCTCGATCGGTGCGGTCCGCTATTCCGCCGGCGCCGCGCACATCGAGTGGGAAGCCGCCGACGCCGCTTCCGCCTTGCGCCGCTGCGAGTACTCGCTCGATGCCGGCGAGTGGGTCCCGGTGGAAGCTGCTGATGGCGTGATCGATTCTCCGCGCGAGAAATTCGCGCTCGACCTCAAAGGCCTCGCCGCCGGTGAGCACCTGGTGGTCATCCGCGCCGTCGATAGCGCCAACAACACCGGCCTGGCCAAGATCATTCTGAAGTAGCGGATGGGCTGAATCGGCTCCCGCGATGTGCCACACTACCCCTAGTGCGGCTCAATCTGCGGATCTTTGCCTGGCTGATCCGGCGAAGCTTTTTCGCCGCTTTCGACGACAACTCTTTCTCCACCGCCAAAGGCGCCGCCTATTCCGCGCTGCTTTCGTTTTTCCCCGTGCTGGCTTCCTCCGCCGCCATCCTGGTGCAGACCCGCACTGAGTTCGTCTCCAAGACCATTGAGCACCTCGTTTCCGAAATCGTTCCGCCGGGAACCGAAGATCTGGTGGTGCAACAGTTCCGCATCACCGGCGCGCGGCCGCTTTCCGTGCTGGTCGTGGCCGGCCTGATCTCCCTGTGGGCCGCTTCCGGAGCCGTCAAGAGCCTCATCGAAGGTTTTCAGATCGCCTACCGCATCCCTCGCGATCGCGGTTTCTTCCATCTGTCCTGGGTCTCCATCGGGATCGTGCTGCTCTCCGCCGTACCGCTGGTCTGCGCCGCCTTCGTGATCTTCTTTGGAAGCCAGGTGGAGAGCACCGTGCTCCACTGGATGAAGGTCGATCCGTTTCTGAGCCCGCTTTCCTGGGTGGCCCGGCTGGTGAGCCGCCTAGCGCGTTACGCGCTGGCCTTCACCACCTCGGGGCTGGTGGCCTGCGTCCTGTATTACGTCGGCCCCTTTCGCAACCAGCGGTGGCGTTACGTCTGGCCCGGCGCCATGCTCGCCAGCGTCCTGTGGCTGGCGGCCACCTCCGGCTTCGCGTGGTACGTGCGCCACCTCGCGCATTACAACGTCATGTATGGTTCCGTGGGTGCCGGTATCGCACTGCTGATCTGGATGTACATTATGGCCGCCATCTCGCTCATCGGCTGCGAATTCAACGCCGAGTACGAGCGCGCCGCCGGGTAGTCCCGCCGCGCATCCGCTACAATCGCAATAGTGAAGATTGCAGTCTCCCTCCTCCTGGTTGCGACTCTTGCCCAGGCGGACATACCGATGACGCTGGTCTCCGAAGATGAGGCCGAGCCGATTCACAGCGCCATCGTCCGCAAAGAGGCCTGGACGCTCGATCCCGTCCGCGGCCTCCGCGCCGACGCCGACAAGCGCATGAAGGAAGGCCCCTGGACCGTCACCACCGACCGTCCCAAAGGCGTCGAACTCGATTCTCACGATTACTACAGCGAAGCGCCCTATTACTGGCCCAATCCCGATAATCCCGCCAGCCCGTACATCCGCAAAGACGGTCAGATCAATCCCGCCCGATTCACCGCCAACCGAACCGCGCTGGTTGCCATGTCCGACGCCGTGCTGTCGCTCGGCACCGCCGCTTTTCTTCTCGACAACCCCGCCTACGGGCAGCGCGCCGCGGCCGATATCCGCGCCTGGTTCCTCAATCCCAAGACCCGCATGAACCCCAGTCTCGATTTTGCCCAGGCCGTCCCCGGCCTCAATAACGGGCAGGGCGCCGGCGTCATCGATGGCCGGCCCTTCATCCGCGCCATCCAAGGCATGGAGTTCCTGTCGCAGACTTCCTATTGGACGCCCGCTGAACAAGCCGCCGTCCGCAAGTGGTTCGAAGAGTACCTGCACTGGCTCACCACCAGCAAGAACGCCACCGACGAGAAAAAAAGCGGCAACAACCACGCCTCCTGGTGGACCGCCCAAGTGGCCGCCGTGGCCAGTTTCGTCGAAGACTCCCGCACCCAGCAGATGGCTTTTAGTTACTATCGCGACCGCATCTTCCCGCGCCAGATCCGGCCCAACGGCAGCGCGCCGCGCGAAGAGGTTCGCTCCCGCTCCCTCACGCTCTCCGCTTTCAACCTGGAGGCATTCACCCTGGTATGCCGCATGGCTCAAGTGCATGGCGGCTCCGGTACGGCCGACCTTTGGAACATCCGGGCCAGGAACGGCGCCACCGTCAGCACGGTAATCGATTATCTTTCCCCCTACCTCGTCGATCCCAAGAAGTGGAGCAAGGAACAAGCCGTCGAGATTCCCGCCGACTCCCTGGCATTTCTGGCATTCGCCGGGATGGGACTCAAGAAGCCGGAATACCTCGACCTCTTCCGCAAGCTCGAACATCCCGACAGCGCCTGGATGAGTCTGGTCGATCTCATGGTCAGCCGTTTCGAAGCCGCCGCCCACCAGACCCGCCACTGATATGGGCCGGTCATCCCGACGCGGAGGGCACAGGGCCCTTCGGCTAACCCTATGCAGTATGATGGGCGTATGCTCCGCTACCACGTTGCCTTCCACCTTCCACGCGCGGCCGGCGAAATGGTGGTTGCGGAGGCCCTGGATTTTCCCGGAGCCGTCACGCAGGGCTTCGATTTGGCCGACGCCCGGCTGATGATCGCCAGTGCCGTGGAGGATCTGGCTCAGTGTCTCCTGGAGGAAGGTAAACCCTTGCCGGTACCTAACCCGGACGCGACTGCCGATGCCGACTTGGTCGAACTTGTGCCGCTATCCGTCTACGTTGGGACTCCCCGCGCTTGAAGAGGCACGAGCTGATCGGCCACCTGAAGAATCAGGGGTGTCGGTTGGACCGTGAAGGTGGCCGACACACGATCTACACCAATCCAGCCAGCGGCGCCAAAGCTCCAGTCCCGCGCCACGCCGAGATCGACAATCGCCTGGCGCGAAAGATCTGCCAGCAGCTTGCGATCGCTCCGATCCGCTGACTGCCCCGGCGTTTCACAAGAGGAGTGGCTGCAGGCGGCTGGAAACGTCCCGTGCGTCCCCAGTTTCCCCATGCTCAAGAGAGTTATTGTGGACAGTATAGCGGAGCGGAGAAATCTGCCGAGGTGGTGGCGGCAAACATCGCGTCTACCTTCCAAATCGCTCCCACAGGTAATAGACGGCGATGCAATCGACAGCCCTCGTCGCGCAGCGATACGCAACAAGTGCGTGACGAACAAGCCTCCGGGCTTTAGCGGGAATCGTAGCTCCGGGTACATGGCAAAGCGTGCCCGTCGCAGCAATCTCAGTTGCGAAAAACAGTGTCGCACCGCCGCCCCTATCAGTGAAGCGAACTTCAAGGCGGCCCACCGCGTCGGGGAGCAGGTTCTTGATCGCCGACTCCCCGGCCTCGCTTCCGAAATGGCCGCCCACGTTGTTGCGAAGTCGCGCGACGTACCGATCGTATTTTTGGAAGTAGGTCACCGCTCGCTTCCATTGTCTTTCGGCGACGGCGTCGAACTCCGCGCGGATGATCTGGAAAGATGGCATTTGGTCCAACTCCCGAATCACCGCGGCGAATTCATACAGTGTCGCGATGGATCGCCGAAGAAAGTAGAGCTTGCGCCCCGGTTTTGTGCATTCATCCAATCCGCCCAACTCCTGTGCAGTTTGGCCAGCGAGTTCAATTCTAAGATCCTCAAACAATACGCAAAGGCAGGCGATACGTGCGACGGCTGCGGATAGATCCCTTATGACGACCGTCAAGGAACGTACCAGGAATAGGCTTTTGACCACTTGGCCGTGTCATCGCCAACTATTGAAGTGCCCGGTCATAAGCAAACTCCCCAGATACGGCGTTGGAGGAAGTGTGGCATTCCATTAGTCTCGTGATGTCCCCGTCACGTCAACCGGCCGGGAAGCGCCCTTTTGTTCCTTGCGCCTCTCAACCAAGGCGTCCGACACAAATGAAACGCAGGCGACGACGCGCCGAAATCGCAACGGAGGCGCTCACGTCCAACCCCGGCTGAGTGTAGACTATGTTCTCCGCACGTCCGCGGTGAATCCGCAGCATCACTCAGCCTGGTGCGATAATCTGCTTCAGTGAACACCATCATCGAACCCTTCCGCATCAAGAGCGTGGAGCCGCTGCGCCACACCACGCCGGCGGAGCGCGAAGGCTACCTCAAAGAAGCCGGCTATAATCTCTTCCTCATCGCCGCGCGCCACATCCTCATCGATCTCCTCACCGATTCCGGCACCAGCGCCATGTCCACCGAACAGTGGGCCGCCATCATGCGCGGCGACGAATCCTATGCCGGCAGCGAGAGCTTCTTTCGCCTCAAACGCGTGGCCGACGAGCTTACCGGCTTCCGCCACATGATCCCCGCCCACCAGGGCCGCGCCGCCGAGCGCATCCTCTTCACCGTGATGTGCAAGTCCGGGCACGTCGTCCCCTCCAACACTCACTTCGATACCACTCGCGCCAACATTGAATTCATGGGCGCGCGCGCCGTCGATCTCCCCCTGCCGGAGGCCGCCGACACGCAGGCGCGCCTCGATTTCAAAGGCAACATGGATGTCGCCGCTCTCGAATCGCTCATCGCCCGGGAAGGCGCCGCCAACATCCCGCTGGTGATGCTCACCATCACCAATAATTCCGGCGGCGGCCAGCCCGTTTCCATGGCCAATATCGAAGAGGTGCGCCGCGTCACCGCCCACCACGCCATTCCTTTTTACCTGGACGCCTGCCGCTTCGCCGAAAACGCCTGGTTCATCCGCGAGCGCGAGCCCGGCTATGCCGATTGGTCGCCCAAATGCATCGCGCAGAAAATGTTTTCGCTCGCCGACGGTTGCACCTTCTCCGCCAAGAAAGACGCCTTCGCCAATATCGGCGGACTGCTCTCCACCAACGACGACCGCGTCGCCCAGCTCCAGGCCAATCTCCTCATCCTCACCGAAGGCTTTCCCACCTACGGCGGCCTGGCGGGGCGCGATCTCG
>PLZX01000032.1 GCA_003152325.1 Bryobacterales bacterium | reverse complement strand
CTTCACGGATATCACGGCGGTGTCGAAGATGCCGAGATCTACCTGCCGGGCGTTTTGAAGCACCTGAATCCGGCTCTGTATCCCCGGAATGCCGAGTTCTTCGGTTCGCACGCCGGCATGACGCTGTACCCCACGCTGCTTGCCGGGTCGATCCGCCTGTCGCACCTTCCGGTCGAGACGGTGATGTTACTGTGGCACCTGGCGACCATCTTTGGCTTTCTATTGGCGTGCTTCCGCATTGCCCGGCTTTGCTTCTCCGAAAAGCATGCGGTTTGGTGTGGGGTGGCGCTGATGGCTTCGCTGCTGACGCTCCCGGTCGCCGGTACGGCTCTCTACATCATGGACCAGTACGTCACCACCAGGTCATTTTCCACTGCAGCCTCCATGCTGGCACTGGCAAGCATTCTGGAACGCCGCTACGCCGCGGGAGCGGCGTGGGTGGTCTTCACGATGGCCGTTCACCCGTTGATGTCGCTGTTTCTGCTGGTGCTGGCCGGGATGTTGGTATTGTTCGAATCGGCGAAGACCTTGGTGCCGGCCATGTTCGTCGTTTTCCCTCTGACTCTATTCCCTCCGGTCTCCAACGCTTACCGGGCGGTGATAGAAACGCATCCTTACTTCCTGCTCACCAACTGGGCCTGGTATGAGTGGCTCGGAATTTTCGCGCCGCTGGTCATGCTCGTCGCGATGGCTACGTATGGCCGGCGCGCCTGCTTCGGGCCCATGGTGCACCTGCTGAAGGTTCTGGCTGCTTTCGAGGCGCTCTTTATTGTTGCGGCGCTCTTCATCAGCTTGCCCGGGCCCCTGGAGCGCTTTTCGGAGATTCAGCCCATGCGCTGTCTGCTGCTGGTCTATGTTCTGCTGTTCCTCTTGGGCGGATGCCTGTTGGGCCGGTGGGTTCTGCGGCGGCGGATGTGGCGATGGGCGCTGCTGTTTGTTCCTCTCTGTGCGGGCATGGCCGTGGCACAGGTGCAGCTATTTCCCGATTCTCGCCACCTGGAATTACCGTGGGTACAGCCGCGAAACTCCTGGGTCGAGGCGTTCGACTGGATTCGCACGCACACGCCTCAGGATGCCTATTTTGCGCTGGATCCCGACTACCAGCTCCTTCCCGGAGAAGATGGGCATGGTTTTCGCGCCATCTCGCAACGCAGCATGGTGGCGGATTACCACGATAGTGGCGCGGCCAGCATGTTTCCCGCGCTGGCTCCCGAGTGGTTGGAACAAGTTGAGGCACGGAGCGGCTGGAAGCAATTTCAGCGCCCGGATTTCCTGCGGCTGAAGGCGCGTTACGGCGTGGATTGGGTGGTGCTACAACGCCCGGGCGCGCTCGGACTGGTCTGTCCTTATCAAAATGAACACATTCTCGTATGCCGTATTGACTAGCGCTACGCCGCGCCGTTCCGCGCAACGGGAATGGTGGGTTCGAGGTCGCGCAGCAACCGTTCCAGTTCGGCTTCCTGCACCGGCTTTGCCAGCACGTAGCAACCGTCGCCTTCGAAATCCGCCGCCAGATCGGCACGGTAGCCGTCGGNNTTCAGGCCGGGCGCGTGATCCGAACAAAATGCCGCGTCGAAGCGCATCCGGTTGGCCAGTTCCAAACCGGTATCCGCATTGGTCACCGGGACCACGCGGTACCCTCGCGCTGCCAGCAGGCCCAGAAGCTGGCGCTGGGCGGTCTCTTCGGATTCGATTACCAACGCGGTCAGGCCGCGCGAGAAATCCGCCACACTTCCGGCCATGGCGCCCGCGGCCACCCGTTCCTTGGGTGTAACGGTCGGCAGTTCGATCTCGAATCGTGGATCGGCGCCGTGCCTTTCAATCAGCCGCACCTCACCGCCGTGGCCGGCAATCACACTGCGGGTGATGCCCAGGACCCCGGCCGCCTCCTCGGGCTTCTCCGATACCGCCGACGCCGTAAATGCGATTTCCACCAACAGCCGCCGCGCCAGTACGCTGGTGCGAACCGTAATCACTTTCTGTGGCGCGTCCGCCAGCGACTGTTCGGCATGCACCAGCAGGTTCAGAAACACTTGCTCGAGCTGGCCCTGTAACCCCTTCACGAAAAGCGGCTCGCTGGTGGTAAGATCGCGCACGCGGATGCCCGAAGCCTTCCAGTCGCCTTCCCGGAACTCCAACAGGTTGTGCAGCAGCGCAGTGACCGAGACCGGCCGGGCTTCCATCTGCTCGTTGGCGGCGAAAGAAACCAGGCGCGCCACCGTGGCCGCGGCTCTCTCCGCCTCCGCCGCGATGGTTGCCACTTCCCTCTCGGCGCCCCACGCGTGCGCCTTGTCGAGCACCCGCCGCGCCAGCTCGGAGATCGAGGACAACGGAGCTTGCAGCTCGTTCACCACTCCCGAAATCAGCCGTCCCACCGCGGCCAGCTTTTCGGTCCGGTAGAGCTGTTCCTGCACCGAGCGCTGGTCGAGCAGCCGGATCGCCACCCCGATCTGGTTCGCCAGGTGCTGCGCCAGAGGCTGTTCGTCGGGACTGAATTCGTGGGCTCGCTCGGCGTGGTCCAGTTCCAGAATGCCCACTACCTCGCCTTGAGCCAGCATCGGGACGAACAACAGAGACTTGGGAGCCTCCTCCCCACTGCCCCCGGAGATGGGGAACGGGCTGCGGTCGATGTCCGGAATCGCCAGCAGCGTTCGGTAGTGGTAGCACGCCACGGCGCCGGCATAAGTTCCGCCCGGCGGCGCGGAGAGTGAAATCGAAACCGCCTCCTCATGCTCCTCGGTCAGCGCATCCAGCGTTTTCGTGGCGCGGTTGTACACGTACAGGTGAACCCGCGAGACCCCCAGGATGGCCACCAGCGCCTCGTTGATCCGTTTATAGATCGCTTCGGGAGAAGACGCGCTCAGGATTTCTTCACTCAGGTGGTAAGTCTTTCGCAGCCGCTCACGCTGGAGCCGCATGCGCCGCTCGCGGTTCCACACAAAGAAGCTCACCCCGAAAAGCATCGCCAGCCCCGCCGCCACCGCCAGAGGTTGGAAAAGCTGATTCGTATCCGCAGAAACCGCAAAAGAGGATGTCGCGTGCGCAGAGCGCCCAACTCCAACTGCGAGTGGTGCCGCCAGCCGTAGATAGCTTAGACCAACCGTCGCTGCGCCCCAAGCCACGAAGTTAAATCCCCGCTCTTAAAATTATCCGCGTTCCAGTCGGCCCCCTGCAAGTTAACATAAGTCGTACGCACACCGATAACCCTCATGCCCGCCGCCTTCGCCGCGGCCACTCCCGTGGGCGAATCTTCCATCACGATGCAATTGGCCGGCGCTACTTCCAATAGGGCGGCCGCACGCAGGTAGACGTCCGGATGCGGCTTGGGATGGATCACCTGACGGCCGTCCACCACGACGCGAAAGTAGGGTCTGAGGCCCGCGCGATCCAGCACAAAGGCCACGTTTTCCGGCTCGGCGTTGCTGGCGACCGCCATGGGGACGGCCCGATACCGGTCCAGAAATGCCCGCAGCCCGGGTAGCAGCATCTGTTCGATCCGGCTGCCGGCCATCTCCCGGTACAACTCCTCTTTGGCACGGCTGCGCGCCACCACTTCCTCCAGCCCGAGACCGTCGCCGAAATAATCGCCGATAATCTCGTCGTTGCGCTTGCCGTACATGCGCTCGAGCATCGCAGGCGTAGTTTCCAACCCATAGCCCCGGTTGAACGCCACCCAGGCTTCGCGGTGCACGGGGTTGGAATCCACAATCACCCCATCCATATCGAAAATCAGAGCCAGTCCCTCCGCCAGGGGGTTCACTGCCCGCTCCCCGGCCCGCCGCGGATGCTGGATTGCAGCCAGTTCAGATAATTCGGCGCGCCATCCACCACCGCCAACGCCAGCACTTCCGGCACTTCGTAGGAGTGCGCCTTCTCGATCGCCTCGCGCACCGCGCCGAACAAAGCCCGCGAGCTCTTAATCACCAGCAGGCACTCGCCCGCCGATTCGACGGCGCCTTTCCACCGGTAGAAACTGCGCACGCCGGGAACCACGGTGACGCACGCGGCCAGTTTGTCGTCGACCAGCAGTCGCGCCAGGCGCGCGGCTTCTTCCTCGTCTGAGCAAGTGCTGAGAACCACAATATTGTCGGTCATGTCTTCCTGAAAAAAGTGCGAAGCGAATTGCGAAAGCGATGTTACTATTATGTTCCAGGCCTTTGTTCCCATGAAAGTGCCGTTCGCTCGATTTGCCTATCTGATCGCATTCCTGGTGGTCGCGACCTATGCTTTTGTCACGTTGCGCGGGCCGCATGGCGTCCACGCGCTGATGGAGAAGCAGCGCCTGATCCACGAAATGGAAAAGCAGAATTTGGATGCCGCCAAGGAAATTGAGCGGATGCGCGAACATCTCCAGCGTCTGTCCAACGACCCGGCCGAGCAGGAACTCGAAATCCGCCAGCGTCTCAAGCTGGTGCATCCCGGCGAGAAGGTCTACATCACCGGCGATCCGGACAAGAAATAGTCCGTAGCCCTGGAGACGCGCAGCACCGCGGCGCCGCGAATCCCGCCGTTTTTCAACGTGATCAATGCCTCGTTGGCTTGCTCCAGTCCGAACTCTCGAGTTTCCGTGCGGATGGGAATCTCCGCAGCAATCCTCAGGAAGTCTTCGCCATCGGCGTTCGTGTTATTGGCGACGCTACGGATAGCGCGCTCCTGGTACAGCAGGCTGTAGTCGATCTGCGGAATGGGGCTCATGTGGATTCCACCCAGCGCCACCGTGCCACCCCGTTTGAGCACGCGCAGCGCCGCGATCACCAGTTCCCCCGCGGGCGCGAAAATCAGAGCGCCCTCCACCGGGCGCGGAGGCGCGTCCGCGGAGCCGCCCGCCCAAGCTGCGCCCAGATCGAGCGCCAGTTGGCGGTGGCGCGGCTCCCGCGAAAACGCGTAGACTTCGATGCCCCAGTGGCGGGCCACCTGGATGGCGACGTGCGCCGCGGCGCCGAAGCCGTATATCGCCAGGCTGCCGCCCGGCGCCACGCCCGAAACCCGCAGCGTGCGGAACCCGATGATTCCGGCGCACAGCAGCGGCGCCGCGTGCTCGTCGGAGAAGCCTTCCGGCAGTGCGTACACGAAGTCTTCGGGCGCCACCACGTATTCCGCATAGCCGCCGTCCACCGTCCAGCCCGTGAACTCGGCGAACTCGCACAGATTCTCGCGGCCCGCGCGGCAATACTCGCAGGCGCCGCAGGTGTGGTGCAGCCAGGCGACACCCACTCGCGCGCCGCGCGCGAAGCGAGAGGCCGCGGGCCCGTTGGCTTCCACTACTCCCGCCACCTGGTGGCCGGGCACCACCGGCGATTTCCGCGGCTCGAGTTCCCCCTCCACCACGTGCAGATCCGTCCGGCAGACCCCGCAGGTGCGGACCCGCACCAACACCTGGTTGCCGCTGGGAACCGGAGTCGCCACCTCCGTCAAGCGGAGAGGCCGCGTCTCAATTGCCGCCGGGGACGCCAGGAGGCACGCCTTCATATGCTGATATTGTCGCGCAGGGAGGAATTAGTGGCGCCGTTGGAAGACTTCAGGCGGCTCCCGTTGAGGCGTCGGCTGGCCTATGCGGTCACCGCCACCGCGGGCTTAGCGCTCCCCGATTGCATGAACCGCGGCGCATGATACGGCTGGAAGCGATACCCGATGCCGAAGATGGTTTCGATGTACTGCTCCGCGAACTGCCCCAACTTCTTGCGCAGGCGCCGGATGTGGACGTCCAGCGTGCGCGTTTTGACTTCGCCACCATAGCCCCAAACCCGCATCAACAAGGCTTCCCTCGGTATGATCTCGCCGGCATGTTCCACCAGCAGCGCCAGCAGATCGTATTCCTTGCGGGTGAGCGCCATACGCCCGTCATCCAGCAGCGCGGCCTCTTGATCGAAGTCGATCTTGAGGTGCTCGTCACGATAAGGTGGTATGGATTTGCCTGCAGCCTGTCCTGATCCCACGATTCCCTCCTCTACCTGACCCCTACGATTGATGCTACGGACGAGGAGCGGCAAGGTGATGCCGAGCTTGTAAAAACTTTGTAAAAAGAAACAAATGTAGCTTGCCGGATGGTCCGACAAAACCGGAGTACGCTATCCCGCTTGGCCTGTGCCATAATGACAAGTCTTTCGCGAAAAATCTGGCTCCCCGTGGTTGGCGGGGCTGCCGGCAGGGTGGCCCGTAACCCGCTATGGCGCAAGGAGAAATCTCATGTCGAGTACCTTCAGCAGGCGAGCCGCGGTGCTGGGTGCGGCCGCGCTACCCATGGTCCGGATCCTTCAGGGTCAATCCAAACCCCGGCTAGTCGTAATCTCCAGCGCCAACCGCAACAACGGCGGAGTGAATTGCTGCGCCAGAGCGGTGGAGGTCATCAAGGGCGGCGGCGACACCCTGGATGCGGTGATCGCGGGTGTCAACATCGTCGAACTGGATCCGCGCGATAACAGCGTGGGATATGGCGGCCTGCCGAACGAAGAGGGAGTCGTGCAACTGGACGCCAGTTGCGTGCATGGGCCCACCCGCCGCATGGGTGCCGTGGGAGCCATCGAAGGCATCAAGACCCCCTCCAAGGTTGCCAAACTCGTGATGGAGCAGACCGACCACATGATGCTGGTGGGCGTTGGCGCTCTTAAGTTCGCGAAAGCCATAGGCTTCCAGGAAGAGAACCTGCTGACTGAGGAATCGCGGATCGCCTGGATCGCTTGGAAGATGTCGCTCAGGGACCGGAATGGCCACACCAATTGGGGCCCGGGTTTGGATGCCCCGCCGGAAAAACAGAAAGCCGCGGTCTTGCAGGAGTTGAAAGGCATGTTCCCTCAAGCTGCCGACGAAGTGCTGGCGCAGGCCTGGGAATATGCCATTCACCCGCCGCACGGCACCATTAATTGCATCGCGCTGAACGAAAAGGGAGAGATGTCGGCGGTAACCACAACCAGCGGGATGGCCTGGAAGATACCAGGCCGCTGCGGCGATTCGCCCATCATCGGTGGTGGACTGTGGCTGGATCAGGACGTCGGAGGCGCTGGCTCTACCGGCCGCGGAGAAGAGAACCTGCGAGTTTGCGGCGCGCATACGGTGGTCGAGAACATGAAGCATGGCATGTCGCCGAAGGACGCCATTCTCGATACGCTGAAGCGCGTCTCTCGAAATTTCAACGATGACAAGAAGCGCCTGGCGGCCGTCGAACTGGATTTCTACGCCTTACGGAAGGATGGGGAATACGCCGCCGGCTCGCTCTGGCAAGGTGGACGATTCGCGGTTTCGACAANNCGTGAACCAAATTTTCCAATTGCTGCATCCGATACATTTAACGGCAATTGGCTGGGTAGGGGCTGCTTTTCCAAGAATGCTCGAACGGATCATGCTGAACAGCGAAGCGGGACGCGCGTAGGCCATGTCCCAGATCTTTCACCGCAGCACCAACACTTTCGCCCGCATCACCATCTTCGGCGCGGTGTTCATTCTCGCATTCCTGACGTGGGCCTTCACGGTGCTCGACCGCTCTAATTACAATACCCGCGCTGCGCAGCCGCGCGAACAACTGGTGCCGTTCAGCCATGCGCACCACGTGGGCGGCATCGGCCTGGACTGCCGATACTGCCACACCACCGTCGAAACTTCCAGCTTCGCCAACATCCCCCCCACCAAGACGTGCATGAACTGCCACTCGCAGATCTGGCTCACCAGCCCGACCCTCGAGCCTGTGCGCGCCAGCTTCCGCGAAAACAAATCGCTCGACTGGATCCGCGTGAACGACCTCCCCGACTTCGTCTATTTCAACCACAGCATTCATATCAATAAAGGGGTGGGGTGCGAGAGCTGCCACGGGCGGGTGGACAAGATGCCGCTCACGTGGCAGGAAAACTCGCTGCAAATGGAGTGGTGCCTGAATTGCCATCGCTATCCCGAGAAGTTTGTGCGGCCGCGCGAATTCATCACCACCATGGGTTACCAGCCGGCCGGCGACCAGGAAGAAATCGGGCGGCGCCTCGTCAAGGAATACAACATCCAGGACCCGCGCCTGCTCACAAGCTGTTCCACGTGCCATCGATGAACGAATCAGAGAATCAACTTTCGCTCGCCTCCGTGCGAGCCCGCCTGCAAAGCACCGGCGGCCGCGAATACTGGCGCAACCTCGAGGAATTGGCCTCCACGCCGGAGTTTCAGGATCTGGTGGAGCGCGAATTCCCCCGGCAGGCCGTCGGCTGGGCCGATGACGAAGACAGCACCGAAGGGCGCCGCAATTTCCTGAAGCTCATGGGCGCATCGCTCGCGCTGGCCGGCTTGACCGCCTGCACACGGCAACCCACCGAACACATCATGCCCTATGTGCGGCAGCCGGAAGATCTGATCCCTGGCCGGCCGCTGTTCTACGCAACCGCCACCACCCTGAACGGCGTAGCGCAGGGCGTGCTGGCCGAAAGCCACGAGGGCCGTCCCACTAAAATCGAAGGCAATCCCGAGCACCCTTCCACACTCGGCGCGTGCGATATCTTTTCGCAGGCTTCCGTGCTGCAACTCTACGATCCGGACCGCGCCCAAGCGGTCAGCTTACAGGGCGAGATTCGCGGTTGGAACAATTTCATCGGCGCCCTTTTGGAAATGCTGGCAGCGCAGAAGGCCAAGAATGGAGCGGGCATCCGCATCCTCACCGAAACCGTCACCTCCCCCACTTTGGCTGAGCAGATTCGCGCCATTCAAAAGCTGTATCCCGGAGCGAAATGGCACCAGTGGGATCCGGCCGGCCCGCACAGCGCGCGCGCCGCGGCCTTGCAGACGTTCGGTCAGCCCGTCAACACTTACTACGACCTCGCGAATGCCAACGTGGTGGTCTCGCTCGATTCCGATTTCCTGGCATCGGGCACCGCCAGCCTGCGCTACGCACGCCAGTTTTCCAAGCGCCGCCGCGTCACCGAATCCGGCGCGCCCATGAACCGCCTGTATGTCGTCGAGCCGATGCCGACGCCCACCGGCGCCAAGGCCGATCATCGCTTGCCCCTGCGGGCCGGCGATATCGAGCAGTTCGCCTGGGCCGTCGCCGTAAGCCTCCACGTGGGTGCCGGCCCGAAGCAGACCGACAACGGCGACATCACCCGCTGGTCCGGCGCGGTGGCCGATGACCTGCTGCACAATAAGGGCGCCAGCCTGGTGATCGCCGGCGAGCACCAGCCGCCCATCGTGCACGCGCTCGCTCATGTCATCAACGCCTTCCTCGGCAACGTCGGCAAAACGGTCTTCTACACCGGCCCCATCGAGGCCAATCCGGTCGACCAGATCGCATCCTTGCAGGACCTGGTGAAAGATCTGGACTCGGGCGCGGTCGACCTGCTCCTGGTACTGGGCGGCAACCCGGTCTTCACCGCCCCCGTCGAACTCGGGATGCGCGATCGCATTCAGAAAGCCACGCTGCGCGCCCACCTCAGCCAGTACGAAAACGAAACCTCGGCGGTCTGCCAGTGGCTCCTGCCCGAAACCCATTACCTGGAAACCTGGGGCGACGCCCGCGCTTTCGACGGCACAGTCACCATCCAGCAGCCGCTCATCCAGCCGCTCTACGGCGGCCGCTCCGCCTACCAGATCCTGCAAACCCTCACCGGCTCGCCCGATACCAGCCCCTACCAGATCGTCAAAGGTTATTGGGCCGCACAGCACAAAGGCGCGGATTTCGAAACCTGGTGGCGCCGCGCGGTGCACGACGGCGTGGTCGAGGGCACCGCCCTCCCCACCCAGACTCCGTCCATCCACGGTGAAGCCATCTCCGAAAAACTGCGCAAGAAGAAAATGGGCGGCAAGATGGAAGTGATCTTCCGTCCCGACCCCACCATCTACGATGGCCGCTTCTCCAACAGCGGCTGGCTGCAGGAATTACCCAAGCCCATCACCAAACTGACCTGGGACAATGCCGCCATTATCAGCCCGGGCGACGCGCACCGGCTGGGCGTGGAGAACGGCAGCATGCTGGAGCTCACTTACCAGGGCCGCACGTTGCGCGCTCCGGTCTGGGTTCAGCCCGGCCACGTGGATCAGGCCGTCACCCTCCACCTCGGCTATGGCCGCACGCACGCCGGCCGCGCCGGCACGGGCGTGGGTTTTAACCCCTACGGCCTGCGCACCGCTTCCGCCATGTGGCAGGACCTGGGCATGGACGTGCGCAAGATTTCCGGCTCCTACGCCTTCGCCAGCACTCAGATGGATCACGTGCTCGACGCCAGCCGCCACATCATTCATAAAGGCGATATCGCCGATTACCGCAAGAATCCGGTCTCCATACACGAAGGCGCGGAAGCCCCGCCCCGCGCGTTGACCATGTATCCGGAATTCCCGTACCCCGGTTACGCCTGGGGCATGGCCATCGACCTCAACTCCTGCACCGGATGCAGCGCCTGCGTGGTCGCCTGTCAGGCCGAGAACAATATCGCCGTGGTTGGCAAAGACCAGGTGCGCCGCGGCCGCGCCATGCACTGGATCCGCGTCGACACCTACTACAACGGCCAGCCCAATGACCCAGCTATCTACAACCAGCCGGTGCCCTGCATGCAATGCGAGGACGCCCCCTGCGAGCTGGTTTGCCCCGTGCAGGCCACCACCCACAGCGCAGAAGGCCTCAACGACATGGTCTACA
>PLZX01000361.1 GCA_003152325.1 Bryobacterales bacterium | reverse complement strand
CGGCCGATTCGGCGTGGGCCGGGCCATAGCTGGGACGAAGCTCGATGGACTTCCGGAGTTCGCGCAGGCCGGTCTGAAAATCGCCCGTGCGGGCGATGGCGTCGCCCAGACGATAATGCGCGTCCGAGTCGTCGGGCGCTCGCTGGATGCGCGGACGCTGCCTGGCGATTTCGTCTGCAAGCGCCTGTTTGTTGGCGGCGAGCTGCTCGAGGTCGCGAGCGGCCGCGGCGGACTGGGGGTCGAGGCGGAGGGCTTCGTGCAGCGCGGCGTCGACAGCGTCGAAGCGTCCCAACTGCTGGGAGAAGGCGGTGGCCAGCGCGAGCTGCGTATTGATGTTTTTCGGATCGAGGCGGGCGGCGATGTTGAGCTCTTCAATGGCCTCTTCGGAGCGGCGCATCTTGACTAATAGCGAGCCGAACGACTGATGCAGGATGGCGTTATTGGGCTCCAGGCGGACGGCTTCGGCCAGTTCGGCCAGGGCGTCGGCATCCTGCCCGTTGCGTGAGAGGGCCAGGGCAGTTTCGACGCGGATGGCGGCGCTCTTCGGATCCAGGCGGGCGGCCTCGCGCAAGTGCACGACGGCGTCGTCGCGGCGGCGTTCGTTGAGCAGGGCGATACCGACCATCTGTTGCGCGCGCGCGGCGTGGTTGGAGTTGGGTGCGCTATCGGCTTGGGCAATGGCGTCGACGGCGCGCTGGCCCCACGAGCCCTCCAGCAATCCGTCCACACCGGCCGCGAAATGGTAGCCGCGCAACTGGTGAATCAGAGTGACGATGCGGGGCGGGAAGCGGACGCTCTGCGGCGCGAGGGCGGAGGCGGATTGCAACCAGGCGGCGTCGATGGGGGCGGCGAAAATATGGGCGAGGTTTTCGGCCAGGATGATGATGTTGGCCGACTCCGTGCGGTCCGGGAAATCGACGACGATCACGCCGCGGGAGAAGGGGCTGGTGCTGCCGGTGCGTGGGCCTTCGTGCATGCCGGTGAATGAGACCAGCACGTCAGCCTTGCTGTCGCCCTGGTCCGGCAAGACGGCGCGGCGGCTGTCGATGCCCGCCAGGTTGGAGGTGGGGTCGGTGTCGTTGGACCCGACGACCTTCCACCGGACGCCGGTGCCACTCTGTTGAAAGATGAGGTTGGCATCGCGGAAGCGGGATTCAAGCAGATCGGGCCAGTTGGAATGTTGCAGGCGGAAGGCATAATCGCTGTAGACGCGAACGGTGATTACGCGTGGCTGAGAGAGCCTCAACGCATAGACTGCAGCGGCTGCGACGGCCGCTGCGCCGAGTCCGGCGTACAACCACTGTTTCACTTTCATCACAGGCTAGTTTGGCAGATTTGCCGAAGGAATGCAGCTTGGCGGGGAATTTAAAAGCGCGGGTTATGCCGCGCCGCAGAATTCCGGCTCGGGAAGGCCGGCAGATTCGGCCATGTGGACCGGGACTTGGCGGAGGTTCATGGGATCCAGGCCCCCGGCTGGAGCTTGATCATTTGGATATCTCCCTGATGGCCGGGGCCTGGGTTTTCACCGGTTCGGGCCGCTGGAACCGGCAATGGGCCGTGCAGCCCTTGTTCTTGCACGTGAGACAGACAGTTTTGCGATTCATCCCGAATTCAAAATAAGCCAATTTGCGGAATTTCTCAACGAAAACTATGTGGGGATTCTCAGCGTACCCCTGGAAGGGGGTAGTGCCATCACCCGGAGTAGGGGAGAGCACTCAGCCGGCCGGCGGAATGTTCTGGTTCACGCGGAAGAGATTCGCCGGGTCGTACTTGGCTTTCACTTGTTGCAGACGGCGGTAGTTGGCGCCGTAGGTGGCTTCGACGCGGGCGGAGCCTTCTTCCATCATGAAGTTGACGTACGCGCCGGGGGCCGAGTAAGGGTGAACGGCGTCCCAGTAAGAACGCGCCCAATCGGAGATCTTGTCTTTGTTGGCGGGATCGGGATCGACGCCCACAATCACTTCCGCCCATTTGGCGCTGCGATAGCTGAACGCGGTCGAGCCGGAGGGTACTCGATGCACCGCGCCATTGACGGGGTAGAGGTGCATGGTGCAGAACATGGAGGGCATGTTGGCGCCGAACTTGATGTGGCGGGCGATCGAATCGTCACTCAGGTGATCGACGAAATCGGCCTTCCAATACCATTGGAATCCCGGCGGGTACAGGCCATCGAAAAGGCTTTGCAGGACGGGCAGGGGCATGGGGCCGACGCCGTTGAGCAGGGGCTTGGGCCAACTGGCGGTGGGCTTCAGGAGTTCGTTGGTACGGTTGATATCTTCGGGTGAACACCAGAGGACGGCGCAAACCGTGCGCATGTGCAGTTCGGGCGGGAAGAGATCCACCGGCGGGACAGTCATGAAGGCGAAGAATCCGTTGATCTCTTCGGGAGCGTTGGTAATGAACTCCTCGTAGCGCTTCATGATTTCGGGGGCGTCTTCCATGGCCCAGAACATGGGGCCGGCCGACACCGTGCCCGCCGGCTGGGTGCGGAAGGTGAAGCTGGTCACGACGCCGAAGTTGCCGCCGCCGCCGCGCACGGCCCAGAAAAGATCGGGATGCTGCTTTTCATTGGCGGTGACGAAGGAGCCGTCGGCGAGCACCACATCCACTTCGAGCAGGTTGTCGATGGTGAGGCCGTACTTGCGCGAGAGGTGCCCGATGCCGCCGCCGAGAGTGAGCCCGCCAACGCCGGTGGTGGAAATAATACCGGCGGGCACGGCCTGGCCGAAGGGGTGGGTGGCATGATCGACGTCGCCCCAAACGGCGCCGCCGGCCACTTGCACGGTGCGGGCGGTTGGATTTACCCGGACGCCGCGCATGCGCGAGAGATCGATCACCAGGCCGTCGTTACAACTTCCCAGGCCCGGGCCGTTATGGCCGCCGCCGCGAATGGCGAGCAGGATGCCGTGATCGCGGGCGTAATTGACGCAGGTGATGACATCGGCCCCGTCGACGGCGCGCGCGATGAGCGCGGGCTTCCTGTCGATCATGGCGTTATAGAGTTTGCGTGCTTCATGGTAGCCGGCGTCGGCCGGCTCGAGTACTTCGCCGCGCAAGCTGGCGCGGAATGCGGCGTGATCTGACATGGATTCCCTCCAAGTAATGTTGGCCCCCGGGATCCCCATCCCGGGAGCAAAACTTACTCATGGTACTCGAAAAAAGGGGCGGAGACAACACGACCCCTACTCAGCACGGACCGCGAGCACGCGTTCCTTATGCTCGCCCCTCGGCCAAATCGTTCTTATGCATGAGTCTTATGACTCTTCACTCACGGCGAGGTCGAACGCTTCACGCAAAAACGGAATGATCGTGCGGAGGTCCTCGGCGGTCCGGACAAGGGCGACGTGTGAGACGCGGTTGTCGCCCTGCCCGATTTTGATGAAGCACGGTGCGCCGGCCTTGCGACCGAGGTGAATCACCACGCGCAACGCATCCCGCATTACCGTCAGGTCCGCAAAGATGCGTGTCGTCCGGAAAAGCGCGTACCGGTTACGTGTGACTACCTCCACCTCGCCAAAGCCCTTTACGGTCGTCTCGAGTTTCCGGTAGAGATCGGTAAGTGCCGGTGGCCTACCTTTGAGCAAGGTAGCAGCGCTTCCGACCCCGCACGCGTGACGTTGATTGACCTGACGAAAGGTCCGATCACACCGCGGACATGCCCAACTCATAAAGCCTTTGATACACCGCGAACGCACATCTGTCAAGGTTCGGCCTTCACAGGTGCAGTCTGACAGGCGCGCTCTTGACAGCGGTGTCCCGACACACCCCGGCCTGACTACAATCGTTCGCGGCAGTGCAAAGTACCCCTTCGTAGGCCTGGTGACTCTCCGCCGGCGCATGGCCAGGCCACGATGCTGTTGCCATCGCTGACTGCCATCAATTAATGGCATAATCACTCAAGGAGAACGCGATGAAGAACTTTCATTTGCCGCTGCCGGAGCAGACCTACACGGCTCTCAGGGCGGAGGCCGAACGGACCGGGGTGCCCGCGACGACCCTGGCGCGTGAGGCCGTCGATTGCTGGCTGCGGCAACAGCGCCGACAGGCGAGGCACGACGCGATCGCGGTCTTCGCTGCGGAAATGGCGGGAACGCATCTGGATCTCGACGCCGATTTGGAGTCGGCCGGAATCGAGCACCTTGTGAAGACCGGCAAGGCAACCAGATGAACCGGGGCGAGGTTTATTGGGCCGATCTTGTCCCACGCTCCGGATCCGAGCAAACGGGCCGGCGTCCCGTGATCCTGGTGTCTCACGACGGTTTCAACCAAACGCCCGGATGGAGGTCCATCATCGTGGTCCCCGTCTCAACATCCTCATCGCAGGGCAGGCGCGGCCCCACCGTCATAGAACTCTCGGGTGGGACTGCCGGCCTGCCGAAGACGAGCTTTGCCGTGTGCCATCAGGTGACCACGCTGGACCGCGCCAAGCTGACCAAAAGGCTGGGAACTCTACCCTCTGAGTCCTTGCGTGAAGTCGACCAGGGGCTGAAGGCGGCCCTGGATCTCGATTGATCTGCTCTATTGGTCGAGGGAATGACGCCTGTTTCTTCGGCTAACTGATTAGCTTCGCGGGCCGAGATGACGGCGGGGGACGGATGTGCCTCCGCGATCCACCGGTGCTGCATCCCACACCATTTCATCAACTTACGCCCAGGGGCTCCGCCTTCCGACGCCGCCCCACGTCGCCTCGCTTTCCGCCAGTCACAGCGTATTTTGAAATCCTTCTACTGCAAACAAACGCCTTGCGCCCCAGTCGCCCCAAGTCCCGCTCGCCGCCGTTCTACCCTCGAATGAGGAGGAGACCTTTATGTCGTCTTTGCCACGCATCCGTGCCTGCCGCGCCAACGCCCCGTTTCCCCCGAAGGTAAACCAACTTCGCCGTACCTCGACCCCTACAACCGCTTGCTCCACAAACTCTTACTCCGGCGCGCCCTCGCCGTGCGAAACGAACCCAGTCCCATTTCCGAACACCTGGCGGCGCCGCCTCTGGAATAGCACGTGGAGTCACTCTGGCATTCCCCATGGCTCGTGCCAAGATAAGAAGACCGTGCGGCTGCCCATCGATTCGCTGGTTCCGGAAATTCTCGAACATTTGCGCACGGCCAACAACCTGGTGCTGGAAGCGCCGCCGGGGGCGGGGAAGACCACGCGGGTGCCCATCGCGTTGCTGGGTTTGGACGCCCGCGACGTACTGGTGCTGGAGCCTCGGCGGTTGGCTGCACGGTTGGCAGCGCGGTTCGTGGCGCGCGAGTGCGGCGAAGCGGTGGGCGCCACCGTCGGCTATCAGGTGCGCTTCGAAGAAGTAGCCGGACCGGCAACGCGTCTGCGCTTTCTGACCGAAGGCGTGCTCACGCGGCGGCTGCTTTCCGATCCGCATCTGGAGCGCGTCGGAACGGTGGTGCTGGACGAATTCCACGAGCGGCATCTGGAAGGCGATCTGGCGCTGGCGCTGTTGCGGCGGTTGCAAGTGGGACGGCGGAAAGATCTGCGGCTGGTGGTGATGTCGGCGACGCTGGCGACGGCGCCGGTGGCGGAGTATCTGGGCGGGGCGCGCGTGATGCGGTCGGAGGGGCGGCAGCATCCGCTCGAAATCGAATACACGCCGCACTCGGCGGCGCCGCTTGAGGAGCAGGTGCGGGCGGCGCTGGAACGAGTGACGGCGCGGGCGGAGAAAGGCCACGTGTTGGTGTTTCTGCCGGGTGCGGCGGAGATCCGGCGGGCGCAGACGGCTTGTGGGGCGTTGGCGGCGCGACACGGGTGGCTGCTGGCGCCGCTGCATGGGGATCAATCTGTGGAAGAACAGGACCGCGCGGTGGGTCCCTCGGAGCGGCGCAAAATCATCCTTTCGACGAACGTGGCGGAGAGCTCCATCACCATTGAGGGCGTGAGCGCGGTCGTCGATTGCGGCCTCGCGCGCGTGGCGGGGCACTCGCCGTGGTCGGGCTTGCCCGTGCTGGAAGTTGCGCGGGTGAGCCAGGCGTCGGCCAGCCAGCGGGCGGGACGCGCCGGTCGCACGGGGCCGGGCTTCGCCATCCGGCTGTACCCGCTGGAGGATTTTGTGCGGCGGCCGGCGCAGGACGTTCCGGAAGTGATGCGGACGGATCTGGCGCCGGCGGCGCTGCTGCTGGATGCCATGGGCGCGGGGCCGCTCCAAGGGCTCCGTTGGCTGGACGCTCCGCCGGCGGCGGCGGTGGAACAGGCGGCCGATCTGCTGCGGCAGTTGGGCGCGGAGGGGGCGGTGGCGCGCGAGATGGCGCGGTATCCGGTGCATCCGCGGCTGGCGCGGCTGATTGTGGAAGCGCGCAAACGCGGCGTGGCGGAAGACGGCTGCACCGTAGCGGCCCTGCTAAGCGCGGGCGAACGGCTGCCGGCGCAGGCGAAGCACCGGACGCGGTCGGACGTGCTGGCGCTCATGGAAGGGCAGTGGGAACCGCGCACCGCGCAGACGGTTCGGCAGGTACGGCGCATGGTGAATCCGGCGCGGCAGAAAGGGCGCGATGAAGAGGCGCTCTTAATTGCGGTGCTGGCCGGATTCCCGGACCGTGTAGCGCGGCGGCGGCAAGGCGCGGAGTTGCAACTGGCGTCGGGAGGGCCGGCGCAATTGGCTCCCTCCAGCACCGTGACCGGTGAAGAGTTTTTGGTGGCCGTGGAGGCGGAAGACCGGCGCGATCAGAAGGCGCCGCTGGTGCGGATCGCCAGCGGAATCGAGCCGGCCTGGCTGCTGGACTTGTTTCCGGAACGCGTGCGGGAAAGCGCGCGGCTGGAGTGGAATCGCGGCGCGGAACGGGTGGAAAGCGTGACCGCGTTGCTGTTCGATGAGATCGCGATCGAAGAGAGCCGCGGCGCTCCGGATGCGGATGCGGCCGCTGCCCTGTTAGCGGCGAAGGCGATGGAAGCAGGCTTGGCACGGTTCACGGACGTGGAGGAGCTGGATGCGTTTCTCGAGCG
>PLZX01000110.1 GCA_003152325.1 Bryobacterales bacterium | reverse complement strand
AGAACGGGAATCTCCTTCTCTTCGACAACGGAAACGGTCGGCCAGCGTCTGAGGGCGGACTTTATACCCGCGCACTCGAGCTCGCGCTTGACTGGAAGTCGATGACGGCGGCGAAGGTATGGGAGTATCGTCACCAGACGGGTACCAGCGGCGGAACTCCCGTTTATAAGTATTCCGATAGAGTCGGCAGCGCCCAGCGGCTCGCGAACGGCAACACGATCGTCTGGTTCGGCGCCGACATCGATCCCACAACGCTCAAAGTGAAGAGCCCGCAGACCTACACGCTCGTCGAGGCCGACGCGAACCCCGAGGCCGGCGCCCTGGCGGTCCTGGACGTGCACATTCCTCCGGGAACTGCCTTCCCCTATCGGGCGTTGCCGGTGGAAACGCTCTTCGGGGAGGTCCCCGCGCCCATGAATATGGCGGCCATTCAACCGGCGATCTTTCCTTACTCTGAGACCAACGCGCCGAATCAAGGAGCGATTGAAAATGGCAACGCCGGATATGCGGTGGCCGACCCAAGCCATCCTGCCGTAGCAGGCAACACCATCGTGATCTACTGCGAGGGGTTGGGCCAGGTGACCAATCCGCCGCCGGCCGGCGTTTCTTCCTCCGGTCTCAATTCGACTCTGGTCACGCCCACGGTGTTCATTGACGGAATTCAGGCGCCCGCGCCTAGTTATTCCGGCCTCGCGCCGGGATGGCAGAATCTGTATCAGGTGAACGTGGTTGTGCCGCCGGGGATTCACTCCGGACACATCAACGTCTATTTGCAAATGAAGGATCCGATCACGGGTCAGATCATTCAGTCCAACACAACCACGATAAACTAAAACGTCAGAAGTGCGATCCCGTGACACATATTGATTTGACGAACAACGCCCGTTGCCGACATTTGTGAGGCAGAGCAGGATCGGTCCTCGCTGATTTCGGACCTACCTGGGCCCCATTCAAGGTTTGATCTCCGCTGGTACATGGCTCTCGGGACGCTTGGTAAGCCGCGTCAGGTTGTCCGGTGTGAAAACGGCTGGACCGGGACTGCCGTCAGCGTTCCAGATGGCCCTCTCAGGAGCCCAGTAGAAGACGCCTGCTCCTTTCGGCCCGTTGCGCACGGTATTCACCATATCGACCATGAATTGCAGTTGGCCTTCCGGCGTGGTCGGCCAGAGGAAGTATCTGGACATGTCACGACCGGCGCGACCACCAGGGGCCGCAGTAGCATTTCCGGCTTGCGCACCTGCACCGGGTGCGCCAGCACCACCAGCCTGAGCGCCCGCGCCGCCTGCTTCGCCAGCCGGGGCAGCACCAACCGGCGCAGCTCCGGCAGCAGCGGGAGCGCCACCACCCCGACGGCCACCAGCGCTATAGCCGGTCTCGACAACCATGAATTCCTTATTTTTATACCGCTTGGCGCACTGGACCATGTTGTTCAACAGCTCTTCAGGGGTCGCGTGGCCATACTGCGGGTAGCAACTCTGAGCGATGATGTCGTACGGAACCTTCGCCGCTTCGACGTGATCGAAGAACCACTGGGTCCTGTCCCCGTGGCCGCCCTGGTCGATATGGATGGCGATCTTCAGCGGTGACTTGCCCGCCGCCGCTTTCGCGCCTTTGACCCCCGCCTTCAACAGGCGCGTCAAATGGTCCCACTGTTTGGCATCGTCATACTCCGGAAACGGAGGGGCCTGACCAGTTCCGGGAAACTGAACCCGGGCAATCGGCCACGCAGCGCCATTGGTAATTTCGTTGCCGATCTGGATCATGTCGGGCATCGCCCCGGCGTCCTTCAGCGTCTTGACAATATCGTAAGCGTGCTTTTCCCATTCCTTCTCCAGGCCGTTGATGTCCTCTCCCTCCCACGCCAGGGGAATGTACTGCTTTCCGGGATCGGCCCACGTATCAGAGAAGTGGACGCACAGAAGCAGCTTCGCGCCAAGGGCCTTGATGCGCTTGCACAACGGAACTGCGTTCACCAGTGGATTGTTGGGAGCGCTCCTGACGGGCGGCACGAAGATGCGAACCCGAAAGGCATTCCAGCCGTGGCTATGCAAGATGGTCAGCTCGTCGCTAGGCTTGCCGTCTTCCTGGTAGGTGAATGGTGCCCTACCGGCTCTCCCAACCGCCCCGCCAGCACCAGCCGCGGCGGCTGCCCCGCCGGCCCCGCCCACGCCACCCGCACCGGCTCTCGCGCCAGCGCCACCAGCCCCGCCGGCGGCACCCACAGATGGGGCGCCGGCAGCACCACCGGCGCGAGCGCTAACAATAGGGGTGCCGGGGCCAGACCCGGCCGGGGCGCCTAAAGGGGTTGTCTCAATCCCCGTGATGTCCGCGCCCAAAAGGAACTTGCCGAGTTCGGGCCTCGCCTGGGACTGCGCTCCCGCAGGAAGAATGCAAACGAGGAAAAGGGCGATTGCGGCGAACGCTGCTGCAATACAAGCCGCTTCAAATACCCTCGATTTTGCCCCTCGAGATCGATCGCTCAACATCGTTTCCTCCTGGAATCGACACCGGAAATGGCGATTCTGAGAACGGCAGTGAATGCGCATTTCATGCCTCGACGGGCACCGAAGGAAGCCGAGATCGAGTGCCGAACTCGCCCGACCTTCTCATCTGCCGTTCCGCAGGTTAGCATGCTTCCCACCGGTCCAATGGATTAGGTCCCGCGCCGTCCACGGAAGCCATGGATTGCCTGGCGAGCAGCCGAATCCCGGCCGCGGGGCACCACCGGGGCAGCACGTCAGCCATCCGTACGGCCCTAAACGCCCGAGTGGCCAACTGAACTAGACCGAAAACACAACGGGGCGGGTCGTGGGTAACAACGCGGCGATGGCGTCGAGCACGAACTGGTGCGGAACGGTCTTGCGCTGCTTGACGGTGAAGAGGGCGTCGTCCAGCGGGAGAAAGGGCACGACGCGACGGGGCTTAGCCATCGGACTCAGGATAACCCGAATTGTTATATCGAGCGGCGAATCGTGTTGCCGGAAACGCTGATGCGCGACGCGCTGCAGCGCTTTCATAGCATCCATATCAGAAGCCGGGTTTGCTGGTGAGTGGGTTGAATCTGTCGCCGTTTGCGTTGACCCAATCGCAAGCATCCATCGGTTTGGTTCCAGCCCGAAAGGTTAGCTTGCAGACGCGTTGCTGATTGCGAAGGAAGGCCCCCATCATTCGGTCGGCCAAGCGGGTATGATCGCGCAGCCACGACTTCAGGTACTCGACCAGCGCGAGTCCCGCCTGGGTGTCTCCTTGATCGATTCGTAGGACGAATTGCCCGACGCGACTGCGTGCAGTATTATGTTGCTGCTTATGCCAACGCAGCGAGCCGTATCGGCCCGCACGCATGAGCCGTTCCTCGTGAGCAAAATGCTCTACCGTGCAGGCGATCAGACACTGCGTCAGCTTGCGAATCTCAAGCAACGGACCACGGCTGGAGAGGACCTCTTGGAGGTTGGAAACCGCCTCAAAGATCTCCTTGTGTTCGTCATCGATTTCCGTGACAAACACGGCATGCGATGTGCTCCACTTCAAGTAACGCATCGTCCTATTCTACAGGATTCAGGAGTTAAAGGTCTTTGTAAACATCGGTGAGCGCCTAGTCAATATGCATCTGCCGCGTTTCACAACGCTGGCCTTCTGCGTCCCGCCGCGAGGCTCGCGAGCCGGTTCAAAACATCGATATATGCTTTTAATCCTCTTGCGTTTCTATCTTACCGGTGGGTAAGATATCAGGAGCGCCGCCCCGTGTCAAGGGTTAAGCGCAAAACGTCATGCCAAAAGACGCCTCCGTTTCGCCATCGCCCCGTAAAGCATTCGCTGACCGGCGGCGCGACGTGGCCACCAAGCGTGAGGCGGTGTTGAAAACTGCCGCACAATTATTCCTCGAAAAGAGCTATGGCCGGACGTCGATGAACGACGTGGCGGATAGGCTGAACATCACCAAGCCTGCGCTTTATCACTATTTCGACAACAAGGAAGACATCCTCATCGAGTGCTACCGCCTGGGCGTCGGGCTCATTGAGGAAACTCTCAACGAAATCGCCGATCACTGTGGAACCGGACTACAGAAAGTAGAGGCGTTCATCTACTCCTATGCCACCGTGATGACGCTCAACTTCGGACGGTGCGTTATGCGGTTGGATGAGGGCGACCTCACCAGCGGCGCGCGCACCGAGGTGCGGAACTACAAGCGGAAGATCGACCGCCGCTTGCGCGGGTTCATCCAGGAGGGCATTGACGATGGATCGATAGCCCCGTGCGACACGAAGATCGCTGCGTTTGCCATCGCGGGCGCGCTGAACTGGATTTGCATGTGGTACGAACCCGATGGCGCACTGTCTTCGGAAGAGATCGCCGCCCAGTTCGCGCGCACCTTGACGCAGGGGCTGGTCGCCGGGAAGCGCGGCGGCAGGTTGCGCATAGTATCCAAACAGGAGTGACTCTCATGAGCGTTGAAACAGCAGTCAAACCAACCCAGGCCGAAGAGGCTTCTTCAGGCCGCGCACCGGCCCCCGTAATCCGCAAAGCGGCGGTCCTGGGAGCCGGAACCATGGGATCGCGCATCGCGGCGCACTTGGCCAACGCGGGACTACCGGTGATTCTGCTGGATATTCCCGCGAAGGAGGGCGAGCGCAGCGCGATTGCCTCGCAAGCGCTCGACGCGCTCAAGAAGAGCAAGCCGGCGGCGTTTTACGACCCTGCGTATGCGGCGCGCGTGAGCGTGGGGAACTTCGATGACGATCTCGCGCTGCTTGCGGATTGCGACTGGGTCATCGAGGCGGTCACGGAGAACCTGGCGATCAAGCAGGCTCTATTAGATAAGGTAGTGCCGCACCTGAAGCGGGATGCGATTCTGACCACCAATACCAGCGGCCTGCCGGTAGCATCGATCGCGGCGAAGCTGCCCGAGGCGGTGCGGCGGCGATGGTTCGGAACGCACTTCTTCAATCCGCCGCGCTACATGAGGCTGGTGGAGATCATTCCGACGCCCGAAGCGGATCCCGCGGCGATTGCCGGGATCTCGCACTTCGCCGACGTGTTGTTGGGCAAGGAGGTCGTGCTCGCGCGCGATACGCCGAACTTCATCGCCAACCGGATCGGCGTGTTCATCATGTTGGAATCGGTGCGCCTGATGCAGGAAGAAGAGCTGAGCATCGAAGAGGTCGACGCACTGACCGGCACCGCGATCGGCTGGCCGCGGACGGGAACGTTCCGGCTGGCGGACATGGTAGGCGTCGATGTGCTGGCGCATGTGGCTGCCAACTTCGAAGGTTCGGGCGTGGTGCCGCCGTTCATCAAGACCATGCTGGAGCGCCGCTGGCTCGGCGACAAGACGAAGCAAGGCTTTTACAAAAAGGAAAAGGACGCCGCGGGCAAGGAGGTCCGGCTGGTGCTGGACTGGAAGACCCTCGAATATGTTCCGGCCACGCGGCCTAAGATCCCGTCGCTCGAAATGGCGAAGAACGCCGAGCACCTGCCCGAGCGCCTGGTTCAACTGCTCGCCGGCGATGCGCGCAAGGACAAGGCCGCCCGTTTTCACTGGCGTCTGCTGAGCGCCCTGTGGAACTACGCTGCGGATTGCCTGCCGGAGATCGCCGACGAGACGGCGAGCGTGGACCGCGCCATGCGTGCCGGATTCAACTGGGAAATGGGGCCGTTCCAACTCTGGGATGCCGCCGGCGTCGCCGTAACCGTCAAACGCATGCGGGATGCGGGCGAACGGGTGAGCCCGATTGTCGAACGCCTGTTGGGCGCGGGCGCCGACGCGTGGTACCGGGGCCACGGCCGTGAGTGCTTCGACGTCAACCGCCTCCAGTACCGGCCGCTGGCGGAGGCCGAGGGCATCGCGCGCATCGCCAGGTTCAAAGCGGCGAACGGCGTGGTGCGGCAGAATGCGGGTGCCTCGCTGGTCGATCTGGGCGACGGTGTCGGCTGCCTGGAACTGCACTCGAAGAAGAATGCCGTCGGCGAAGATATCGTGCGGCTGGTGACCGAGACGTTTTCGCCGGGCAGCAATGCCGTGCGGAACTTCGAGGCATTCGTAATCGGCGGAGATGCCGAGCACTTCTCCGTCGGCGCCAACCTGATGCAACTCCTGTTGAGCGCCCAGGACGGGGAGTGGGACGAAGTCGACTTCGCTGTGCGCGCTTTCCAGCGGATGACGGCGGCGATCAAGTTCTGCCCGCGTCCGGTGGTGGTAGCGCCGTACTCGTTCTGCCTGGGCGGCGGCGCGGAGATTGCCATTCACGGCGCGCGGCGGCAGGCCCATGCCGAGCTGTACATGGGACTGGTGGAAACCGGCGTCGGCGTGGTGCCAGCCGGAGGCGGCTGCAAGGAAATGC
>PLZX01000004.1 GCA_003152325.1 Bryobacterales bacterium | reverse complement strand
TGAGCCGCGGCCGAAACCGCTGCGAGGGTGAAAAGGAAGCATGCAAGTTGCATGCGAGGAGCTTGCGGCTCGCGGGCGGTGATTGTCTTGACGGCGGAGTGATTTGTTTGCCTGAGGGCGAAAGGGCGTATGACGGAGCGGTGATAAGGATGATGGAATTACCGCACAGGCTTATTTTGCATGGAGATACGGTAACGCCAAAGGGAACTGGACCAGCGAACGGCAAGAGCGTCGATGTTGCCATCCCGGGTCCAACCGGCGCTTACAATCACCACGCGGGGCGGCACCGGAACGAGTTTCATGGCGTTGCGGGCAGGATCGAAGAGAGCGGCCTGGTAGAAGAAGACGTCGGGAACGTTGACGGGGAGAATGACGCGGCCCTGGCTGTCGATGGCGGTCGGCGAGAGCGGTAGCGGGGTCAGGTTGAAGCCGCGGGGAAGAGTTACGCGAGTCGCCTCGCCGCCCGCGGCGCGCATGCGGAAGAGCTGGAAGCCATCCGCGCCGATGCGCCCCAGGCAGAGGAACTGGCCTGAAGGGTCAACCGCAAGATCGTAACCTTCCCCAATTCTTCGAGGGTCGCCGCCGGCAACGGGTTGTGCCCAGATGATTCCGGTGGAGGCGTAGTAAATGGTCTGTCCATCGGCGGGCGCGGTTATGGCGGTTACCTGCCGGGCATCGGCTGGAAAACGCCGGATGACGCTGCCGTCGTGCAGGGACGCGATGGCGATGTGGCGCTGGTCTCCGGCGCCGATGATAAAGGCGAGTGCGTCGGCGCCGAGGAGCGCGCCCGGCACGCTGGCGAATTCCGGGGTGTTGAGCAGGAGTTGAGGCTCGGCGCCCTTTCGCCCAATGAACAGCTCCGACCGGCCATGTCGCTGCACGTCGAAGACGACCCCGCCGTCCGGCAGCCCGATCACGGCGCGATTCCCACCACCTTCGGCAAGTTGCGGGACGGGGATCTCGGCCTGGACGGTTCCGGTCGGACTAAGGGTGAGGATGGACCGCTCGAACCCGGAATGGTCCATGTAGATGGAGCCATCCGGTGCGACATCTTGGGAAATGGGCGCGGCGATGCCGGGCAGGGAGATCAGCGTTTGAAAAGCCGCCGAGCCGGAGCGTGGCACCGCGACGGTATCGATCGTATCGTCGTGGTGGCGCTGCATCAGGACAGAGCGGCCGTCCTGGGTTATGGCGATGGGCTCGCGGAGGGTTTCGGCGGCAACCGGGTCCAGGGAAAGGTTGCGGATCTCGAGGGATTGCAGATTCAAGGTGAACGGACGGGGCGGCCCGGCGGCGTTTGCCGGAAGCCCGAAGACGGCGATCTCGCGCCCGTCCGGGAACGCGCGGACATTGGGCGAATCGGTGAATCGAACGGTAACAGGAAGGACCTGAGTGCGGCCGGAATCGGGCCAGAAGCGAATCACCTGCTCGCGGCCTTCGGCGGAGGGGCGCTGCGCGATGAGGGATCCATCGGGGAGCGGCTCGGGCAGTCCGGCGTTTTCGAGAACCAGGCGCGGTTCGCCGCCAAGCGGGCCGATGGAGTAGATGCGGCCGGGGTCCCATTCCCGGTCGAAGTAGATCTTGGCGCCATCGCGGGACCAGGCCAGGCTGGCGACGGCGCCGTTGGTCCGGTCGTGCGTGAGGGCGGTCCAACTGAAGGAGTCGGGTTTCATCACGGCGACTTGAGACAGGCCGTCGATGATGGCGCGGAAGGCCAGTAACTGGCCGTCGGGGGAGATTCGGGGGTGGGAGGCGATGGTGGAACCGCCGAGGACCGTTCCGGACCAGAGCGGCTGAACCGGGCGAGTTCGTTCCCAGAAGAACGCGGCGGCGAGGATGGCGAGCGCCGCCAGCGCCAGCGCACCGGCGAGGAGCCAGCGAGAACTTCGCTGCCCGCGGTTGGGTATGGGCGCGGCGGGCGAATCGAGAGCGGCAGCGGGGCCGGGATCCCGACCGGCGAGTTCGACTACTTCGGCGATAAAGCGGTATCCGATAGTGGGGACGGTTTCGATGTACCGGGCAATCTTTGCATCGTCGCCTAGAGCTTTCCGAAGTTGTGCCACCACACGGGTGAGAGCGTTGTCGCTTACGGCGACGTCTTCCCAGACGTGGCTCAGGAGTTCTTCCTTGCCGATGACGCGCGAGCGGTTCTGAATCAGGTAAAGGAGAAGGCGGATGGACTTGGGCTCGAGGGCCAGGATCTGGCCGGACTTCTCGACCGAAAACGCCTCGGGGTTGAGGATGACATCACCGAATTGATAGCAGATACCAGGGCGATGCATTCGAACGAATTGTAGCAGAGACCCGCGGGGGCGCCACCAGTGCTGGCCGCTATTCGTTGTTTCCGGGCTGCGGCAACAACGCCGACAGGCGAGGCACGACGCGATCGCGGTCTTCGCTGCGGAAATAGGCAACAAGATGAACCGGGGCCCAGAGCCCCACCTTCATCTCGCTGCCCCGGCATCGCCGTTTTCCGCCAGTCACAGGAGGCTCTTGCAAAACTGCGCCAAA
>PLZX01000210.1 GCA_003152325.1 Bryobacterales bacterium | reverse complement strand
TACGATTACTACCAGCCGGAAGCTTACATTGCTTCGAGCGACGTCTACATCGAAAAAGAAGCCACCGTCAACGATGAACTGGATAAGCTTCGCCTGGCGGCGACCAAATCGCTGTTCGAGCGGCGCGACTGCGTGATTGTGGCCAGCGTGAGCTGCATTTACGGCCTGGGGTCGCCGGAAGCCTACTACGGGATGCTACTGATGCTGGAGAAGGGGCAGAAGATCTCGCGCAACCAGATTGTATCGAAGTTAGTGGACATTCTGTACGACCGCAACGACACGGATTTCCGGCGCGGGACGTTTCGCGTGCGAGGAGACGTGATCGAACTTTATCCTACGTACGACGACAACGCGTATCGCATCGAACTATGGGGCGACGAAGTGGAGAGCCTGTCGCAGATCGACCCGCTGCTCGGCCAGGTGAAGCAGACTTATCAGCGGCTGCCGATCTATCCCAAGACGCACTACGTGATGAGCGACGAAACCCGCTTCGGCGCCATGGAAAGCATTCGCACGGAGCTCGAGTGGTGGCACAAGGAACTGGAGAAGCAAGGAAAACTGATCGAAGCACAGCGGCTCTACCAGCGCACCATGTTCGACCTGGAGATGATGAAGGAGATCGGGTACTGCCACGGGATTGAGAACTACTCNNTCCCGCAACTGCACGGCATGTATCACGGCGACCGCTCGCGGAAAGAGATGCTGGTGGCGCACGGATTCCGGCTGCCGAGCGCGTTGGACAACCGGCCGCTGACGTTCGAGGAGTTTGAGCATCGCGTGAACCAGTTGGTTTACGTTTCCGCGACGCCTGGACCGTATGAGCTGACCAAGTCGGCGGGCGTGGTGGTGGAGCAGATCATCCGGCCAACTGGACTGGTGGACCCATCGGTGGAGATCCGGCCGGTGAAAGGGCAGGTGGACGACCTGCTGGGCCAGATCCGCAAGCGCGTGGAGGCGAACCAGCGTGTGCTGGTGACCACGCTGACCAAGCGGATGGCGGAGGATCTGGCGGAATACTATTCCGAGGTGGGAGTGCGCTGCCGGTATCTGCATTCGGAGATCGACACGCTGGAGCGAATCCGGATTCTGCGCAATCTGCGTCGCGGGGAGTTCGATGTGCTGATCGGCATCAACCTGCTGCGCGAAGGTCTGGACTTGCCGGAGGTATCGCTGGTGGCGATTCTGGACGCGGATAAGGAAGGCTTCCTGCGATCGGCGGGCGCGCTGATCCAAACCATGGGGCGGGCGGCGCGGCACGTGGAGGGGCACGCCATCCTTTACGCCGACGTGATGACGGACAGCATGCGGAAGGCGCTGGAAGAGACTTCGCGGCGGCGGCAGGTGCAGGTGGATTACAACGAGCGCAACGGGATTACTCCGCAATCGATCGTGAGGCCGATCGATATGAGCCTGGTGGCGGTGGCGGAAGGTGACTACGTCACGGTGCCGCTCGAAACCGACGAGGAAGTGGAAGGTCTGACGCCGGAGGAGCGGGCGCGATTTATCGGAGAGCTGGAAGAGAGCATGCGCGACGCGGCGCGGAAGTTCGAATTCGAGAAGGCGGCGCAGTTGCGGGACCGGGTGAAGGCGTTGAAGCTGGTGTGAAGTGTGTGTTGAGGATGACCCCCGCACCTTTACCGTTCCCGCCGCTCACCCAGCCAGTGTGCGCAGAGACAAGTTTCTTATACCGCGCCAGGCCCAGAGTGGGACACGCCGCTGCACCATCGCCGGCAAGTAGAGCCGCGGAAGCCAACAATAGCTATTGCGCCGATCCCAAGCAGAGTGAAGCGGGGCAGAGGGACAAGGCCGAAGCGACCTTGCAGACCCTGTTGAAGGGCGCCAGTCACGGGGAAGATCTGACGATGATCTTGGCACAGGATTACGCGGCTCTGGGAAAAAAGGAGCCGGCATTCGCATGGCTGGAAAAAGCTTATCGCAACCATGAGGGCGGATTGGTTCTGCTCGGTGTGGCGCCGGCGTTCCGGCCGATCCGAAGCGATCCCCGGTTTGAGAATCTGATGCGTGGCATGCGGCTGGCAGAGAAGTAAGGCCTGGCCGGAACGGGATCGGGACCGGGTGAAGGCGTGGAAGCCAGTGTGAACGGCATCCTTGTAAATTGAGCGGCGAGTGCTCAATTTACAAGGATGGTTGAATCGGTTTGCGTTCTTGCAAATTGAATATGCTATGCTCACTTTACAAGGATCGAAACTATGCTTCTAAAGCGCGTTGCGCTTTTCGAGAGGATTCGAAGGGCCATCCGGGCAAACCCGGTGACAGCGCTTTATGGGCCCAGGCAGTGCGGAAAGACGGCCGCGGCGAGGCAGATCGCCGAAGAGAGGGGCGCCGAGTATTTCGACCTCGAAGATCCGGTCAGCCAGAGGCGGCTCTCGGAGCCGATGACCGCGCTCGGTTCGCTGCGCGGCCTGGTGGTGATCGACGAAGTGCAACGGCAACCGGATCTCTTCCCGGTGCTGCGCGTACTGGCGGACCGGAAGCCTCTCCGCGCGCGGTTCCTGGTATTGGGCAGCGCGTCTCCGGAACTGCTCCGCCAGGGTTCGGAATCGCTCGCCGGCCGCATCGCGTTTGTGGAGATGGGCGGATTCGATCTCTCCGAAACCGGCGCGGCGGCTCTCCGGCGGCTGTGGTGGCGCGGGGGGTTCCCGCGGTCTTTTCTGGCGCGGAACGACGCGGAGAGCCGTATGTGGCTGGAGAACTTCATGCGCACGTTTCTGGAGCGCGACATCCGCGAGTACGGGGTCTCCATCCCACCGGCGGTGCTGCGGCGCCTGTGGAACATGCTGGCCCACTACCACGGGCAGATCTGGAACGCTTCGGAAATTTCACGGTCCCTGGGCGAAGCTCACACCACCGTGAAGAGGCACCTCGACCTGCTGACCGGAGCGCTGATGGTGCGGCAACTCCAGCCGTGGCATGAAAATCTTGCGAAGCGGCAGGTGAAGTCGTGCAAGATCTACGTGCGGGATAGCGGACTGCTGCACGCCCTGCTGGGCATCCCCTCGTTCCGGGAGCTCGAAGGGCATCCCAAGATCGGCGCTTCCTGGGAAGGGTTCGCGATTGAGGAAATCGTCCGCGGCGCGGGCGATCGCAACTGCTATTTTTGGGCTACTCAATCGGGCGCCGAGCTGGATCTTCTGGTGATGGCGGGAGGGCAACGCTATGGAGTGGAAGTGAAGTACAGCGACGCGCCGGGCATGACCAAGTCCATGCGCGTGGCGCAGGAAGACTTGGGGCTCAAACGCCTGCTGGTGGTCTATCCCGGCTCCCAATCGTACGCTTTGGATGAGAGAACGGTGGTGATCCCGTTGGCGCGCATCTGGTCGGAGTTGCCCATAAGGGGCGGGGCGGCGGATAGGCCCAACACTGTTCGCTTAAGCGGTTGAGTGGCACCCCTACTGCCTGCCCGTTGGTCCACTTTCCGACAGGCCTGTTTTACTGACCTTGTGCGGCGGAATTGTCATTTCACGCCGAATAGTCTCCCCGTGGCGGCAGTTTCAGCAGTAATCTTGAACGCGTCACCATCCAACCGGAAGTCGATCTCATGGCTCGACAATTTCGGCTTCGGTAGAGCTTCCTCGCCTGCCTGTGCGGCTTCGGGGCGCAACTTGATACTCCCATGACGCGCATAGACCCGAACAAGAAGCCCGCTCGTCGGAGTCTCCTCGAACGAAACGCGATCAATGAACTGCGTTTGCACTCCTCCGAGCATGTAAGAACCATAGGTATCGGCCATCAAAACGACACTGTGCCAAGCGAATTTGGGTTTCGTGAGATCGACTGTGTAGAGACCGTGGATAGAGTGTCCCATCCCACCGTCCGTCTCCTCGCAGAAGAGAATTTGGCGCCCTGTGGTCAGGGACACCCGGAGGCAGTGTCGGATGATAATGGCCGCCTTATACCAAACCGGTTCCCATTGACCTGAATGCTTGGTAAGCAGCAACGTTCCTCCCCACAGCGCCGGATGGGTTTCGCAATCAAGACAAGAGATCAAAGCGTCCTCGCTCGTTGGCGAAAGAAAATGGCCGAAGAGAACGCCATCGGCTTGCCAAAGAACGTATGGCGCCCAGTCGTAGCGTCGCGGCCGATGGCGAGATTCCAAAATCTCCTCCATTGAACCATCTCCACAGCCGAGAGCCTTCTCGCCCTTTGCCGTCACCGTTCGCAGCCCTTCGCCGCAAACGATCTGTAGCAGGGGAAGCACAATATTCGGTTCCCGGGCGAGAGCTTCGTAGGCAAACGTTGAATGGAGAGCATCGGCCGCAAATGCGCGACATGCCAACGTGAGCAGCAGAGTGACAAGTAGAGGCACGCTGATCGCTCTTATCTCAGGTCCCGAGGGTCGCCGATTCCTCCCCGTTGAGCAGGGCATAATTTTATTATTGCAGCCCAAACGCGACCTCGAGACGTTCGGTAGTGATGAAGTGGCGGCACGCGCGAGCCGCCGGCCGGGCTGCGCCCGGCTTTGACAGGCTGAAGCCTGTCCCACCTAGCAACGCGCACCGCTTCATGAGGCTACTGGAACATCGAAATGCCGGCGATGCCGGTGGCTCCGGCGGCCAGGCACTCGGGGACACGGGCTGCGGTGATGCCGCCCAGCGCCAGAACCGGGATGGAGACGGCGCGCGCGGCTTCCCGCAGACGGTCGAGGCCTTGCGGGGGCCCATAGGCGGCCTTCGATGGAGTGAAGAAGACCGGGCCAAAGAAAGCGAAATCGGCGGACTCCCGTTCCGCGGCGCGTAACTCTTCCAGCGAGTGGGCCGAGACGCCAATTACGAAGCCGGCGGGCGCGATGGCGCGGAGGGCGAGCGGCGCAATGGAGTGGGCGGGAAGATGCACACCGTGAGCGCCGCACGCCAGCGCGACATCGGCGCGGGAGTTCACCAGGATGCGGGTCGGGCGGGGGTTGGGCAGTGCCAGCGCGTGGCGCACCAGATAGCAAAGATCGCGGGCGGGGAGATCCTTTTCGCGGATCTGGAGGAAGTCGACGCCGTTCTGGAGCGCGCGGGAGATGGAGTCGAGCAGGACCGCGGTGCTGCCGGCGGCGTGGCGGTCGGTTATGTAGCAGCGCAACATTTAGAGTGGCGTATAGTAGCGCTCGCCGGCGCAGGCGCGGCAGAGGACGAGGCCCTCGCGGCGGACTTCGCGTTTGAAGCTCACGGCCTCATGGCATTGGGCGCAAATCACGCGCGGGGCTTTGTAACCGGGAATGTCCTCGGGGGCGAGCGCGACGCGCACCCACTGGATCTCGAAGAGATCGTCGTCGGGCATGTCGCGATAGGCGCGCATCTGCTGCTGGTTGCGGCTTTCGATTGCGGGATACAACTCGCGGGCGCGGTCCCGTGCGCCCTCGCGGGCGATAATGCGGACGGCGCGGTCTTCGCGGAGATCACAGAAGGTGGCGGCGACTTTGCCGAAATCGCGGAACTTGAGGGCGCGCTTGCCGAGGCGGCAGCCCGTGACGACGGGGATGGCATCGGTGACGCAGCGGTCGATTTCGACGAAAGTGACAAGGCGTTTGCGGTCGGCGCCGGCGGGATCGGGCAAGGAAAGCAGGTTCATGGCGTAGAGCGCCATGCGGAGGCCCAGGATCTGGCCGGCGCAGAGGTGTCCGTGGGCCTGTTCGGCCAGTTGTTCGTACTCAGGGAGCGACTTCAGCGGCATGGGCTAAAGGACCCGCAGCGCCTCGGGCGGGAATTCCACCTGCCAATCCTTATTATCCTTCCGGCTGACGAACTCTTCGTGCGAGACGGTGACGAAGATGCCGAAGGAGAATTCGAGCAGCACGGAATGGGCGCGATAGGAAGCGCGGACGAGTTCAAGCGCCACGGAATTAGGGGGCAGCGGCGAGCCTGAGTTAAGGCGCAGGGATTCGGCGGCGGCAGCCACCCAGACACGGTCACCTTTGAGGTGGCCGGGGATGTAAGGACCGGTGAGCGAGAAGTGCTCGAATTCCAGGCGGCTGCTGTTGCGGACGGGATCGAGCGCGGCGACGGAGGCCTGGAACAGATTGGGGACGCCGACGAGGCGCGCAGCTTCGAGGGAAGCCGGCCGGTCGAGCACGTCACGCGAGGCGCCGCGCTGCAGGATACGGCCGGCATCGAGGAGGAGCAGTTGGTCCGCCGCGGCGCAGCAGAGGTCGAGATCGGCAGTGGCAAACAGGATGGGGGCCTGGGTAATTTCGCGGATCTGCCGGAGGAGCGATTCACCGGCGCCGCATTCATCCAGCAGCAGGAGGCGGGGCTCGGCGACCAGAGCCCGGGCGATGGAACAGCGCAGTTTGGCGGGCGCATCGAGACCGCGCGGCCAAGTGGAGGCGGCGGCGGAGAGCTGGAACCGGTCGAGCATCTCAGCGACCCGGCGGTGACGTTCCAGGCGCGGCCATCGCCGGGCGGCGAAGACCAGATTCTGCCGCACGGTCATGTGCGGGAAGAGAGAATCGGACTGGGAGACGTAGCCGCACAGGCGGCGGCGAGGCGGGAGCTGAACGTGGGAGGCAGCGTCGAAAAGGATGGCGTCGTCGAGCAGGATGCGGCCGGAATCGGGGCGGGCGAAGCCGGCGATGGTTTCGAGGAGCGCGGTCTTACCGGCACCGGAGCAACCGTAGACGGCCGTCACGCCGGGGCCGATGGGGAAATCGACGTCGAGCGAGAACCGCGGCGGGATTCGGCGGACCATGCGAACGTGGGTCATGGGCGGGTCCGCCCTTCGTGTTCCAGACGGTTGGAGAGGTACACGGCCCCGAGCGCGATGACGACGATGACGGACACCAGCGCCACCGGGAATGGCGAAATGCCGGTGGTGAGAGCGAAGGCAATCAGCACCACGGCGGCGAATTCGGTGAGCACGCGCGCAAAGGCGACGGCGGCGGCGGACAGAATCGGCTCATAGGCGAGGGGCAGCGCGATGCTCCAGAAGACGCGCCATTCGGAGGCGCCCAGGCTGCGGGCGGCATTTTCGTAGTTGAGGTTGCGGGTCTGGAACGCGCGGCGCGAGCCGCGGACCATCAGCGGAAAGACGCCCACCGCTCCGGCCAGCACGCCGATATACCAGGTGAACGCGTACTCGCTGTGCGCCAGCGTCAGGATGCAGTAGGTTCCGGCGATCAATGGGGGCAGCGCGTAGGGAAATGTGGCGACCGCCTGGATGATTTCTCTGCCGGCGAAACTGCGGCGAGCGAGCACCCAGGCCAGCCAGAGCCCGAGGACCAGCGAGATCACGGTCGCGCAGGAGGCGACGCGTAAGCTGAGCCAGAGCGGATACCAATCGACAGGCATTCGGGACCTTCAATTATAACGGTCGGAAGCGCGCGCTGAAATGGCGGAGGGAGGGCGGCTCCTCCAGGATCTCCATACCGCGGATTTCCTGCTTGCGGGCGTTGACTTCGAGGATGGCCTCCACCACGTAATCGATGTGGCTCTGGGTATAGACGCGGCGCGGAATGGCGAGGCGCAGCAATTCATGCTGCGCCGCTGCGCCGAACATCACGGAGCCGATTTCGACCGAACGAATGCCGGCGTGACGGTAGAGCTCCACGGCCAGGGCCTGGCCGGGAAACTGGTGCGGCGGAATGTGCGGCAACATGCGGGCGGCATCGATATAGATGGCGTGGCCGCCGGGCGGTTCGACGATGGGGACGCCGTGATCGGCGATGTGGCGGCCCAGATAGCCGGTGGAGACGATGCGGTATCTCAGGTAATCGGGATCGAGGACTTCTTCGAGGCCCACGGCGATGGCGTCGAGATCGCGCCCCGCCAGGCCGCC
>PLZX01000088.1:6911-7054 GCA_003152325.1 Bryobacterales bacterium | reverse complement strand
GACACCAATTGCGATCCGGACGAAGTCGACTACGTGATTCCCGGCAACGACGACGCCTTGCGCGCCATTCGCCTGTTCGCCAGTAAGATCGCCGATGCCGTGGTGGAAGGCCGGTCGCTCGCCACTGAACAGGATTTCGCGGC
>PLZX01000088.1:0-6822 GCA_003152325.1 Bryobacterales bacterium | reverse complement strand
GGCACAGAACCGCGAGCGTAAGCGAGCGGCCATTTTACGGAATCATAAAGAAGGCGGAACTATGGCGGAAATTACCGCGGCACTCGTAAAAGACCTCCGCGACCGGACCGGCGCGGGAATGATGGAATGCAAGAAAGCTCTGGTGGAAGCCAAAGGCGATATCGCCGAGGCGGAAGTCGTGCTGCGCAAGCATGGCATCTCGCTGGCCGATAAGAAGTCGGCGCGGGTGACCCGCCAGGGCCTGATTGGGACCTACATCCACCACGGCGGCCAACTCGGCGTGCTGGTGGAAATCAACTGCGAATCCGATTTCGTGGCGCGCACCGACGATTTCAAAGAGCTGGTGCACGACGTGGCCATGCACATCGCCGCCGCCGATCCGCGCTTCATTCGCAAGGAAGACGTCACCGAGGACGTAATGGCCAAAGAGCGCGAAATCGCCCGGGATCGCGCCGTGCTCGAAGGCAAGCCGGAGAAGATTCTCGACAAGATCGTCGAGGGCCGCCTTGGCAAATTCTACGAAGAAGTCTGCCTGCTGGAACAGCCGTTCGTGAAGGAAGCCACCTTGACGGTCGGTCAGTTGGTGAAAACCAAGATCGCCAAACTGCAAGAGAACATCACCATTTCGCGCTTCGTCCGCTTCAAAGTGGGCGATGTGGCGGCGATGGAAGCCGGCCACGAAAGCCCGGCCTTGTCGTAAATGCCTGCCTTTAAACGCATCCTGCTGAAGCTCAGTGGCGAAGTGTTGGCGGGCGGCGCATCGTTCGGAATCGACTCCGAAAAGGTCAAAGACCTGGCAAGGGAAGTGGCCGCTGTGGCCGCGGCCGGCATTCAAATCGCCGTGGTGGTGGGCGGCGGCAATATCTTCCGCGGTGTGGCCGCGGCGGCTCAAAACATGGACCGCGTGACGGCCGACCACATGGGCATGCTGGCCACCGTGATCAATTCCCTGGCGCTTTCCGATGCGCTCGAACAAACCGGCGTTTCCACGCGCGTGATGAGCGCCATCGAAATGCGTCAGGTAGCCGAACCGTATATCCGGCGGCGCGCCATGCGGCACCTGGAAAAAGGCCGCATCGTGATCTTCGCCGCCGGCACATCCAACCCCTACTTCTCCACCGACACCGCCGCCACCCTGCGGGCGCTCGAGATTAAGGCCGATATCATCGCCAAAGCCACCCGCGTGGATGGCGTCTACGACAAGGACCCGTTGCAATTCCCGGACGCGGTCAAGTACGACAAGATCACCTACCTCGAAGTGCTGGCGCAGGGCCTGCGAGTAATGGATGCAACCTCCGTAGCCATGTGCCGGGACAACCAGCTTCCCATTATCGTTTTCAATTTGAACACAACAGGCAATATAATGCGTATGTCGATGGGCGAGCCCGTGGGTACCGTGATTCAATAGCTCAGGGCGAGCCCAAGGCAATTCGGAGACACTGTCCTTATGAAGCCAGAACAGCACGCAGCACCCAGCGAATCCACTTTCAACTCGGTCAAGGAAGTCGATGCCAACCTGAAGGCCCGCATGGAGAAAGCCGTCTCGGATTTGCAGCACGAAATGGCCGCCATCCGAACCGGGCGCGCTTCACTCGGAATTTTGGACCATATCCGGGTGGATTACTATGGCACGCCGACGCCGCTCAACCAGGTGGCCAACCTGCACGTACCGGAACCTTCGCTGATCACCATCCAGCCCTGGGACATTTCGCAGATCGGGCCGATCGAAAAGGCCATCCGCATTTCGGACCTGGGCCTCAACCCGGCCAACGACGGCAAAATCATCCGCCTGCCCATTCCGCCGCTCACCGAGGAGCGCCGCAAAGAGCTGGTGAAGAAGTTGCACGCCGCCGCCGAGCACCATCGCGTTTCCGTGCGCAACATCCGCCGCGATGGCAACGAAAACGTGAAGAAGCTACTGAAAGACAAGGCGATCACCGAAGACGACGAAAAACGGGCCCACGACGAGATCCAGAAGCTGACCGACCTTTTCATGGGCAAGATCGACACGGCCTCGAAGGGCAAAGAGAAAGACATCCTGGAAATCAAGTAGGCGAGCGCACAAGCTTGAGACGGCGCGAAGGGAGCGAAGCTCACCGGGTGTTACATGTTGCCTTCCAGCGCCTTTAGCAATTCCCGAAACCGCCGCCGGCTCACTTCCAGTCTCTGCCCGCTCTTGAGTAGCACCTCGCCCGATCCGCCGGGCAGCGGAAACACCTCGGACACCGCGTTCAGGTTGACCAGATGCGCCCGCGAGATACGCAGAAAACGCGACGCATCGAGCCGTTGCTCGAGTTCGTTGAGCGTGGGGTCCATCCAGTATTGGCCGCTCTCGCCAACCAGCCGCGTGAGACCCTCCTCCGCAGCGAAGTAATGCACGCGCGCCTCTCCAACCACGATGTAGTGCGCTGCGTTCCGAACCAGAAAACGCGCCGGCCCCGTGCGTTGGCTGCGCACCGTCCGATCGAGCGCCGCTTCGCGCGCTCCGGCTCCGAGCACCCTTGCGCGATCTAGCGCCTGCGAGAGCCGCGCGCGGCTGATCGGTTTCAGTAGATAATCCACCGCGTGCAGTTCAAAAGCATCCACGGCATGCTGATCGTACGCCGTGCAGAAGATGATATGCGGGCGCGGCTCGGGAAGGCAGGCGGCCACATCCATGCCGCTGTCCTCCGGTGTGTCGATGTCGGCGATCGACGGCAACATCACGGTCACCGGCTTCCCAGGCCCCATCCAGTTCACCCTGACCAACGGCAACGTGTCGCTGCGCAATGTCATCGGCGACCTCCAGGGGCACGTCGTGAACGGCAACATCTTCGTCGGAGTTGGCGGAGACCGCTGGCAAGCCCAGACTATCGGCCTAACGCTCGTCAACGGCTCGGTCGAGCTGGACGTTCCGCACGATTGCTCCGCGCACGTCGAACTGAGCACCGTGATCGGAATCATCCGCACGAACTTCATCGTGCCGAACTGGGGTCGGCCCGGCCTCGGCCGGACGATATCCTTCGACGCCGGTTCCGGCAGCCCGCTCGTGCGAGCCAGCGTGACCATCGGCAGCATCCTGCTCAAGCGTCTTTAGCTCAAAGCCAGCGGCGAGCCTGCCGACTCTTCGATGAAGGTGTACTGCTCCAGAATCTCGGGGCACATCACAGCCGTACATGCCATCGCGCACTTCGCTGCTACACCAGTTGGATCGTGACGCGGCGGCCCACCATGGCCGCAGCCCGTTGGAGGCTCGACAGCGTGATGTCGTTTTTTGCATCCAGCAGCCGGTCAACCTGCGTGCGGCTCGTCTTCAGCAGCGTGGCCATGCGGTTTTTCGATATTTTCTTTTCCTTCATGGCCTGGGCGAGTTGCCACGCGACCACCTCTTTGACCGCCTGTGCCTGCGCCTCTTCGAAGACCCCCTCCTCTTTCAGGAAGTCATCAATGCTGGAACCCATGTGTTTCTTGCTCATTGCATCAACGCCTTCTGGCGCTTGCGCGCCAATGCCAAATCCTCGTCCGGCGTTGCTCGCGTTTTCTTGATGAAACCGTGCAGCGCCACCAAATGCTCGCGGTACAGGCACAGCATCACGCGCGCCGCGCGTTTTGTCGGCAGATCGGTGCGGATTTCCCAAAGCCCGTTGCCCATCGGCCGGCCTAGAGGCATTCCGATTGGCCAGCGCCATTGCGCCCGCAACAGATCTTTCCCTACAGCCTGACGTCGGCTTCCGGCACCGCGAGCGCATTTCAGCCTAGCAAGAAACGGGACAGTAACCAATTGCCCAATTCTGTTCTAGTCTGCCCTACTCTTGAATGCTCAGTTCCACCCACCCCGGCAGCGTTGCCGGACGGTTACCCAGGAACACGATCCGCCGCGTCTTGGGAAACGGCAGGCCCGTCGAGAGTGCCTTGTTGTAGAGCGTGTACTGCTCCAGAATCTGCCGGTAGTCGGCGTTGGTGGCGTCCAGCCAGGCGCTCTTCGAGGTGAGGCCGCCGCCCCATCCCAGGCAGAACAGGCAAGCGCCGTTTTCCTTTGCCTGCGCGAGTCGCTTTTCCAACTCATCCAGGTTCTGATCCAGCAGCCCCATGCCCGCCCAGGAGGCATACTGGCGCTGCAGGGACAGCAGGCCGCCGGCATACACATTCACGGCTTCGAAGATCTTGGAGCGGTTGAACCCATCCGGCCAACGCAACGTGCGCCTCACTTCGGGCTTGAGCAGGAAATCCTTCTCCTGCCAATCCCCCTCGAACGTGGTTCCCGGCGCAGCCATTTCGGCGAACGAGGGTGTGCTCTCATCGGGGCGCGCCCCATCCACCGTGCCGCTGGGGCTCCGCTTCCACCCGACCGTGAAGCCCGGTCCGCGAGGTTGCAGCGTAGAAGTGCGCAACAAATAGATCTTGAATTGGTTGGTCGCGATGGTTTTGGAATCGCCGGCGCTCAACAGCCGCATCTTGTTCGCGCCGCCAGTACCGAGCGCATGGTCCTCGACGATGTCCGCCGGCTTCCGCGGCACTCGCTCGCCCTTCACCCGGTCCAGCACTTCCTGCAACATGCCGTCGCGCCAGTTCGCAAAAACCATGCCGGTGCGCAGCGCGCCCTTGAGGGCGGCGCCTGGCAGGTAAGGCCCTGACGCGCCCGCGGCGAAGGTGGGGATGTGGAGGCTGTCGCCCATGGCGCGATTCCAGTACGTCGAATAGGCGGCGTTCTCAAATGGAATGCGGCGGCCGGCGAAATTCTGCGCGAACCCGCCCCAGGAAGCGAAGTCCAGCTTCTCAGCGCTCTTGAGCTGCGTGAGGTAACTCTCCAGGCGCGGCCCCTTGGCCAGCAGGCGGAAGATCCGCCACTGGTCGAGCACGTTGACGTGGTCCTTCCAGACCATGTAGTCGATGGGACTGAGCTTGCGGCCATCACCCACCAGCAGCGGCGTCAGGCATGTGGCACGGTACCGCATCAGCGCACCTCGGGTAGCGGAATGGCGAGCGCGAACCCGGCTCGATACACCGGATGCGCGAAGCCGTCGGGCGCCACGTTGGCGGCCGACCCGCGCGGCGCGGCTTCGGCATACAGCACCGAGCCCTCCGCCACCATTTGGATCTGTTTCTTTAATTCGCCGGAGCCGGCGGCGCTTTCCACGCGGCCGCCGCGCGCCAGCACGGTGTAGTTGCCGCGACGCCAGTCGACCGAGTCGCCTTCCGCCGGCGTGAACAGCGAGAGCAGCCAGTGGGCGCGCGAGCCGGGTTGCACCACGATGATTTCTTCCGCAAGCGGGGCGACCACAGGTTCGACTTCCGTGGGCGCTTCCGCAACCTCCGCTTCCTCTTCCATTTCCAGCACGGCGATGGACGATGAAGCTTCGACCGCGGCGGTGGTTTCGGCGCTATCGACTTCCGAAACCGGGGGCACAATCGTCGATTCGCCGGGCGGGAGTGCCGTGGGGAAGACGGGCCAGGAGGCCTGTCCTACTGGTGTCGATTCGGCGGGAGGCAGCGCCTGCTCCGGAATCTCCGGCGCTGTTTCCGGCTGGGCCGGAGGCGGCTCCACGGTAACGGGCCGTTCCGGCGGCTTCGCTGCCGGCAGAATCATCTCGGGGAGATCGCCTTCGGTGAACTCGGGTGCTTCGGCACGTCCCCAGCCGCGCGAACGCTCACCGCCAAAACCGCTGTCGGCCAGCAGCCGAAACGCCGCCTTCACGGGCTCGGCCCAACGCTCATGGGCAGGTGCGTCCTGGAAGGAGACGATGGTCCACAACCCGCAACCCGTGCGAAACTCGATGCACGCCGTGGAATGGCGTTCGGTAGCGCCAGTCAAACGGTCCACGGCAGCGCTCCACCGCAGCGCGGTGCGGAACGGACCGGGACGTCCGGCCGGAACCAGGCATTCGCTCGGGCCGTCCACGCTCCATTTGTTGTCGTCGAGCGGCAGCCCGGCCAGCATGGTCTGCACGACTTCGAGCGGCACAAACCGCGCGCTTCTCCAGCGCACGCGCGCCGACAGAGCCGAGGGCGATACCGGCGGCCAGACCGTCCGCGGCGGCACCACGAAACCGATGTCATCCACAAAAGGGAAGCAGGAGCCGAAACAGACTGCCGGCTCAGTGCCGCGGGCAGTCGCGGCCAGCCAGTCTTCGAGCGAACCCAAGCGCGCCATTGCCGCGGTGACCGCGGAGTACAGCGAATCGCTGTGGTAGATGAAGTCCACCCGGTTGCGCGCCCCGGAATCGGGGCCGATGCGCCAGGGCCCGGTGGGACGGAGTTTAACGACCAGTCCCGGGTTCATTACTCCTCGCGCAGAAATGCAAAAGCCGATTCAGTGACCGCAGTCTGGATGGAGGCCAGCGTCGCGCCCGCGCCGATTTCCTTTTCAGGCGCCCCGGACGCGTAGTGGTTCCTGCCCCGCCACACCAGGCGCAGCTTGGAGAAACTCACACGGCCGCTGCCGCGAGAGCCGCCCCCGCCGAGCGAATCGTCTTCCAGCAGCCGCAGGCCTTCGAGCACACGCAGAAACAGCGGCGCATCTTCTTCACACAGAACGTCCATCACCAGGCGCGTCTTGAAACGCGCGCCCGCCGGAACGCGCTCCAGGGTGCGCGGGTTGGCCTGCGACGTAATACGGTCGATGGCGTTCTCGCTCTTCACCTCGGTGAGTTCGTCGTCCAGATTCTCGCGCATTTGAGAAGTGATGCTCTCCGGGTCAAGCGGCGCATCGAACACCGCCAGGCGCGCCGGCGTGGCTTGTGTGGTGTCTAGCGTTTCGCCCTGCACCCGCTCCATGCGGCCTGGATTGCGGCCGAACAGCAGGCAGATGTCGTCGTCCGGGCGGTCGCTCTGGTGGATGCGCAC